>NZ_JBEXYD010000001.1:0-373651 GCF_040630735.1 Kitasatospora sp. NPDC005748
GGTAGGTGCCGGAGATCGGGTTCATCACGACCGTGCCGCCGCTCTGGCGGACGTGCACCTCGGGGGAGGCGCCGACCAGGACCCGCTCCCCGGTGCCCTCGACGTGACGCCTCCGTCCAGCGGCCCGCCGACGCCCCGCGCGCGCCCTCCCCCATCCGCCGACCGGACGCCGGCCGGAGGCCGTCCGACGCCCGTGGGGCCCGCCCGCCCCGGGCTCCGCAGCGGCCGCGGAGTCCGCCGGGGAGCGGGCTTGAGATGCCCTTGACACGTTTATAGGTCTATACCATGCTGCGAGCGGCGCCCCGGCGGCGGGGCGAACTCCGCTTCCGCAGCGGGACTTCGGCACAGGTGACAGCTTCATACGGGGGAGATCGTTGTGCTCGTGCATGTCCTGGGACCGCTTCGTGTCGACGTCGACGGAACCGCCGTGGCCCTCGGTGGCAGGCGGTCCCAGATCGTCCTGGCGACCCTCGCCCTGACCCCGAACTGGGTCGTGCCGCTCGACCGGCTGGTGGACACCGTCTGGGGCCCCGCGCCACCCGCCAGCGCCCGGACGCAGATCCGGATCTGCGTCTCCCAGCTGCGCCGGGCCTTCGCCGAGGCGGGTGCGCCGACCGTGATCGAGACCCATCCGAACGGGTACCGACTCCGGGTCGGCCCAGGCGAGTTGGACGCCTCGGCGTTCAACGAGGAGGTCGCCCGGGCCCGGCTGCTGGCCGCCCAGGGCGCGCCGGAGGAGGCCGTCACCGGCCTGCGCCGGGCCCTCGCCCGGTGGACCGGCCCGGCGATGGCCGGGCTCGCCTGCCCGCCCGTGGAGGCCTGGGCCCGCCGACTGGAGGAGAGCCGGCTGCGCGCCGTCGAGGAGCGGATCCGGCTGGAGCTCGGGCTGGGCCGGCACCAGGACCTGGTCGGCGAGCTGGAGCAGCTGGTCTGCGCGCACCCGTTCCGCGAGTACCTGCACGGCCGGCTGATGCTCGCCCTGCACCGGTCGGGCCGCACGGCCGAGGCGCTGGCGGTGTACCGCAGGCTCCGGACCGCCCTGATCGAGGAGCTGGGCATCGAGCCGGGGCCCGAACTGCGTTCGCTGGAACGGGAGATCCTGCTCGGCGTAGCCGCGGCGCCGCCCCCCGGGGAGCCGGCGGTGCGGCGCCGGACCAGGGCGGGCGACGCCGTCCACTCCTCCTGGTGCCCGGTGTAGCCGCACCGCCGCGCGGGCCGGACGGGGGCTCAGCCCCGGTGGCGCCACCAGAACGAGCCCGGCTCGTAGTGGTCCCGGACGCCGAGGGCGCGCCAGAGCGGTTCGGCGATCCTCCGCAGCTCCGGGTCGGCGTGCACGAAGGCGTCGGGCAGCTCCAGGTCGAAGCGGTCCGGGGCGGCCGTCAGCAGGGCGGCGAGCAGGTACTGCTCGGAGTAGTGCCGCCAGCGCCAGGAGTGCGGGTAGTCCGCGGGCAGCATGATGTCGTGGACGTGCACGATCACCCCGGGCTTGAGCCTGGGCAGCACCTCGAAGAAGAACACCGCCACGTCCGACCCCATGTGCAGCCGGTGCGAACCGTCGAAGAAGACGATGTCACCGGGCTCCAGATCGGCGAAGACCCCGAGGTCCGCGTGTTGCAGCGGGGTGCGGATCACCTCGTCGCAGAGCCGGTCCACGGTGGCGCGTGGCGCCGGGTCGATCGAGGTGATCCGGGTCGCCAGCCCGAGGTCCTCGATCGCCCGGCGGGCGAACTTGGTGGAGTTGCCGGAGCCGACCTCCAGGTACCGGGCCGGGCGCTCCTCGGCCAGGAAGCCGTAGAGCGAGAGCGCGTCCAGCGGAGGCAGCCAGCCGTTGTTCCAGTACGGGGTGGAGCCCGCCGCGGTGCCGCTCAGCGGGATCCCCCGGAGCAGCTCGGTCAACTCCAGGAAGCCGGTCAGCCGCTGCGCGTAGCGCTCCCGGTTCTTCTCCAACAGGGCCCGCACCTCGGTGAGTTCGGCGCGCGGCTCGGGGGTGACGACGTGGTCCCAGAAGAGCGGCTTGCGCAGCCCGAACGCCCAGAGCGTCAGGCCGTGCAGGACGGGCCGCTCCGCCAGCCAGTCGACCGGCCGGCGCAGTACGGGAAGCCGCTCCAGCAGTTCGACGCCGGAGGCGGTCCGGACGGCGGTCCGCAGATCCTTGAGCACCATCGTTGTTCCTTTCAGAGGGAGAGCCACAGGTCCTGCAGCCGGTGTTCGGAGATGCCGTCGGTCGGCCGGAAGTCGTAGCGGTGCACCCGGACCGGGCCGGCGGTGAAGCTCCAGTCCAGCCGCCAGAACGGGAAGGAGCGGTTGACCGCGCTGTCCCAGTCGAAGCCGGCCGGCGCGGAGAACTTCCAACTCAGCGGCAGGAAGTCGTTGTTGGCCCGGATCGCGTCGTCCGCCCGGTCGCGCAGGCCGTCCAGGTCGCGCATCGACGCGCCGGCGTTGAAGTCGCCCGAGACGAGCACCTGGTGGGGGTTGCCGGCGAGGTCCCGCTCCAGGCCGCGGATCTCCGCCCGGCGCCAGTCGAACTTGCGCCGGAAGTAGGAGTCGAAGTCGAAGTCCGAGAACGGGTCGAGGTCGGGCGCGAGCGGCACGGTGACGTGCACGTTGTAGACGCTGAACACCTTCGACCCGACCTGGAGGTCGGTGCGCAGCACCTTGTCCCGGGCGAAGACCGTGCCGAACGGGGCGTCCGGCGCCAGCTCGGCGCCGGTCCCGACGGCCGGCTGGGCGACGATCGGGTACCGGGAGACGGTGAGCAGCTCGCCCCGCCGGGCGATGTGGTAGCCGGGGAACTCGGCGGCCAGCCGCGCGTCGTCGTCCAGCCGCAGATAGCCGTCCTCACCGCGGCCGGCCTGCCAGACCACGTGCTCCTGGAACAGGTACACGTCCGCGTTCTGGCGGTGGATCAGGTCGTACAGCCGGTTCACGTCGGTGGCGGCGGCCCAGTACTGGGTGTTGAAGGAGACCACGTGCAGGGCGCCGGGCGGCACCGGGCGACCCCCGTGCCAGAGGGCGGGCCAGTTCAGCCCGGAGCCGGTGAGGAGGGCGAGCAGCAGCGGGGGCAGCGCGAGGGCGGCGGCCCAGCGGCGGCGCGGGCCGCAGGCGGCGGCACTGGCGGCCAGGAGCACCAGCGGGACCGCCACCAGGAACACCGGCGGGGTGGCGTCCAGCAGGATGGCCCAGTGCCAGCGGCCGCTGACCGACCGGCGCAGCACGGCGTAGCAGAGCCAGAGCCCGGTCAGGGCGATCAGGGCCCACCCGTACCAGGTGCGCAGCCGCCGGGCGATCCGGCGGGCCCGGCTCGGCGGGTCCGGGTCCGTCGCCCCCCGGTCTCCGTCGGCGCTCCCGCCGGCTCCGTCGTCGCGGGCCGGCGCGGCGGCCACGGCGTACATCCGGCGGAACCGGCGGCTGACGGCGAACTGGGCCAGCCCGGCGACCAGACCGGCCAGTACGACGGCGTTCACCAGCAGGTGCGCCAGGGTGAAGAAGGCCAGGAAGCCGAGCCCGCGCTCCTGCCGGACGAACCGGTACTGGCCGAGGTCGGTCAGCACGAAGCCGGCCACCGCCAGGGCCGTGACCAGCGCCGTCAGCGGCTGCCAGGCGATCAGCGGCAGGCTCGCCACCGCCAGCCCGGCCAGCGCCGAGGCGACCGCCCGGCCGGGGGTCTCCATCCCCTGCATCGCCCGGCCCCGGCCCAGGTAGAACGGCACCCGCAGCCGGCTGCGGACGAAGGCCTTCCGCAGCAGCGGCCGCATCCGGCTCTCGTCGGAGAGCCGGCCCCGGACCCGGGAGGTGAGCACCATCGGGTGGAGCGCGGCGAGCCGCTCGGCGTGGTCGATCTCCTCGGTCTGGCGGAGCGCGCCGTTGAACCAGCCGGCCTCCAGGAAGGCCGACCGGCGGACCGCCCCGAGCGCGTAGAAGCCGCCGCTGACCAGGCCCTCGGCGCTCTTGCGCCAGTAGTGGTACTGGAGGATCCGGTACTGCCCGACGGCACCCTCGGGGAACAGCGGCTCCTTGTCGGGAACGCCGAACACCGCGCCGTACTCGGGGTGTTCGGTGAAGATCCGCACCGCCTCGGCGACGGCGTCCGGGTGCATGGTCAGATCGGCGTCCAGGAAGAAGAGGATCTCGCCGGCGGCGTGCCGGACCCCGAGGTTGCGCGAGCCGCCCGGGCCGCCGTTGCGCTCGGCCCGCACCAGGGTGACGGGATGGGCGGCGGCCAGGTCGGCGGAGTCGTCGGTGCTGGCGTCGTCCACGACGATCACTTCGACGGCCGGGTAGCTCTGCTCCAGGATCGAGCGCAGACAGAGGTCCACGGTGCGGCGGTCGTTGTACATCGGGACGACCACCGACACGAGCGGTGGGGGTGTGGGCATGGGACCTCGTTCGGAGTTCGGAGTTCGGGGTTCGGGGTTCGCACTTCGGGATTCGGCGGCCGCGGCCTGATGGCGCGTCAGAGCAGCTGGAAGGCCAGCAGCAGGCCGGCCCAGAGCGAGGAGTTGGTGAGCATCACGCCGTCCCGCAGCAGGGTCCGGACGGGGTTGCCGCCCTCGCTCTGCACCACCACGAGCTGCAGGTAGCGGAAGAGCGCGAGCAGGGCGCAGGGCGCGGTGAGCAGCGCCCCGGCCGCGTAGCCGGACTCGGTGCGCAGGAAGAGCAGGTAGCCGACCACGGTCAGCCCGGAGCAGAGCACCAGGACGAGGTCCAGGAAGTGCGCCGAGTAGCCGACCAGGGCGGGCCGGTGGCCGCTGCCGGAGACGCCCAGTTCGTGCCGCCGCTTGCCCACGATCAGGACCAGGCAGAGCGTCAGCACGGTGAACACCAGCCAGGCGGCGACCGGGCGGCCGCCGGCGCCGTAGCCGCCGAACAGCCGCAGGACGAACCCGGTGGCGACGATGAACACGTCCAGCAGCGGCAGGTGCTTGAGCTTCCAGCTGTAGGCGGCGTTCACCACCAGGTAGAGCAGGACCGGCCAGACCGCGGCGGGCCGGGAGAGCAGCAGGACGGGGGCGAGCAGCCCGGCCAGCAGCAGGATCAGCGCCACGGCCGTGCGCCGACCCACCCGGCCGGCGGCCAGGGGGCGGTGGCGCTTGACCGGGTGGCGCCGGTCCCGGTCGATGTCGGCGATGTCGTTGACCACGTACACCAGCGACGAGGCGAGCACGAAGGCGCAGGTGGTGACGGCGACTCGGGCCACCATGCCCCAGTCCAGGTCGGCGCCGAGCAGGGAGAGCGGCACCACCAGGAGGTTCTTCGGCCACTGGCCCGGCCGGAGCAGCTCCAGCGGTGCCGGCAGCCGGGAGGTGGGGCCGCGCCGGAGGGGCTCCGTCTGTTCGCTCAGGAAGGTCATCGCGCACTCCCTCAGAAGAAGATCTTCACGGCGGACAACAGGCCCTGGCTCCACGGGTCCCGGCTGGTCCGGCCGGTCGGGCTGCCCGCCGGACGGTCGTGGCGGGCGGTGCGCCACCAGTCGTAGGTGCGCAGGATCGCGTCCCGGTTGGACAGCCTGGGTGCGAAGCCGAGCCGCTCCCCGGCCTTGTCGATGCTGACGTAGGAGTCCTCCATCAGCTTGTGCAGCAGCCGCCCGTAGACCGGCGAGAGCCTGGCCTTCTGCAGGGTGCTCAGCACGGTCAGCGCGGGCCGGGCGGGCAGTGCGACGACCCGCTTGCCGTGGCCGGCCGCGTCCAGGACGGCCTGGAAGTCCTGGCGCAGGGTGCCGAACTCGGCGGCCGCCAGGTTGTAGGTGTCGTTGGCGACGTCCTCGGGCGCCGTGAGCACGGTGACCACGGCGTCCACCAGGTCGTCGATGCCGAACATCTGGATCCGTACGTCCCCGCGGCCGAGCACGGGGAAGTTCCGGCCCTCCTCCGCCCACTCGAACAGCATCGAGAACAGGCCCATCCGGCCCGGGCCGACGAAGGTCTTGGGCCGCAGGATCGGCACGCACATCCCGGCGGCGCGGTGGCGCTCGGCGATCTCCTCGGCGGCGGCCTTGGCCCGGCTGTAGGTGTCGACCGGCTCGCGCGGATACGTCTCCGGCGTCGGGACGACCTTGGGCAGGCCGTACACGGCCGTCGAGGAGATGTGCACCACCCGGGGGGTGCCGGCGGCGCGCGCGGCGGCGAACACGTTCTCGGTGCCGCCGACGATGATCGAGCGGATCTGCTCGTCCGGGTAGCTGGGCAGCGCGGCCGCCGCGTGGACCAGCACCTCGGCGCCGTCCAGCGCCCGGGCCATCACGGCCGGGTCGCGGATGTCGCCGACCACCGCCACGCCGGGGCCGGGCCGCAGGTCGACCCCGCGGACGTCCTTGCCGTCCGCGAGCAGCCGTTCGGCGAGCCGCGAGCCGAGCATGCCCGCGGCGCCGGTGATCGCGATCACCACTGGGACCCCACCTTCTGCTTGAGGAACCGCGTCACCAGGTGCCCGAGCCCCTTGCCGAGCACCTCGCCGAGCGCCTCGACCGTGCGCTCCACGTCGGCCGGGTCGGTGACCAGCGAGGGGCCGATGACCAGCGGGTTGAGCCCGTTGAGGGTGTAGTAGGCGAAGATGTCGTGGTCCTGGTACAGGGCGTTGATCACCGCGCAGGTGACCAGCTTGGTCTTGAACCTCGGGTCACGGGCCATCCCGCCCGGCGCCAGCCTGGCGACCAGGTCGAGGATCTTCGGCCCGCCCTCGATGAAGACTCCCCAGAGCGCCCCGGCACCCGTCACCCGGCCGACCGCCTCCGGGTGCTCCTTGGCCAGCCGGGCCAGCCCGGGCTCCAGGACGGCGCCGATCGCCCGGGCCCGCGCCGGGTAGTCGTCCTCGATGGCGATGTTGACGGCCTCCAGCGCGGTGGCGCACTCCTCGCCGAAGCCGTAGTACGTCGTCGAGGTGGACTGCAGCAGCGCGTCGCCGAGGTTGTCGTAGGCCTTGCGGAAGACCGGTTCGCGGGCGACGAACGCCGAGATCGAGGACTTGCCGCCGCCGAAGGACTTGGAGGTGGTGAGGACGTCCGGAATCAGGCCCGGGTAGCGCATGAAGTGGAACAGGGTGCCGGTCTTGCCCCAGCCGGTGTAGATCTCGTCGAAGATCAGCACGATCTTCTTCCGGGTGCACAGCTCGCGCAGCCCGCGCAGGAACTCCTCGGAGCAGGCCTGCACGGTGGAGGCGCTGAACGGCTCGATCAGGATCGCGTAGACGTCGTCCGGGTGGGCGTCGACGGCGCGGCGGACCGAGTCGAGGTCGTTGTAGGTGAAGGTGTCGATGCCCGGGATGGTGGGGAAGGCGAACTGGCTCTGGCCGGTCAGGCCGCCGGAGCCGAGCAGCTTGCCGTGGAAGGCGCAGTCGGCGCGCAGCACCGTCCCGCGCCTGCCGCCGTGGTACTTGTACGCCAGCTTGACGGCTCCTTCCACCGCCTCGGCGCCGGAGTTGGGCAGGAAGGACATCGAGAGGTCGCCGGGCAGCACCTCGGCCAGGTTGTGGCCGAGCGCGGCGAGGTAGGGCGAGAAGTACGTCTTGTGGACCTCCATCCGGCCGGCCCGGGCGAACCGCTCGCGGGCGGCCAGGATCCGCGGGTGGTTGTGGCCGTGGTTGAGCACGCCGACCCCGCCGGTGACGTCCAGGATCCGGCGGCCGTCGGTGAGGGTCAGATGGGCGCCCCGGGCCTCGGCGACCAGCTCCCGGCCGAAGCCGAAGGAGGTCATCAGCGAGACCTGGCTCTTGTTCACGTACCGCCGGTACAGGTCGTGCACCTCACGGACCTGGAACCGTTCGGCGTCGTCAAGGGTGTACACGGGCTTCCTCTCGCATCGGGGTGGACCTGAGCCGGGCCCAGGTCAGGACGACGGCCGAGCTACCGAGCTCGGCCAGCACGCAGACGACCCGGCTGGCGATCGCCGCGGTGGCCGCGACGCCCCCGGGCAGCACGGTGGCGAGCGCGGCCGTGATGGTCAGCTCGCGCACCCCCCAGCCGTCCGGCACGATCACGGCCAGGCTGCTGACCACGGTGGCGAGCGCGAAGGCGCCGACCGCCGGGCCGAGGGAGGCCCCGGCCGACCCGCCCAACGCCAGGGCCAGGAACCAGAGATGCAGTCCGGAGACCAGCCAGGAGGCGATCGCCAGCAGGACGGCGCGGCGGACGGCGGCGTCCGGCGGCGCCTCGACCGGCCGCCGCAGCAGCCGGGCCGCGGCCGCGACCGGCCGGGTGGCCAGGGCCGGGCGGACGACGCAGGCCAGGAAGCCCGCGGCCGGCAGGCAGAGCCAGACCCACTGCCCCGGCAGCGCGGCCGGCGCCGCCAGCAGCCCGACGCCCGCGCCGGTGAGCAGGGTAAGCGCCAGGCTGAGCAGGTAGGCGGAGGTCATCTGGGCGGCCGGCACCCCGGCCGCCCGGCCGTGCGTGACATGGGTGAGCACGCCCCAGACCCGGCCCGGCAGGTACTTGCTGAGCTGCCCGAGGAAGTAGATCCGGGCGGCGTGGACCCCCCGGATCGCGTGGTCGCCGGGGATCAGTACCCGCCAGGCGTGCACCGCGAGCACCAGGCCGGCCACGTTGGCGGCGAGCGAGGCGGCGAGCGGCGGCAGGGCGTCCGCCCGGGCGAACGCCCGTACGGCGACCGGGCCTTCGTGGCGGAGCAGCAGGCCGAGGCCGACCAGGGCGGCGAGCACGATCAGCGGGGTGAGCACCTTGCGCAGCCGGTCCAGCATCACCGGGCCGCCCCGGTGCCGGGTGCGGTACCGGGTGCGGTACCGGGCTCGGCCGCCGTCGCCGAGGCCGCCCCGGCGCCGTCGGCACGGTCCGGGAGCAGCATCCGGACCGTGCCGACGGCGGCGCCGCTCACCAGGGCGGTGATGACCAGGAAGTGGACGCCGGTGAAGAACGGCACGAAACCCGGGCCCCGGTGGCCCGCGACGAACCGCAGCAGCCGGCCGTTGGCGGCGCAGAACCCGAGCGCCCCGAGGGCCGGCAGCACCGGGTACCAGGGCGCCAGCGGCAGGGTGGCCAGGGTGAGGGCGGCGGCGGCGACCGATGCCGGACTGTTGGCGGTCAGGTTGCGCCGCCCGCCGCGGCGCGCCGAGGCCAGCGCGGGCACCAGCACCAGCGCCCGCCGGAAGGTCTCGGCCAGCAGCGGCCGGAGCCGGTGCTCCTCGTCGTGCAGGGCGACCACCCGGTCGGTGAGGACGATCCGGTGGTGGGGCGCCAGCCGGTCGCTGAACTCCAGGTCCTCGGAGTCCCGCAGCCGCTCGTCGAAGCCGCCGAGGCGTTCGAAGACCTCGCGGCGCACGGCCGCCTGGGCGAAGAAGGCGGTCTCCACGACGCCCGCGCCGCGCACTCGCCACCAGTGCGCGTGCAGCACCCGGTAGCGCTCCACCGGACCGTCGTCGAACAGCGGATCCGGTGCGATCACTCCGTGTACGCAGCCGCACTCCGGGTCGGCCGCCAGGATTTCCAGCGCGTTGGCCACCGAATCGGGCGTCAGCGCCTCGTCGGAATCGAGGAAGAACAGAATGTCACCGGTCGCCGCGGCGATTCCGGCATTTCGCGCGGCGGACACTCCGCGGTTCGGAGTGCGCCGGATCAGGGTGCACGGATAGCCCTCGGCCACCTCGGCGGTCCGGTCGGTGGAGCCGTCGTCCACCACGATGACCTCGTGGACGGGGGCGGTCTGGGCGTACACCGAGTCGAGACAGGCACCCAGGGTACGAGCGGAGTTGTGGGCCGGTATGACGACCGATACGGAAAACGTCATGCCGCCATTTCAGGCGGGCCGCGTATCGGCCGGGTATCGTCTCGGTATTGGAATGCGGCCGGGTGAAATCCGGGGCGCCGCCGCCCTGCTACTCTCCGCGCCATGGATTCCGCTCGCCCGCGTTCGCTCGGGCCCCGGTCGCTGGTCGCCGTCACGGCCTGCTGGGGTGTTTTCCTCCTCCTCGACCGCCTGCTGAGCGGCCGCTGGTGGTTCTGGCTGATACCGGACCTCGCGCCGCCGCTGCTCTTCCTGGCGGTGCCGGTGCTGCTGCTGGCCCTGGCGGTGGTCACCCGGCCGTCGCGGCGGTGGCTCGTCCCGGTGGTGGTCGCCCTGCTGCTGGCCGGCCTGCCGCGCACCGGGCTCAACCCCGCGGCGCTGCTGCCCGGCCGGGACCGCGCGCCCGGCCCGGCGTTCACGGTGTTCTCCTGGAACACCGAGTACTGGGACACCACCGACGACCCGGACGCCTTCTACCGCTACCTCCGGAGCAGGGACGCGGACGTCTACCTGCTCCAGGAGTACCTGGCCTGGGTCCAGGAGACGCCGACCCGGATCGACCGGCTCGACCGGATCCGGCAGGAGTTCCCCGGCTACCGGGTGGCGGTGCTCGGCGAGTTGGTCACGCTCTCGCGGTTCCCGGTGCTCGCCACCCCGGCGGTCGGCGCGGCGCTGCCGGCCGGTACGCCGTGGGAGGTGACCTTCGCCAGGAAGAAGGTCCTCCGCACCGATGTGGACGTCCACGGCCGGGCGGTGTCCCTCTACAACGTGCACATCCCGGTCCAGGTGGACACCCGGCAGTCGGTGTTCGGCGGCGACTTCTACCGCACCGTCCGCGCGGCGGACGCCGCACGCCGGGAGCAGTACACGGCACTGGAGTCGGACGCCGCCGCCAACCACCACCCGCTGCTGATCGCCGGGGACTTCAACACCACCCCGGCGATGGGCGACCTGAGCGGCCTGCGCGCCCGCTTCCGCGACGCCCGCTCGGCCTCCGGCGACCTCTACCCGGGCAGTTGGGGCGGCCTGCTGGGCAGCGACCTGTGGCGGCTGGACTGGGCGTTCACCGACCGCCGGGTCGCGGTGGAGCGGTACTCCTTCGCGGACCAGCGGGGGATGTCGGACCACCGGGCGCAGCAGCTGCGCGTGGCGCTGCGGCCGTGACACCGGCCGGGCGGGACGGCCGCCCGGCCGTCAGTCCTTCGGCGCCGGGCCGGAACGGCTCAGGGTGAAGGTGAGGTTGGGCCGCTCGGCCTTCGGCGCGGAGATCCGCATCGTCGTGTAGTCGCCGCCGGTCAGACCGCCCAGGGTCACCGTCGCGGGGACGGCGGCCACGCCGCCGGCCGCGTTCTTCTCCCAGAGCCGGCCCGTGGCGGTGGGACTCAGCCCGCCCCACGCCGTCCAGACCAGCCCGTCCAGCATCGACGCGCCCTTGTCGCAGGCCAGGGCCAGGGACTTCGGCGAGATGAGCGGCTGCCCGTCGCACCCGTAGACGGAGCCGGGTGCCTCGGACGGCTCCGGCGGCGCCCCGGGGGCCGAGGCGGACGGCACGGCGGCGGGCGGGGACGGGACCGCGGACGTGGCCGTCGGCGTGGGCGTGGGCGTGGGCGTGGCGGGCTCCGTGGGCCGGACCGGCGGCGCGGAGGCCGACGGCGCGGCGGCCGTCCCGCTGCTCGAACAGCCGGCGACCGCGAGCAGCAGCGCGAGCGCTCCGACGGCGAGGCCCGCCGTACCGCGCCGCCGCCCCGCGGCCGTTCGTCTCGCCTGACCTGCCATGGTCCC
This sequence comes from Kitasatospora sp. NPDC005748, assembly GCF_040630735.1. Lineage (NCBI taxonomy): Bacteria > Bacillati > Actinomycetota > Actinomycetes > Kitasatosporales > Streptomycetaceae > Kitasatospora > Kitasatospora sp. NPDC005748. The sequence continues at coordinate 11,511 of NZ_JBEXYD010000001.1, forward strand.
CCCATTTGCCCGGTGCCGGTCGATCCGCACGTCCGGAAGTCCGCCCAGGCTACCGGTCCCTGAACCCCTGTCAGTACCCCGGGGGCGGAACGGCCGCCGCGGCCGTCGCGGGGCCCGGGCCGAAATTCGCTTGCCCCGGCCGCGGGTCGGCGTTCCAATGTGGCCGGGCACCACGAGCCGTGGTGCCGGTACGCGAGGAGGCGACGGCGACCATGGAGATCCGTTCCACGACCGACGAGGACCACGACGTCTTCGTCGACACCCTGCTCGCCCCGTTCGGGCTCTTCCGGGAGACCACGGCCGAGGACGGCGGCGGGGCCTGGTGGTCGGCGCTCGAAATGGACCGCGGCCTGCTCGCCGTGTCGGACGACGGGAGGCCCGTCGGCACCGCCGGTGCGTACTCCTTCGAGCTCACCCTGCCCGGCGGGGCCCTCGTCCCGGTCCCCGGGGTGACGGCCGTCGGCGTCCTGCCCTCCCACCGGCGCCGGGGCGTGCTGACCGCGCTGATGCGTCACCAGCTCGCCGGGTTCCGGGCCCGCGGGGAGTTCCTCGCCGTCCTGCTCGCCTCCGAGGCCACGATCTACGGCAGGTTCGGCTACGGACCGGCGACGTACACGGCGCGGCTGACGGTGCCGCACCACCGGGCCGCCCTCGCCGCCCCCCGGGCCCGCCGGGCCGACGCCGCCGCGACCGGCCCGGCCGCCCCGGACAGCGGCACGGTCGAGGTGCTGCGGCACGCCGACTGCGGCGAGCTCCTGGAGCAGGTCTACGACCGGTACCGCCGCACCCAGCCCGGCGCGCTGTCCCGGCCGCACCGCTGGTGGGCCCTGCGCGCCGGACAGCCCCCGATCGCGCCGACACCGCGCTACATCGCCCTGCACCGGGACGCCGACGGCGTCCCGGACGGGTACGCCTGCTACGCCAAGGACAAGCCCGACAGCCTGACGGTCGACGAGGTCATCGCCGCCGACGACGCCGTCTTCACCGCCCTGGCCCGCTTCGTCCTCGAACACGACCTGGTCGACCGGGTCGTCTTCAAGCACGTCCCGCCCGACCACCCGCTGCGCTGGCGGCTCACCGACTTCCGCGCCGGCGAGGTGCACCAGGACACCGACTGGCTCTGGGTGCGGCTGCTGGACGTGCCGCGGGCGCTGACCGCGCGCGGCTGGTGCGCGGACGGCGAGCTCGTCCTCGACGTCGAGGACCCGTTCCTCGGCGAGCACGACCGCTATCTGCTGACCGTGCGGAACGGCAGGGCCGACTGCGTCCCGACGGACCGGGAGCCCGACCTGTCCCTGGACGTCCGCGACCTGGGCTCGCTCTACCTCGGCGGCACCGCCCCGAGCACGCTCGTCCGGGCCGGCCACGTCCTCGCCCACCATCCGGGGGCGGCCGCCCGCGCCGACGCCCTCTTCCGGGGCGAGCGCTCCCCGCACTGCCTGCACTGGTTCTGACCGCGCGCCTGCCGGGGGGCCGTACCGCGAACGGCACGGCCCCCCGGCGGCCCCCGGCGGCCCTACCGGCGCCGCCGGGTCCGGCCAGTGGTCGGCGCACGGCCGTTGGTCAGAGCATCGCCAGTGGTCAGAGCATCGCCAGTGGTCAGAGCGCGGCCTCGTCGAGGCGCCGGCGCTGCTCGGCGGAGAGGGTCACCGCCAGGGCGCCCAGCGCCTCGTCCAGTTGGGCGATCCTGCTGACGCCGACCAGCGGCACGATCCGCGGGTCGTGGTCCAGCAGCCAGCTGAGCGCGACCTGGTTCTTGGTCACCCCCAGCTCCTCGGCCACCGCGCCGAGCGCCGCCAGCCGCCTGGGCGTGCCCGGGTGGTCGTAGGCGGCCGGGATCTCCACGTCCTCGCGGGTGTAGCCGCCGGAGAGGATCGGGCTGTAGACCCAGAGCCGGATGTCCCCCTCGGAGCGTACGTAGTCCAGCAGTTCACCGGTCACGTGGACATGGGCGGAGGAGGGCAGCGGGATGTCGAAGCGGGGCTGGAGGTAGGAGTAGCGGTACTGCATGTGGGTGTACCGGGCCCGGTCCCCCGCGAGCGCCCGGGCCCGCTCGACCCGCCAGACGGCGTGGTTGCTGGCCCCGACCTCGCCGGCCTTCCCGGCGGCCACCAGGTCGGCCAGGGTGTCGACCGTCTCGGCGAGCGGCACCGACCGGTCCTCGATGTGCGTCCAGTAGACCTCGACCCGGTCGGTGCCGAGCCGGCGCAGGCTGCCCTCCAGCGCCGTCCGGACGGCCTTGTCCGAGAGGCCCTCGGCGGTCTCCAGGCCGGTCCCCGGGACGGTCGGCCGGGCCCCGACCTTGGTGCTGATCACCACGCGGTCGCGGGCACCCCGGCTGGCCAGCCAGCGTCCGATCACCTCCTCGCTCTCGTCGCCGGTGGCGCCGTCCAGCCAGAACGCGTAGTTGTTCGCGGTGTCGAGCACGGTGCCGCCCGACTCCACGAAGTGGTCCAGGATCTCGAACGAAGTCCGCTCGTCGACGATCGTGCCGAAGCCCAAGGTGCCGAGGGCGATGGTGCGTTGTGGAATGGCCATAGGTCTTCCCCTCCCATGTGGTCTGGACCATTCAAGTCGCATCCCGCCCCGCACGCAACAGAGCGCCACCCCATCACCACCCGCCGTCGGCGCGGCCGTGGCCCACCCGCGCGGCCGGACCGGCGGACGACCAGCTGCGCGGGCGACCGGCCTCAGGCGGTCAACGGCTTGGCCCAGCGGGTCCACTGCGGCTGCGGCCCGTAACCGGCCGTCCGCCAGGTGCGCTGCCCCTCGGCGTTGGCGTCGAGCACCATCGCGTCGGCCCGGCGGCCGCCGAGGGCGGTGAAGCGGGCCTCCGCCGCCGCCAGCAGGGCCGCGCCGATCCCCCGGCGGCGGTACCGCGGGTCGACGGCGAGGCGGTAGAGGTGACAGCGCCACCCGTCCCAGCCGGCGATCACGGTGCCGACGAGGGTCGCCGGATCACCGGCCGGGGTGGCGACGATCAGGCACTCCGGGTCGCGCGCGAGCAGGGCCGCCACCCCGTCGGCGTCGTCCGTGATGCTCGTCCCCTTGGCGGCGCGCGCCCAGAGCACGAGCAGGGCGGGGACCTCGTCGGGGGTGGCGGTGCGCAGCACGATGTCGGCGGTCATGCCGGTCTGTCTACCAGGACCTCCGGCCGGGCCGCCGGGAATTCCGCACCGCGGGACCGGCCCCGGCCCCGCCTCAGCGGGCCGGTGCGGCGAGCTCCCAGACGGTGGTGGTCTTGAGCGCGGCGTCCTCCAGGTCCGCCACGACCGGCACCCGGTACGCGGCCAGCTCCGTGAAGTGCCCGCGCGGCAGGTACGCCCGCCCCGGGTCGCCGACGATCACCACCGCGCCGCGCGCCCGGGCCCGCTCCAGGAAGGGCAGGAACCGCGCGGCCATCGCCCGCTCGTAGAACACGTCCCCGGCCAGCACCACGTCGGCCGGAGCGCCGTCCCCGTCCAGCAGGTCCTCCACCGCGGCCGCCACCCGGACGCCGTTGGCCTCCGCGTTGAGGCCGATGGCCGCCACCGCGTACGCGTCGATCTCGGCGGCGCGCACCGACTCCGCCCCGCGCATCGCCGCCGCGATCGCCACCAGCCCGGACCCGGCCGCCAGGTCCAGCACCGTCCGCCCGGCCACCACCTCCGGGTGGTCGAGCACATAGCGCGCCACCCCGACCCCGCCCGCCCAGGCGAACGCCCAGAACGGCGGCGCCAGCCCCACCTCGCCGCGCGCCGACTCGGTGGTCTCCCAGAGTTCGATGGCGTCGTCGGCCATCCGCAGGCTGATCTCGGGGACGAAGGGCACGGGCGCCGGGCTGGTCGCGTTCCGCACGAACTCCCGGTCGGACAGCGCCGCCGCAGCCGGGCGAGCGGCGTGCGTCTCGTTCAACATGCCCGCAGCATAGAGGCTCCCCGACCGCCCGGAGCGCCACCGGAGCACGCTCCCCGACCGCCCGGCCGGCCCCCGGGAGCGGGCCCGCGCGAGCACCCCGGGACGCGAGGCAACCCCGGGTCACGCACCGCCACCCGGTGCGTACCATTTCGATACCGAAGCCGGGATGAGCTGCGGAGATGCTCGCCCGCCGGCCCCGGGCCCGGGTAGCATCCGGCACGTGCCCTCCGGGCCCGGCGCAGGCTGCCCAGCGCTGCCGCGCCGCGTTCCGGGTGGCGGACTCTCGCGGGACATTCGGTGGTCTCCGCGCACTCGGCACCGCGCGCCAGAGCTGTCGCGCGAACGGCGAAGGGCAGCATCTTGGCGGATCGGCTCACCGGAGGAGACTCCTCGCTGCTGCGGCGCATCAATGCGGCGGTCACGCTTCGGGCGCTGCGGGCCGGCCACTCGGTGACCCTCACTCAGCTGGTCGGGGACACCGGGCTGTCCCGGCCCACGGTGGAGGGCGTGATCGAGGGCCTGGTCGAGACCGGCCTGGTCGCCGAGGTGGACCAGCCCCAGAACGGCGGCCAGCCGGGCGGCGGGCGGCGCGGGCGACCGGCCCGCTGGTTCCGGTTCCGCGCCGAGGCCGGACACATCCTCGGCGTCGAGATCGGCGTGCACGACCTGCGGGTCGTACTGGCCGACCTCACCGGCCAGGTGGTGGGCAGTCACTTCCGCCCGATCGAGGAGACCCTGGACGCGGAGGAGCGGCTGAGCGCCGTCCGCACCGCGGTCGCGGAGGTGCTGCGCAAGGCCGGCGTCTCCCGCGACAACCTGTGGGCGGTCGGCGTCGGCACCCCCGGCATCGTCGACCGCGACGGCACCATCCAGCTCGGCACCGCCATGCCCGGCTGGACCGGCCTGGACCTGGGCGCCCGGCTGCGCCGGTCCTTCCGCTGCCCGGTCATGATCGAGAACGATGCCAACCTGGCCGCCATCGCCGAGCACTGGCAGGGCGCGGCGGTCGGCGCGGACGACGTCGTCTTCGTGATGGCCGGTCTGAGCCCGGGCGCCGGCTCGCTCATCAACGGCCGGCTGCACCGCGGGTACGGCGGCGCGGCCGGCGAGATCGGCGCGCTGCACCTGCTCGGCCAGGAGGTCACCCCCGAGCGGCTGCTCTCCACCACCGGCAAGCCGCTCAATCCGCTGGACGAGGCGGCCGTCGCCCGGGTGCTGAGGCTCGCCCGCGAGGGCGACGAGGTGGCGAAGGTCGCCATGGACCGCTTCCTGACCCGCCTGGTGCAGAGCGTGGCCGCCCTGGTGCTGGCGATCGACCCCCAGCTGGTGGTCGTCGGCGGCTGGGCCGCCGGCCTCGACGGTGTGCTGGAGCCGCTGCGCGAGCGCCTCGCCCAGTTCACCTTGCGCGCGCCCGAGGTGGCGCTGGCGGCGCTCGGCTCGGAGGTCGTCGCGATGGGCGCCCTGCGGGTGGCGCTGGACCAGGTGGAGGAGCAGCTCTTCGCCGTCGACCCGCCGACCGGCGGCGCCGCCCGGGCCTGACGCCCGGTCCGGGTGCGGAACCGGCGGCCCCGCACCCGGTGCCCGGGTCCGACCGGGGCCGGCGCCGCCGGGAACGACTCAGGCCCGGCTGCCTGCGGGGGCGTCCGGGCCTGGGCCTGAGGGTGTGCGACAGGTGGTTCAGGAGGCGGTGCGCACCTCGGTGCCGGCGCTGACGGGGGTGACCTCCACCAGACCGGTCTCGCCGAAGGTGAGCTTGCAGGTGTCCGCGCGGTAGGTGGAGACGGCCAGCGCGACCAGCCGGCCGGCGGCCGCGTACTGGGTGGTCATCACCAGCACCGGCGAGCCCGGCGGACGCTCCAGCAGGGCGGCCTGCTCGGCCTCGGCGACGCCCAGCTCGACCGAGCGGGACTCGCCGTCGACCTCCAGGCGCTCCAGCTGGCGCAGCACCGAGCGGGCCCGGTCGCTCTCGGCGCGGAAGCCGGGCAGGTGCGGCAGGGCGGAGGCCGGTACGTGCAGCGACTCGGTGGCGACGTTCTTGCCCTGGACCATCCGGACCCGGCGCACGGTGTGCACGGTGGCGCCCTCGGCGATGCCGAGGCCCTGGGCGAGCTGCGCGGTGGCGGGGGCGGTGGTGCAGTCGACGGTGCGCCAGGCCTGGCTGCGGGCGGTGCCCGGCCAGCCCTCCTCGTGGCGGTTGACCGGAACGCCGACCCGGGGGGCGGCGATCAGGGTGCCGATGCCCCGGCGGCGGACCAGCCGGCCCTCCAGCTCCAGCTGGTCGAGCGCCTGGCGCAGGGTGGCCCGGGCCACGCCGAAGCGGGCCGAGAGCTCGCGCTCGTTGGGGAGGACCTGTCCGGTGGAGAACTCCGTGTCGATCGCGCGGAGCAGCACCGTGCGCAGGTGCCAGTACTTCGGTTCCGGTACCGCCGTGAGCTGCCCTGTCGTTCCCACCGTGGCCTCCACCCTGCTCTGTCCGCCCTGCCGAAAGGAGGGCGGACCCGGCCCGCTGTCCGCTGTTGCGGCAGGTGGGAGAGCGGGCTTTATCCGTCCTTCTTTATTAAAGGTCTTTGCAGTAAGTGACCCTAGGGGCTGTGTCGGGAGATGGTCAAGACCAATGACGGCGGTTGGTGCCGATGTCGCGCGGATTCATGCCGCGTTCACGACAGGCCGACAAACGGACGGCGCCCCACCGCGTCGGGCGCCGGGCCGGGTACCGGGCTCGGTAGGCTGCCCGGGTGATCGTGGTGACGAGTGTGAACGTGAACGGAATCCGGGCGGCGGCCAAGAAGGGCTTCATCGAGTGGCTGGCGGCCACCGAGGCGGACGTGATCTGCCTGCAGGAGGTGCGCTCCGAGCCCGGGCAGCTGCCCGTGGAACTGCGCGACCTGGAGGGGTGGCACGCCGTCTGGGCACCGTCCTCCGCCAAGGGCCGCGCGGGAGTGGCCGTGCTGTCGCGGCAGCAGCCGGAGCGCACGGTGGTCGGATTCGAGTCGGCGGAATTCGACAATTCGGGCAGGTATGTAGAAATCGACCTGCCGGGGCTCACCCTGGCCAGTCTCTATCTCCCCTCCGGTGAAGTCGGCACCGAACGCCAGGAGGAGAAGGAACGCTTCATGGCGGAGTTCCTGGTGCACCTCGGCAAACTCCGCACCCGCGCCGCCGCCGAGGGCCGCGAGGTCGTGGTGTGCGGCGACTGGAACATCGCCCACCGCCCCGAGGACCTCAAGAACTGGAAGGCCAACCAGAAGTCGGCCGGATTCCTCCCCGAGGAGCGCGCCTGGCTCACCCGGGTCTACGAGGAGGCCGGCTACGTCGACGTCGTCCGCCGCCTCCACCCCGACCGCACCGGCCCCTACTCCTGGTGGTCCTACCGCGGCCGCGCCTTCGACAACGACTCGGGCTGGCGGATCGACCTCATCGTGACGACCCCGGGCCTGGCGGAGAAGTGCGTCGAGGCCCGCGTCGAACGAGCGGCCACCCACGCCGAGCGGTGGAGCGACCACGCACCCGTCACGGCGGCGTTCGACTTCGGCGACGACTGACCCGCGGAGACGGACGGCCGGCGGGTCCGCGTACCCGCCGGCCCGGCGCCGGCGCCGTGACCGCGCGGCCTCCTCAGCGGCCCGCCTCAGCGGCCGCCGGGCCGACCGGTCCGGCCCCGCTGTCGGCCGTGACGAGACGGGCGAGCTCGTCGCCGACCGGCGTGAGCTCGTAGTACACCGCGCGGCCGCTCCGCCGGGTGGTCACCACCCCGGCCTCGCGCAGCGCCGCCAGGTGGGCGGAGACCGTACCGAGCGAGACACCGAGCACGACCGCCAGTTGGGACGGGGTCGCCGACATCCGCAACTCGGCGACGACACTGGCCCGGCCCCGACCGAGCAGCCGGGCCACCCCGCCGTCTCCCCGCGAGTCGGCGGCCAGGGCGCCCTTGGCCGGGTACACGAACGCGATCCGCGAGGGCGACTCACAGGTCCACTGGCCGGACAGCCCGGTGTGCGGGACGAAGACGAGGCCGTCGCTCCCGATGTGGCGGTCGGCGTAGTTCTGCGTGGAGAACTGGATCGCGTCGTGACCGACCCACTGGACGCCGGGCGCCATGCCCTCCAGCGCGTGCCGCCACCCGCTGACCGCGATCACGCCCGCCCGGTGGCGGATGTCGCGTTCCATGACGGCCCGGCGCCGCTGCCAGTCCGGCTCCACGAACTGCGCCCAGAGGTCGGTGAAGACGTCGGCGGTGCGGCGGGTGATCCCGTCGACCTCGGCCCAGGCGATCCCGTCGCTGGTCCAGGCGAACCGCTGCGCCTCGGCGAGCATGGCGCGTGCCGCCGGGTCGTCGATCGCGCGCATGGCCGCCAGTTCGTCGGCCAGGCTGCCGGTGAGCCCCCCGGGCGGTGGAATGGCCACGAAGTCGGGCAGGTACTTGGTGGCCGTCACCAGTCGCAGCAGACCGCCGACGAACGGGCCCGCGGTCAGCCAGCGGCCGAACGCCTCGACGCGGGGGCCCGTGACCCTGCGGTCCCACGCCTGCCGCAGCAGGGTGATCTCGCTGAGCGTCTCGGCGAGCGGGGACACGGCGAACCGGCTCGCCTGCAACGCGTCCGGTCCGAAGCGCAAGAGGGTCACGGCGTGACAGCCTACGACGACCGCCGCGATCAAGGGAATCACCCGGCCCCGGGCCGCCTACCCGACGCGCCGCCCGCCGTACCGGCCGTCCTTGGCGATCCTGTTGTGGGCGAAGGTGTCCTCGCCGCTCACCAGCACGGCCGCCCACTTCTCCAGGGAGATGGCACCGCCGTACTCCTCGATGTGATCCGTGTCCGGGTAGATCCGCACCTTCGTCGGAACGTACCGACAGGCGAACCCCATCCGGTAGCTGTCCTCGGTGCTGTTCGGCAGCGAGGCGTGCATCAGCGTCGACCAGAAGATGACGCTCTGGCCCTTCTTCATCACCAGGGGGACGGCGTCCTCCTCGCTCGGCCGCCAGTCGGGATCGACCTGGAGCTGGCGGTAGTCGTACCCGAAGAACCCCCGCCTGACGCCGTTCTTGACCTCGGTGTTGATGCGCTGCGCGTCGTACTCCATGCGCCGCGTCTCGTCGTAGTTCCGCTCGTGCTGGGTGCCGGGAATGATCTGCAGGCAGCCGTTCTCACGGGTCGAGTCCGTGAAGGCGGTCCACACCGTGAGCGTGCCCGCCCCGAACTCGGTCTCGGACTCTCCGGGCCACAGCAGTTGGGGCTTGCCGCTGGCGTTCGCGAAGGTGTCCGCCTGGTGCCAGTCGGTGCCCTCGTCGCCGGGGTACTTGGGGAAGAACTCGGTGCGCCAGCAGAGCACGTCCGGGCCGAGGATGGACGCCACCCGGTCCACGATCTTCCGGTTCAGCACGTGCCGGGCCAGCACGTCGATGTCGAGGTGGCGGTCGTAGTTGACGATGTTCCCGGCCCCGCTGCCCGCGGCCTCGGGGTACGCGGCCCGCGACCGGTCCAGCGACTCGCGCTGGACCGTCCTCCAGATCCGGTCCATCTCGTCCTCGCCGTAGACGGTCACCGGTCCGAGGAAGCCGCTCCGGTGGAACGACGCCAACTCGTCGGGTGTGAGCGAGAAATCCGTGCGTTCGGAGCTGCTCATGTCCTTCCCCTCCATCGTCTCTACCGCTTCTCCGCCGGCTGCATCTTCGTCACGGCCACGTCGAGCGGCTCGGTGTAGGTCGTCCGGATGTCGAGGGCCACGCCGTAGGTCGCGCCGAGGAACCTGTTCAGCTTCGAGAACAACAGCGAGTAGCCGCCGACGTCGAGGAAGTTGTCCGAAGCCGAGATGGTCCCGTCGTTGAGTTCGCCGCGCAGCCAGTCGACGAGCGCCTCCGCGACGTCCGCGGGGTCCGCCGGGCCGGCCTTGCCGTTGTCCGCTGGGGTTTGCATGGACGCTCCGTCCTGTCGCTGCACTCCGTCACCTGCCGGGGATCGACGTCACCTGCCGGGAATCGACATCACCTGCTGGAGATCGACTCGGTCCTGACGCGGCTCAGGGTCGGAAGCACCTCTCGGAACCGCAGGACGATGCCCTGGCAGTAGTTCGCGTTGTGCTCCAGACTGCGGCGCGCCATGTAGGGCACCTTCTGCCGGCCCCGGTGGTCGATCCGCACGGTCGTCCCGCCGGTGCCCTCGTCGTTCCCCACCGCCGGTGTCCCGCCGTCCTCGAACACCGCGACCAGCTCGGTCAGGTCCTGCGGCAGGCGCACCTGCACCGCGTAGTCGTCCACGGCCTCCGGCTCGACCTCCCGGAATCCGACGGAAGGCAGCCGGAACGGCTCCCGGTAGACGTAGGGCCGGACCAGCAGATCCATCTCGAATGCCGTGCGTGCCACCGGATCGGCCCACCACTCCTGGCCGCTCACGAAATCGAAGAGCAACCGGTCGAACTCGTCGCGGTGCGAACTCAGGATCATGTGGGCGGTGATACCGGTGTTCATGAGGTCATAGTTCGCGAGGTTCTCGATCGACCGGGAGATGAAGTCGCATATCTCGCCGTCGCCCTTCTTGAGGTATTCGGCGAACGAGGCGAAGAGGTCCCCGAAGGACACCACGCCCTGCCGGTCGAGGTACCTGGCGACCAGCAGCAGGCCCCGCATGTTGTACAGGCAGTGAATCGCGTAGTAGAGCCAGAACCCGTCCTCGCACTCACGACGGGAAACCCATTTGGTGGCGACCACCACGTCCGCCTCGGCGATCTCGCTGGGCGCGGACTCCACCTGGAGCCCGAACTCCTCCTGCCGGCCGAACATGGGGGTGTTGTTGAGGAGCAGCTGCGGATAGATGATGAGGGTGTCCGCATCGGAGCGGCACAGTTTCGTGACGCCCTCCTTGAACGAGGCGTACGATTCCCCCGGGAGCGGCCAGATCAGCTCGACGTACGAGCTGATTCCCTTCTCGCGCAGCGTCCGCTGCAGACTGGTGTACGTCTCCTGCCGGATGTTCTGGCGCTCGACCATCTTGAGGGCTTCGGGGCTCAGGCTCTGCAGGGAGATCGGCTGGGCGGCCATCAGCCCGCCGCGCACGAAGATCTCCGTGATCTCGGCCATGCGGTCCGGCTTGTTCTTGGCCGCCGCCATGTTCACCATCAACGGGAATCCGGTCAGGTTCTTGCGTTCCACCAGGTACTCGCTCAGTTCGACGTCCCGCGGGGCGAGGCCCCAGTTGGCGTCGGCGATGAAGAGCCCGGCGAACCCGTGATCGGTGATCCAGTCGAGCTCGGCCTTGATGCGGTCCACCTCGAACTTGTGCACCTTGTCGTTGGTGGCGGCCCCCCAGTAGCAGAAGCTGCAACGGAACGGGCACCCCCGGTTCGTCTCCATGATCGCGAAGCTGAATTCGTGCCCGTCGAAGACGCCGGTGAGGAACGGTGACGGGATCTCGGTCAGGCTCTTGACGCGCGGAGCCGCCTCCGTCGTCACCAGCTCGCCCGCCTCCCAGTACGACAGGCCCGGGACGAGGCTCAGGTCGGCCCGGTCGGCCGCCAGTTGGGTGAGCAGCCCGTGGACCGTCAGCTCTCCCTCGCCGTTGCAGACGTAGACCCGGTCGACGGGTTCGGGCAGGTAACGCAGGGCGTTCTTCATCACCTGGGGACCGCCGAGCAGGAAGTGCGCGTCGGGGCGCTTCGAGACCAGTTCACGCAGCAGCCACTGCACCAGCTTCGAGTTCCAGATGTAGCACCCGATGGCGTAGACGTCCGCTTCCCGGGAGAGGAGTTCGCCCAGGATGCGCCCACGGTCCATGGCGGCCGGGAACGAGGCGATCTCGAAGCGGTAGGAAGCCCTGAGCTTCGGGTCGTTCTGCGCGTACGCCTGCATGTATCCGGCGGCAAGCGGAAGCATGTTCTCGTAGGTCGGCAGGTCGACAAACACGACCGACTTCATCGTAGGACCTTTCGCTCGGCGTGCCTCGGGGTCGTTCCCTGTCTCCTCGCGGGCGCCCAGGCCGTGGGGCCGAAGGCCCGCCTGCCGCCTGGTTCGGGTCAGTCGCGCTCGGCGTGCGACGCCGCGGGGACGTCCGCCGCCCGCTGGTCGACCCAGTGGGCGAGTTCGGAGAGCACCGGGCGCTCGATGAGGTCCCGAAGATTGATCTCGATGAGCCAGGTCCGCCGAATGTGGCCGACGGCCTTGGCCATCAGCAGGGAGTCACCGCCGATGGCGAAGAAGTCGTCCTCGCGACCCACTTCGGATATTCCCAGTACGGTACGCCAGATCTCTGCCAGCCTGGCTTCGGTCGGATTCAAGGTGTCCCTTTTCGCCGGAAGTCTCGCTGTCCACCGGCGGCCCGAGGGAACGCCTTGCCATGACCCTGTGTGGCACCAGGGGAAACCGCCCTGAGCGGTGCGACCTGCCGGAGTGCGGCGGATATGTCCATACCGGACATGAGCCGTGAACCCCCGCAACGCGCGCGTTCTCCTGAGCGGCAGTCGGCCGTGCGACAGCTGGAAACGCACCAATATGTTGCTCCGGTGATCAGAGTCCCCGGTCTTCACTTCGGTGTCAAGAGACGCCCACGGAGCAGAAATTGCCAGTTCTGTACTGGCGTACAAGTCCGGCAGCCGCCGAGATCGGTCCGGATTCGCCGCAATTCGGTGGTCCGCCGGGATCCGGGGCGGCGGCGGCAGTTCCGCTCACGATTCGTCGCGGACGTGGTTTCGTGGCTGGTGACGGGCCTTTCCGGTGGAGCGCCGGCGCCGCCGCCGACCGGTCCGGAGCAGAACGCGTCCGCGCTCGCGGACGGGCGCCGGCCGAACGACGGCGCATCGGGGGTCATGAGTTCCGGACAGGTCGGCGCCATGGGCCGGGCCGGTCCGGCCGCGCCGCCGGCGCGGCCTTCCCGTCGTCGGCTTCCCCCACCGCGGGGACGCCGGGCGGTTGTTGCGACTGTTGTCGCAAGGATTCACCCGGCCCCCCACCGGGCTCGATATTGTCCGCGTGACAGATACCGTGACATCAGTTCCAACCCCGACGAAACGCCTCCTGAAGGGCCGGTTCGGCTGGTTCTTCGTGGGCCGGACCGTCGACCTGGCCGGCTCGTCCATGACCACCGTCGCGCTCGCCCTCTCCGTGCTCCAGGCATCCGGCAGAGCGGCCGATCTGGGCATCGTCCTGGCCGCCAACATGATCCCCACTCTCGTGCTCCTGCTCCTGGGCGGCGCGGTCGCCGACCGGGTGAGCCGGCGGACCGTGCTCCTCCTGTCCAACCTCTGCACCGCGGCCGTGATGACCACGATGGCCGTCCTGCTGATCACGGATCGCTACCACCTCGTCGCGTTCGTCGGCCTCGCCCTCGTCGGCGGCGTCGTGAACGCGTTCTCGCAGCCCGCGCTCCGCGGCATCGTGCCCGAACTCGTGGAGCGGCAGGACCTCCAGCGCGCCAACGCGCTCCTGGCCAGCAGCCAGAACACCGTGCGCATCATCGGTCCCATGATCGCCAGCGTCCTGGTGGCCACGGTCGGCGGCGGGTGGGCCCTCGCGGCCGACGCGGCCTCCTACCTCCTGGCCGCCGCGGCCTTCACGCGCATCCCGGCAGAGAGCCGGCCGCCCGCGGCGCGCGAGCCGCTCTGGCACGACCTCCTCGACGGCTGGGCCACCTTCCGGTCGATGCGCTGGGTGGTGATCATGACCATCTCGTTCGCCCTGGTCAACGCCGCCAACGTCGGGCCGTGGAACGTGCTGGGGGCGCAGGTGGTGTCGGGGAACGACGGCGCCATGGGCTGGGGCACCGTGCAGACCGTACGCGCGATCGGGCTCCTGGTGATGAGCGTCGTGGCCGTCAAGGTGGTCCTGCGCCGGCCGCTGCGTGACGGCGCGGTCTGGGGGACCCTGGCGGGCCTACCGCTGCTGGCGGTCGGTCTGACCGGTAACGCGTGGATCGTGTCGGCGGCCGCCTTCGTCGGGGGGCTCGGCCTCACCGTGGCGTCCATCGGCTGGGAGACGACGCTCCAGGCCGCCGTCCCCGCGGAGTCGTTGTCGCGAGTCGCGGCCTACGACGAGCTGCTGTCCTTCGTGGCGATCCCGCTCTCGCAGCTCGCCGTGGGGCCGCTCGCCGCGGCGTACGGGGCGCGCGAGGTCGTACTCGCCTGCGGAGTCGCCTACATCGCCCTGTGCCTGCTGCCGCTGCTGAGTCGGGAAGTCCGCGCCATGCGGGCGGAGGGAGCGCCGGCGGCGCCGGCCTCGTAGCGCCCCGGCCCCATGGGGGCGAGCGCCCCGGACCCACGGGGACGAGCGGCCCGATCACCCGTCAACCGCCCTCCTGCGCGTGGACATCGACCCGCAGGAGGGCGCCCGGGCGGTCCGGGGAGGATCCGGCGCCGCCGGACACCGCCTCGACCGACTCCTGGGTCACAGAGGCGGGTTCACCGCTTGACGGTGCCTTCGTGGAGCCGGTCGATCATCCGGTGGGTGGCGTCGAGCGGCGTCTCCGGATCGGCGGCTTCGTCGGAGTTCCTGGCGTTGCGGGCCGCGATCTCCTCGCCCCAGCTCTCCATGCCCGCGAACGGGATCGTCTCCTCCGGAACATAGGAGGGATACCGCCGGTAGCTGTTGATTCCGGCGACGGGCTCGCCCCGCACCAGGAGCGGATTCAGATAGAGGCCGTCGCTGGTGATCCTGGTGGTCGCCGGAATGTATCCGATGTCCAGCCCGCAGCGGCGGCGCGGCGAGGTGTTCGGCCCCGAGCAGTGCAGGATGTTCGGATGGTGGATCTCGACGTCGCCCGGGTCGAGTTCGATGTCGACGACACCGTTGCGCTCCGACCACTCCCGCACCAGCTCCTCCTCGGAGACCGAGAACAGCATGTTCGGCGAGTCGACCGAGCGGACCGGCGCGTGGAGCGGCATGCGATGGCTGCCGGGGATGACCCGCAGACAGCCGTTCTCGGTGGTGCACCGGTCGACGGCCAGCCAGACGGTGAGTGCGCGCATCGGGTCGAGGTTCCAGTAGGAACCGTCCTGGTGCCAGAGCACCGGCTGGCCGTCCTGGGGGGGCTTGCAGATGTAGTGCGCCGTGAAGCACGCGACGTCCGGGCCGAGGAAGAATTCGGCGATATCCACCAGCCGGGGATCGGAGACGAGTCTCACCCAGAATGCGTCATTGCGTATCAGCGGATGGTGGAGATGTTCCGGGCGGAGGTCCGGATAGCGATCGGTGAGCCAACCGACATGGGCTCTGATCTCCTCCAGTAAATCCTTCGGAATGACGTCGCGGATAATGCTGAAGCCCTGCTCCTCGTACTCCGCGCGGACGCTCTCTGGGACGTTCAATGCGACCCCCTAATCGCGACTTCCGTGGCCGCGCCAGTCTCGCACCAAGCCAGGGCGTGTACAAGCTCCCGACGGGTCCGGGCTGACGGCAGAGCGCTTCCGGGCTTTCGCTTCGGGGTGACGCCACGGCACGGCCGGGGCATTCGCCGGGCCCGGCGATGAGGTCGTCGATCAACGTCGGGCTGGTGATGGATCTTCTTCCGCCGGGGGCGGCGACTACGGCGGGAGTTCGGACGGTGACGCCGGCGGGGCCACCCGGCCCGTTTGCCGGGCCATCCACGCACGCCCCGTCAATTTGTCATGGTGCGAGGCCAGTTGGGTGGGAGTGTGACCGCGGCCGCGGGACGGTCATCGCGGCGGGATCGTGCCTGGTGACCGTAGCAGTGGGGGGCCGTATCACCATGTGATGGCGGGTCCGAGGGGGGGATATGAGAACGGATGCCGGTCGACAACGAATCTCGGCCAGTATGGGGCCGGACAAGTCCCGTTCGCCTTCGCCCTTTCGTGTTCCTGACCGGCCAGCACGGCGGGGAGCGCGTGGCGGGCGTGACTGCGGTGACAGCCCGGAACTCGAGCAAAGCCGCTGGCACCAGGCTGGTGGAGTGTTCCGTGTGTTCTCCTGACCGGAATCATTCGTCGACCACTCGAACCGATCGTCGTCGTGTGCGACTCTCCAACGGCGGGCGATCCGCCCGGTGGGGACACGGGGAACCGCTGACGGTGTCCGAGAACGCACCGAAGAGGAGCAGTATTGAACGACATCGCGCCGTTGGCCGAGCCGGAGCAGTCAGGACCCCTGCGACGGCCGGATCCGCTGCCGGTCTCCTCCGGCCAGTTCCGCCTCTGGTTCCTCGACCGGGTGCACGGCACCACGTCGACCCACCAGATCCCGCTCGTCCTGCGGCTCCACGGCGCACTGGACCGGGCCGCGCTCGAAGCGGCACTGACCGACGTCGTCCTGCGTCACGAGAGCCTGCGCACCGTGATCGTGCCCGTGGCGGGGGTGCCGGTCCAACGCGTGCTTCCGGATGCCCGCCCGGTCTTCGACACCCGCACCGTCGCACCCTCCGCCCTGGAGCGGGAGGTCGCCGCCGCCGCGGCGCACACCTTCGACCTCGCGACGGAGATACCCGTCCGCGCCGGCCTGTTCCGGATCGCCGCGGACGACCACGTCCTGGTGCTGTCACTGCACCGCACGGCCTGCGACGGCGGGTCGATGGCCCCGCTCGGCCGCGATCTCACCCTGGCCTACGAGGCACGGTGCCGGGGCACCGCCCCCGACTGGGCGAAGCCGCCCGTGCAGTACGCCGACCACGTGCTGCGGCAACTGCGGCGCCTCGGTGACGCGTCGGATCCGCACAGCCTCGCGGCGCGGCAACTGGCCTTCTGGCGGACGACGTTGTCAGGGCTGGGCGGCGAGATCGGGCTGCCGTTCGACCGCCCGCGTCCGGCGACGCCGAGTCGCGGCGAGGACTCGGTGCGCTTCGAGGTCCCCCCCGAGGAGCACGCACGGCTGGTCGAGCTGTCGCACCGTACCGGGACGACGATGTTCATGATCGTCCAGGCCGCGCTGGCCGTGCTCCTCAGCCGGCTCACCGGCGACGTGGACGTGCCGATCGGCACGCTCACCCCGGGGCGCCCCGACGAGGCGTCGGAAGACGTCGTCGGACTCGTGGCGAACACGGTCGTGCTGCGCACCGGTCTCGCGGGAAACCCCACCTTCGCGGAGCTGCTCGACCGGGTTCGTGAGGTCGACCTGGCCGCCTTCGCGCACCAGGACGTGCCGTTCGAGCACGTCGTGCGGGCCGTCGTTCCGGCACGGGTCCCGGGCCGGAACCCGCTGTGCCAGGTCCTCGTGACCGCCGGAGCCCGCGCGGTCGAGTGGCGGCCGGCCGGGCTGCGCACGACCGCGGACGTGCCCGACCTCGGAGCGCCCGGGTTCGGAGCGTCCGGGTTCGACCTGCACCTGAACGTCGACGCGCGCCACGGGCCGGACGGGACGGCGGCAGGCCTCGTCTGCGACCTGCGGTTCGACACCGACCTGTTCGACCGCGCGAGCGCCCAGACGATCGCGGCCCGGCTGGTCCGCGTGCTCACAGCCATGGCGGCCGACGCCAACCGGACCATCGGCGCCGTCACCATCCTCTCCGCGACCGAGCTCTCGAACGTCCTCACCGCCTGGAACGACACGGCGAGGGACGTGGCGCAGAGCGCGCTGCCCGAACTGCTGGAGGCGCGGGCCGCCGCGACCCCGGACGCGGTGGCGGTGCGGTGCGGGGATTCGGCACTGACCTACGGCGAGCTGAACGCGCGGGCGAACCGGGTCGCCCGTCACCTGGCCGGCCGCGGCATCGGGCCGGAGTCGGTCGTCGCGTTGTCGATGGCCCGGTCCGTGGACCTGATCGTCGCGGTGTGGGGCACGCTGAAGGCCGGCGCGGCCTACTGTCCCGTCGATCCGGAGTACCCGCCGGAGCGGGTGGCGTTCATGCTCAAGGACAGCGATCCCCAACTCGTGCTGACCGGACCGGTCGACGAGCAGGGCATGGCGGACGGCAACCTGACGGACGCGGACCGGGTCACGCCGTTGCTGCCGGCCCACCCCTGCTACATGATCTACACCTCGGGGTCGACCGGGCTGCCGAAGGCGGTGGTGATGCCCGGCTCCGCCCTGGTGAACCTCATCAGGTGGTACGAGCGGGTGTCCGCGACGTCGGACGGCGCGGCCACCCACCGGATCGCCAACTTCTCGTCGATCAGCTTCGACGTGGCGCTGGTGGAGATCCTGATCGCCACGGTGCGCGGCGGCTGCGTCGAGCTCCCGGACGAGGAGACCCGCCGGGACCTCGACAAGCTGGTGACGTGGCTGGAGAAGAGCGAGGTCGACGAGGTCTTCGTGCCCAACCTCGTCCTCGCCGCGATCGTCGACATCAGTCAGGCCGCCGGGACCGAACTGCCCCGGTTGCGGCACGTGATCCAGGGCGGTGAGAGCCTGGCGCTGACCCCCGAACTGGCGGCGTTCCACCGCGCCGTGCCGGACCGCCGGCTGGCCAACTACTACGGCCCCACCGAAACCCATGTGGCCACCTCGTTCGCCCTGCCCGCCGATCCCGGCGACTGGCCGGAGGAGGCGCCGATCGGCCGACCGGTCGACAACATGCGGACCTACGTCCTCGACCGGTGGCTCCAGCCGGTACCGCCGGGCGTCGCCGGCGAGTTGTACATCGCGGGAGTGCAGCTGGCCCGCGGGTACCTCAACCGGCCCGGCCTCACCGCCGACCGGTACGTCGCCGATCCCTTCGGCCCGCCGGGCAGCCGGATGTACCGGACCGGAGACGTGGTGCGCTGGCGCGCCGACGGGCAGCTCGTGTTCATGGGCCGGGTGGACGACCAGCTGAAGGTCCGGGGCTTCCGCATCGAGCTCGGCGAGATCGAGGCCGTGCTGCGCGGTCACGACGAGGTGGTCCAGGTCGCCGTGCTCGCGGTCAACAAGCACACCCCGGCCACCCGCCTGGTCGCCTACGTCGTGCCCGCGACCGAGGCGCTGACGCCGACCGCCCTGCGCCGACACGCGGCCGAGTCGCTGCCGCTCCACATGGTGCCCACCGGATTCCGGATGGTCGAGGCCCTGCCGTTGACTCCCAACGGGAAGCTCGACCGGAAGGCGCTGCCGGCACTGACCGAGGAGTCCGCCGGCCGGCCGCCGGCCGCAGGGGCGGAGCAGACCGTCTGCGACGTGTTCGCCGAGGTGCTGGGAGTGCCGGTGGCCGACGTCCACCAGAACTTCTTCGCAACTGGCGGCCATTCACTCGGCATGGTACGGGTCGCGCACGACATTCACGGGCGGCTCGGTGTCGACCTGCCGCTCCGTGACGTGTTCGAGCACCCGACGCCTGCCGGACTTGTGCAACTGCTCGCCGAACGGGGGTGACGTCCATGTCCTACAACCACTGAGACACCGCGGCGCTCGGTGCGGACCTGCCACACGGGGCCGCGTCCGAGCACCCGACACCTGCCCGGCTCGTGCCACTGCTCGCGGAACGGGGGTGACGTCCATGTCCTACAACCACTGAGACACGGCGGAGGACCGGTGAGCTACGCCCGGTCCCGGGGTCGAGTGATCCCGCAGTGAGAACAAGGAATTCGTGAAAGACACCGGACGCACGCCGCCCCGCGTCGAACGCGCGGCGGCGTGCGTTCTCCACCCCGATGACACGAAGGCGGAGCCTGGTGACCCCCACCCCGACCTACGATCCGCTGTCCCCGGCCATGCTCAGGGATCCCTATCCGACCTACACCAGGATGCTTGAGGAGCAGCCCGTCCACTGGCATGCCGGCATGCGCGCGTGGGTGGTCGTCCGGCACGCGGACTGCGTGCGCGTGCTCCGCGAGCACGCGACCTTCGCGCGGGACCCCAGCCGGGTCGGGGAGAAGATCCCGGACTTCCGCCAGAACGTGCAGATGATGGACCCGCCGGAGCAGAACCCGCTGCGCCAGCTCCTGGTGAGCGCGATGCGCTCGCAGGACAAGGACCGGCTGTTCCGCGAGGCGGTCGACTTCGTGCGCGGGCGACTGGCCGCCCAGCGGCCGGGCGAGCCGTTCGACCTGATGGCGGACGTGTCCGCGCCCTTCGCCCTGCACATCTCCGCGGCCCTGCTCGGCGTCCCCGAACCCGACGACGCGGACTACGCGGAGATCTCGCACGGCATCGCGCTCCGGATGGATTCGGGCCTCGCGCCGGAGAACATCCCGCAGGGAGATGCCGCGCGCAAGCGCCTGAACGACCTCGGCGAGAGCTGGTTCCCGCGCCCCGAGGGCGACAACGGCCTGATCGCCAACCTCATCCGGCGGGCGGACAAGGAGTTCTCCGGCAGCCACTACATCCGGAACTCGGCCGCCATGATGTTCAACGCCAGCTACGGGACGATCTTCGCCATGGTCGGCAACGCGGCCCACCTGCTGGCGACCGTGCCCGACCTGCTGCCGGAGCTGTCCCGCCCGTCCCGCACGGCGACCGGCGTCGACGAGCTGATCCGGTACGACGGACCGGCGCAGGGAACCAGCAGGATCGCGGTCACGGACACCCTGATCGAGGGCACCCGCATCGCGGCGGGCGACAACGTGGTGACGCTGCTGGCCGCCGCCAACCGCGACCCCCGGGTCTTCGCCGACCCGCAGGACATCAACCTGGACCGCCGGCCGAACCCGCACCTGGGCTTCGGCTCGGGGCCGCACGCCTGCTTCGGCTCCGAGTTCGGCAAGCTGAGCGTCACCGCGGTGATCAACGCGCTGAGCGACGAGGGCGTACGGCTGCGCCTCGCGGCGGAGCCCACCCGCCGCACCACCGCCACCGTGCGGAGCCTGGACACCCTTCCGGTGTATCTCGACCGCTGAGCGGGGCAGCGCGGCGCGGCGTCCCACAGAGCAGAGCAGAGCAGCGCGGCGCGGCGCCCCACAGAGCAGAGCAGCGCGGCGCGACGCCGAACAGCGCAGAGCAGCCCCGGGCAAGAGCGGCGCTGACCGGAGCTGAGCAGACACATCCGTCGAACCGAGGGATCTGGTACAAGGTGAACGTCGTTCTTCTAGGTGCGGAACAAGAAGCGATCGAGGAGCTGGCCCGCCTCGGCCACACCGTCACGGTGTTGTACGTGGCGCACGACCGCGTGGTGATGGAGGCCTGCCAGGGCCTGATCACGCACCGCGCGTTCCTCCCCTCCTTCGACCGGCCGGAACTCGCCTGGGCCGCCCTGATCCATCTCGGTGTCGCCGACCAGGTCGACGTCGTCGTCTCGGGGCACGAGTTCGCGGTGACCACCGCCGCCATCCTGAACGACATCCTCGGGTGCCGGAAGCCGATGGACGCCCGGGTCGCGCTCGCCGGTCGCGACAAGCCGCTGCAGAAGACCCTCTGGCAGCGGCACGGCGTACCGACGGCGCGGTTCGTGGTGTTCCCCGAGCGGCCGACCTCGGTCGCCGGGTTCCGCGACGCGCTCGGGGACCTCGCTCCCCCCTACATCGTCAAGCCGACGGCCGACGGCGGCGCCCATCTCGTCTTCCGGGCGGAAACCGCCGAGGAGTTGTTCGACCGGCTGACCGCCACACCGGAACTCGACGCCTTCATGGTGGAGGAGTGGCAGTCGGGGGACGAGTGGCACTTCGACGGCGTCGTCGTCGACGGCCGGATCGAGACCTTCATGGTGTCGCGCGACGTGAACCCGTGCATCGAGGCGAAGAACGGGAACCCGTTCCGTTCGATCGCCCTCCCGCCCAAGGCGTACCCGGAACTCTACGAGGAGGCCCGTGCCTTCGCCGAACGCTGCCGGTCGGCGCTCGGCGGCCGCAACACCGTCTTCCACCTCGAAGTGTTCGGTGGCCCGGGCCGGTTCGTCGCCGGTGAGCTCGCCTGGCGACCGGCCGGCGGCCTGGTCAGCATCAGCGCACAGCACACCGTCGGGGTCAGCCTCTGGGCGGCACACGCCCTCGTCCACATCGACGCGCCCGTGCCGGCGCCCGCGTTCGAACCCACCGGCGTCATGGGCTTCGTGTGCCTGCCGGTCAAGTCCGGTTTCCGCAACGGTGTGACGCAGGAGGACCTGGAGAGCCTGCCCGGGGTGCGTCACGTCCGGATGAAGGCGCCGGTGGGCGAGGTCATGAAGGAGCTCAAGACCACTTCGATCGCCGTCGCCTGGGCCCTCGTCGAGGGGGACGACGTCGAGCACTGCGCGAAGCGCATGGACGAGGCCATCCAGCTGGTCACCGAGCTGCACGAGGCGAAGAGCCTGCCGTAGGCCGGCGCCATGACCACCACTCCCCCGACCACCGCTCCCCCGACCACCGCTCGGCCGACCACCGCTCCCACGGCGACCGCTTCGACGACCACCGCTCCGACCAGCCGAAAGTGTCAGGCGCCTTGAGTATTCACCTCAACCTGTTCATGCTGCTGCCCGGGCACCATGACTCCGCGTGGCTGCATCCCGGGTGCGACTCGGCCCGTGTCACCGACATCCACTACTACCTCGAACTCGCCCGACTCGCGGAACGAGGGCTGCTGGACTCCGTGTTCATCGCCGACGCGCTCTGGCACAAGCCGCGCAGCAACTACTGCGGCGGGCTCGAACCGCTCACCGTGTTGAGCGGCCTCGCCCTGGGCACCGAGCACATCGGACTGATCGCGACCGCGTCGACCTCGTACTACGAGCCGTTCCACCTCGCCCGGATGTTCTCCTCGCTCGACCACATCTCGGGCGGCCGCGTCGGCTGGAACATCGTCGTGTCCAACAGCGTCAACGAGGCCAGGAACTTCAACCGGCCGGCGATGCTCCCGCACCAGCAACGGTACGACCGCGCCGACGAGTTCCTGGCCGTCGCCCACCGGCTCTGGGAGTCGTGGGACGAGGACGCCGTGGTCCGCGACCGCGCCAACGGGCACTACACCGACCCGGACCGGATCCACCGGATCGACCACCAGGGGGAGTACTTCGCCGTCCGCGGGCCGCTCAACATCCAGCGCAGCCCCCAGTCCCGCCCGTTCCTGGTCCAGGCCGGCGCGTCGGAGGCGGGCAGGTCGTTCGCCGCCCGGCACGCCGACGCGGTGTTCACCGTGCAGGAGAACGTCCGCGACGGCGCGCGGTTCCGCACCGAGATGCGCCGCCGCGCCGCCGCGAACGGGCGAACGGTGAAGGTGCTGCCGGGGCTGATCCCGATCGTCGGTGCCACGCAGGCCGAGGCGGACGAGAAGAAGCGCGAACTCACCGGCCTGCAGGCCGTCGACTACGCCCTGGAACACATCTCGATGATGCTGAACGTGGACATCACCGACTGCGCCGTCGACGCGCCCTTCCCCGTGGAGCGCCTCCCCCCGGCCGACAGCATCCAGGGCAACCGCACCACCTACGAGCTGATCACCGGGATGGCCCGGCGGCCGGGCACCACCGTCGGCGACATCATCGCGCACCAGGGTTTCGGGCGAGGCCACCTGGTGGTCGCGGGCACCCCGGAGCGGATCGCGGACGTCATCGGGACCTGGGTCGGGGAGGGCGCGGCGGACGGGTTCAACCTCATGCCCGCGGTGTTCCCGGCCGGCCTCGCCGACTTCGTGGACGAGGTGGTGCCGTTGCTGCAGGAGCGCGGGCTGTTCCGCACCAAGTACGACGAGACGCTGCTGCGGCGCCGCTATGAGTGAGCGGACCGAGCGGGACACCACGGCGGACGTGACCGCCCGGCTGCGGGCACACCTCGGGGCCGCCCTGCCGCCCGAGGCGGTCCCGACGCGGTTCGTGTTCGTCGACACGCTGCCGGTGCTGCCCAACGGGAAGACGGACCGGGCCGCGCTCGAACGGCTGGCCGCCGAGACGGCGTCCGCGCCGTCGTCCCCGGAGACCGGGGCGGCGCCCGGCGGCGAACCGGCCGGCGACGAACCGCCCGGCGGCGAACCGATCGGCGACCTCGACTTCCTGCTGCGGCTGTTCACGGCGGAGCTGGCCCGGGCCGA
The DNA here is from genome assembly GCF_040630735.1 of Kitasatospora sp. NPDC005748. Taxonomy (NCBI): domain Bacteria; kingdom Bacillati; phylum Actinomycetota; class Actinomycetes; order Kitasatosporales; family Streptomycetaceae; genus Kitasatospora; species Kitasatospora sp. NPDC005748. The sequence continues at coordinate 35,185 of NZ_JBEXYD010000001.1, forward strand.
CCTCGATCCCGACGAGGACCTCACCCACCTGGGGGTGACGTCGCTGCTCCTGACGACGGCCTGCGCGGCGTGGACGGACCGCACGGGCAGGCGCGTCGACGGCCACCGGCTGCGCCGCAACCCCACGGTCCGCAACATCCTGGCCTTCTCCGCGCCGACCGGTGCGGACCGGGAGCACGACGAGGTCGTGGTCGAGGACCACCGCTTCGCGGTCCCGGTCGACCACGACGACCCGGCCGGCCCGTCGATCGAGCTGTTCGCCAGGACGGTGGTGCGCCGCGCCGCGGTGGACCGCGACCTGCCGTACCTGCTCTTCCTCCAAGGCGGCCCCGGCGGACAGTGCCCCGATCCGCGCACCAGGATCCCCGCCTGGCTGGACGCCGCCCTGGACCGGTACCGGGTGGTGCTGCTGGACCAGCGCGGCGGCGGCCGCAGCTCGCCGGTGACCGCCGCCACCATCGCGGGCATGACGCCGGCCGAGGCGCTGGAGCGGCTCCGGTGCTACCGCGCGGACGCCGTCGTCCGGGACGCGGAGTTCCTGCGGGAGCGGGTGCTGCGGGTCCCGGCCTGGACGCTGTTCGGGGAGAGCTACGGCGGCTCCATCGCCCTGACCTACCTCTCCCTCTCCCCGGAGTGCGTCGACCGGGTGTTCATCTCCAGCGGGCTCCTGGGCCCGGTCAGCACGGCCGAGGACCTGCTGCGAGACACCTTGGTGATGAGCAGGAGGAAGAACGCCGAGTACTACCGGCGGTATCCCGGGGACGCGGGGCTCGTCGACCGGATCGTCGACCACCTCGGCGACCACGAGGTGCTGCTGCCGACGGGAGAGCGGCTGTCGCCCGAGCGGTTCCGGTTCCTCGGTCTGAAGTTCGGCTTCGCCGGCGGGATGGCCGCGGTCCACGACCTCCTCCAGGGCGCCTGGGACGGCGACCACCTCACCGAGGACTTCCTGGCCGCGGTGGCGGCGGCGACGTACCTGGTCGACTCCCCGCTCTTCTACCTGCAGGAGTACACCTACGGGCACCCCGGACGCGCCACCGGGTGGGCCGCCGACCGGCTCTACGCGGACGAGCCGGCGTTCGCCGCCGGGGCCCGTCCGTTCCACTTCTACGGCGAGGTGTTCTTCCCGTGGATGTTCCGTCAGTTCGCGGCGCTGGCGCCGTTCGCCGAGGTGGCCGACGAACTCGCCCGGTACACCGGATGGACCAGTCTCTACGACCTCGACCAGTTGGGGAGGAACACCGTGCCCGTCTACGCCGTGGCAGCCGCGGACGACCTGTACTTCCCGGGGACGCAACAGGTCCGCACCGCGCGGCGGATCGGCTCCTGCTGGCTGATGCTCTCCTCGGACTACAGCCACGAGGGGCTGATGAACGACCGCGAAGGCGTGTCCCGGCTGCTCGCGTTCGGATCGGCACGGTGACGCCCGCCCTGTTCGGCCAGGTCAGGGCGGTGGCGCTGGAGCATCCGTCGAGGCCCGCCGTGTCCGACCGGACGACCACGCTCACCTTCGCGGAACTGGCGCTGGCGGCCGAGGCCCTGGGACGCCGGCTCGTCGCCCGGGGGGCCGGGCCGGGCGACCGGGTCGGCGTCATGGTCGAGCGGGGCGTCGACCTGGTGGTGGCCCTGCTCGGCGTGTCCGCCGCCGGGGCCGCCTACGTCCCCCTCGATCCGGGCTATCCGGTCGAGCGCCGGCGGACCGTCGTCGAGGACGCCGACCTCGCGCTCCTCGTCACGGACGGCGGGGGGCGGGAGTTCGACGTCCACGCGGTCGAGGTCACGCCGCGCCGGGCCGAACCGGGCCTCGCCGAGATCGTGCTGCCCTCGCCCTCCCCCCAGGACCCCGCCTACGTCATCCACACGTCCGGGTCCACCGGTCGGCCCAAGGGCGTCGTGGTCACCCACGCCAACGTGGCCGCGCTGTTCGACGCGCTCGACACGGCCTACGGCAGCCCGTTCGACGACACGTTCCTCGCCGTGACGAGTGTCGCGTTCGACATCGCGGTCATGGAGCTGCTCTGGCCGCTCACCCGCGGCGGAGCCACCGTCGTGAGCCCGGCCAGGATGGTGGACCGGCTCGACTCGCCCGGTGACGACGGTCTGCCGAGCCTGGTGCGGCGCTTTCGGCCGACGCTGTTCCAGGCGACCCCCTCGCTCCTTTCGGCGATCGCGTCGTCCGAGGAGGCCCTGCTGTCCCTGCGGCACCTGCGCGCGCTCCACGTCGGCGGTGAGGTGCTCCCGGTGGGACTCGCCCGGCGCCTGGTGACCGCCCTCCCGGGCGTCCGGGTCCACAACATGTACGGCCCGACGGAGGCGACGGTCTGGGCCACCACGCACGAGGTGACACCGGAGGAGGCCCGGTCCACCGCGATCCCGATCGGGCGGCCCCTGCGCCACGCGTCCGTCCGGGTCGTCGGCGACGACGGCTCCGCGGTGGCACCGGGCGAGGTCGGCGAACTGTGGGTCGGCGGTCCCTGCGTCGCCGCGGGCTACTTCCGCCTGCCGGAGCAGACCGGGGAGCGGTTCGTCGAGGAGGCCGGTGCCGTGCCGCGGCGCTGGTACCGGACCGGCGACAGGGCGCGGACCCGACCGGACGGCGCGCTCGAATTCGTCGGCCGGTTCGACCGGCAGGTCAAGATCTCGGGCGTCCGGATCGAACTCGACGAGATCGAGTCGGTGCTGTCCGCCGCGCCGGACGTCCGGGCGGCCGCCGTCGTCGCCAAGCAGGGAGCGGACGGGAGGCACCAGCTCGTCGCCTACGTCCTGACCGACGCCGAGCCGGTCCCGCCGGCCGGGTCCGCCGACGGGTAGCGGTCCGTCCCACGGCGGCCGTGGCGCGGCAGCCGTGGCGCGGCGCCGCCCCGAAGGGCGCCGGTCCCGGCGGCCGGTCCGCTCCTGTCAGTCCGGATGGTTCCGGGTACCGCGGCGCGCGGCGCGCGGCTACCGTCCCAACCGCTCCACACCCGGCGGTCCGGACCGGCCGCCGTCACGCGCCCTCAGGAGGTCACCTTGACCGCGCACCACCTCACCCGCAGGAACACCCTCGCCTCCGGCGGCGTCCTCGGCCGCCGGCGCACGGCGTGAGGGGCGTTCCGGTGCTCCCCTCCCTCTCCCGCCGCACCGCGCGCCTGGCCCTGGCCGCGGTCGCCCTGCTGCTGCCGGTCGCGGTACCGGCCGCCCCCGCCGAGGCCGCCGGGTTCACGGCCTCCTGCCCGGCCTCCGGGTACATCTCCCAGGGCTACACCGAGGAGCACAACGGCATCGACATCGCCAACGACTACGGCACCCCGATCTACGCGGTCGGCGACGGCCGGGTGCTGGTCTCCGGCCCGGCGCAGGGCTACGGCCAGTGGATCCGCGTCCTGCACCCGGACGGGACGATCACCGAGTACGGCCACATGCGGGAGCGGGAGGTGGCCACCGGTGACCAGGTGACGGCCGGGCAACTGATCGCGCGGATGGGCAGCGAGGGCACCTCCAGCGGCCCGCACCTGCACCTGCGGGTCTGGGCCGACGCGAACGCGACCGTGCGCACCGACCCGGTCCCCTACCTCGCGGATCGCGGCATCGCCATGCCCTGCACCCCGGGCAACGGCCCCGGTCCGGCGCCGTTGGTGTACCCGGCGCAGTCCGGCCGGGTGGTGTCCGCGCGTTCGGCGGACGGCCGGCTGGAGGTCTTCGCCGCCGGCGCGAACGGGGTCTCGCACGCCTGGCAGACCGCGGTCAGCGGCGCCTGGTCGGAATGGGAGACCCTCGGCGGACCGGGCGGCGCCGAACTGGCCATCGCCCCCAACGCGGACGGCCGACTGGAGGTGTTCGCCATCAACGGCACCACCTTCCAGCACCGCTACCAACTCCAGCCCTCCGGCACCTGGTCGAACTGGGAGGAGTTCGGCGGCGGCGGCCACGACATCGCCGTCGGCCCCAACCAGGACGGCCGACTCGAAGTCTTCGCCTCCGGCCCCGTCGGCGTCTTCCACCGCTACCAGAACGCGCCCAACAGCGGCTGGTCCGGCTGGGAACCCACCGGCGGCGGCCCGGCCGACAGCCAACTCGCCCTCGGCAAAGCCCCCGACGGCCGCCTCGAAGCCTTCGCCCTCAACGGCACCACCTTCCAACACCAATGGCAGACCGCCGTCAACGGCACCTGGTCCAACTGGGACACCTTCGGCGACGGCGGCCACGACCTCACCGTCGACCACAACCAGGACGGCCGACTCGAAGTCTTCGCCTCCGGCCCCGTCGGCGTCTTCCACCGCTACCAGACCGACCCCACCACCTGGTCCGGCTGGGAACCCACCGGCGGACCCGCCGACGCACAGCTCACCAGCCAGCCCACCGCGGACGGCCGCGTCGAGGTGTTCGCCATCAACGGCAGCACCGCGCAGCACACCTGGCAGTCCGGCCTGAACGCCCGGTACACCGCGTGGGACAGCTTCGGCGACGCCGGCACCGAGATCGTCGCGACCGCCAACGCCGACGGCCGGATCGAGGTCTTCGCCACCAGCGCCGCCGGCGTCCACCACCGCTGGCAGACCGGCTTCGCCACCTGGTCCCCATGGACCTGGCTGAACACCACCCCCGGCCCCGCCGTCACCTGAGGAGTCGTCACGTGATCAGCACGCAGCCCTGCCGCGTCCTGCTGGCCGCCCTCGTCTCGTTGGGCGTGGCGGCGGCCCTGATGGTCGGCGCCACACCCGCGCCGGCCGCCACCGGCAGCGATCTCTGTGCCGAGGTCGGCTACCGCGCGGGGTTCCGGGGCGACGCCCTGGTGACCGCGATCGCCGTCGGCCTCGCCGAGTCCAGTTGCAACCCGCTGGCGTCCAACGTCCAGAACAACACCCCGCCGTCCACCGACCGCGGCCTGTGGGAGATCAACAGCTACTGGCACCCCGAGGTCGACGACGCCTGCGCCTACGACGCCCAGTGCAACGCCGACGCGGCCTTCAGGATCTCCAACGGCGGCACCGACTGGCAGCCCTGGTCGACCTACAACGCGCGGGTCCACCTGCGGTACCTGGGCGAGGCGCAGGCCGCCGCGGACCGGCTCGGCCACCACGGCCCCGGTCCGGCGCCGTTGGTGTACCCGGCGCAGTCCGGCCGGGTGGTGTCCGCGCGTTCGGCGGACGGCCGGCTGGAGGTCTTCGCCGCCGGCGCGAACGGCGTCTCGCACGCCTGGCAGACCGCGGTCAGCGGCGCCTGGTCGGAATGGGAGACCCTCAGCGGACCGGGCGGCGCCGAACTGGCCATCGCCCCCAACGCGGACGGCCGCCTGGAGGTGTTCGCCATCAACGGCACCACCTTCCAGCACCGCTACCAACTCCAGCCCTCCGGCACCTGGTCGAACTGGGAGGAGTTCGGCGGCGGCGGCCACGACATCGCCGTCGGCCCCAACCAGGACGGCCGCCTCGAAGTCTTCGCCTCCGGCCCCGTCGGCGTCTTCCACCGCTACCAGAACGCGCCCAACAGCGGCTGGTCCGGCTGGGAACCCACCGGCGGCGGCCCGGCCGACAGCCAACTCGCCCTCGGCAAAGCCCCCGACGGCCGCCTCGAAGCCTTCGCCCTCAACGGCACCACCTTCCAACACCAATGGCAGACCGCCGTCAACGGCACCTGGTCCAGCTGGGACACCTTCGGCGACGGCGGCCACGACCTCACCGTCGACCACAACCAGGACGGCCGACTCGAAGTCTTCGCCTCCGGCCCCGTCGGCGTCTTCCACCGCTACCAGACCGACCCCACCACCTGGTCCGGCTGGGAACCCACCGGCGGACCCGCCGACGCACAGCTCACCAGCGAGCGGTCGCCGGACGGCCGGGTGGAGGTGTTCGCCATCAACGGGAGTACGGCGGAACACCTCTGGCAGACCGGTGTCAACGCGCCCTACGGGCCGTGGACGGCCTTCGGCGACGCCGGCACCGAGATCGTCGCGACCGCCAACGCCGACGGCCGCATCGAGGTCTTCGGCACCAGCGCCGCCGGCGTCCACCACCGCTGGCAGACCGGCTTCGCCACCTGGTCCCCATGGACCTGGCTGAACACCACCCCCGGCCCCGCCGTCACCTGAGGGGACAGGTGCCGCGGGCGGGAGCGCGAGCGCTCCCGCCCGCGAGCCGTCCGCCCCCTCGACGGCCACCCACCGCCCCCGGCCCACCGATCCCGCCCCGCCACTGCCCGACCCTGCGTCACGTGGCCTGCGCCACCATACGGTTTATTGTCATGCGCAAGGAGGTAACGTTCGTCCGTCTGGCAATGGTCGGCATGCGAAACGGGGGAACGGTGAGCGGGATTCTCGTCCACCTGCCGGCGGGGAACGGCGACGACGCGGTGACCCTGCGGCTCGGTCCGGGAGAGCGGGCGCGCTTCGGCCGCGGCTCCGCCGGCACGCCGGTGGAGCTCCGGCTCGGCGACGAGACGGTCTCCCGGCTCGCCGGTGAGATCCACGCGACCGACGACCACTGGCAGTTGAGCAACCTCAGCAGCACCCACGCCTACCTGGTGGAGAACCCGGAGGGCGCCGGCGAGTACCTGCGGGTGCCGCCGCGGCGGATCGGCGCGCCGATCCCGTTCGAGTTCGCCCGGGTGGTGCTGCCCTCGCGGCGTGAGACCCCGCTGTCCTTCCAGGTGTTCGCGCCCGACCACGTCTACCTGGACCCGCACGCCCGCGGCGGCGGCTCCTGGGAGAGCCGCACCATGACGGCGTACTCGCTGGACGAGACCGCCACCTACTTCCTGGTGCTGGTCGCGCTCTGCGAACCGTGGCTTCGCGACCGCTCCCCCGCGGCCGTGCCCACCACCCCCCAGGTGGTCGCCCGGCTGCGCGGCCACCCGGCCTGCGCCCGGCTCACCGCCCGCGCGGTCAGCTCGCACCTGGACTACCTCGCCGACGAGAAGCTCCGCGTCGACCTGCCCGACGACACCGACCGCTCGGACCGCCGCAGCGGCAAGCGCGAGGCCGTCGTCGGCGTGGCCCTGAAGTTCGGCATCGTTCGCGAGGAGCACCTCGGGCTCCTGCCGCGCCCCGAGACCGCCGAGCCGGCACGCTAGGGAGGGGCGCCGTGGTGCGCGACCAGGCCTTCGGCGGAGACGACGGGGAACTGCTGCCGCCCGGCCACCGGGTCGGCGACTGGACCGTCACCGGAGTCATCGGCGAGGGCGGCTGGGCGACCGTCTACGCCGCCCGCCGCACCGGGGACCCGGCCGGCCCGCCCGGCTCCGACGACACCGACGCCGACACCGACGCCGACACCGACTCCGGCACCGACGCCGCCACCGACGACACGGTCGCCCTCAAGGTGCTGCCGGTCGCCGGGCTCGCCCCCCGCCAGGCCCGCCAGGTCGCCGAAGCCGCCCGCCGGGAGGCCGAGTTGGCCCGGACCGCCCCGCACCCCCGGCTGATCCGACTGCTCGACACCCTCACCCTGGCCGCCCCCGGCCACCCGGCGCTCGACGGCGCGATCGTCCTGGTCATGGAACGCGCCCGGGGCACCCTGCGCGACCTGCTCGCCACCGGCGTCGACGAGGCCCGGGGCGCCGGGATCGTCGCCGGCGTCTGCGAGGGCCTGGCCCATCTGCACCGCTCCGGCTGGGTCCACATGGACCTCAAGCCCGAGAACGTCCTGATCGGCCGGGACGGCGAGGTCCGCCTCTCCGACTTCGGCCTCGCCATCGAACTCACCGGCACCCACGGCCACTCGGCCCCCATGGGCACCCCCGACTACCTCCCGCCGGAACGCTGGAAGGAACCGCTCGGCGAACACGGCGTCAAGATCCGCACCACGGCGGACATCTGGGCGCTCGGCGTGGTGATCCACGAGGTGTTCGCCGCCGGGGTCCCGCCCTTCCCCGGCGCGACGCCGACCACCCGCAGCGCCGCCGCCCAGCAGTACGCCGAGGGCCGCGCCCCGCTGCGCCTGTCCCCCGCCGTCCCGCCGTTCTGGCGCGCCCTCGCTACCGACTGCCTCGCCCCCACCCACGCCGCCCGTGCCCCGCACACCGCCGAGAGCCTGCTCGCCCGCGTCCGCGCCCACCGGTCCGGCCGCCGTCCGCGCCGCCCACGACCGCGCACCGCCCTGCTCGCCCTCGCCACCTGCGCCACGGCCGCCGTCACCGCCGCCGCTCTCTGGCCGCACCCGCGGCCGGCCGCGCACCCGTCCCAGATCCGGGTCTTCAACGCCGAACGCGGCTGCCAGGACCGCACCGACCGCGACCCCCAGTGCAGCCTGGGCCTGGCCGTCGACCCCCGGCACCCCTACACCGCCGAGAACGTCGTCCCCACCCGCGTCTGGCACGACGACGTCCTCGACGTCGACTGCCAGCTCCCCACCGGGCTCCCCGTCATCGACGAGGAGGACCGCACCTCCACGCTCTGGTACCGCATCCGCCTCCCCGGCCCCACCACCGGCTGGCTCCCGGCCGTCCGCACCAGGGACCGCCCCGCGCTCCTCCCCTGCCCCTGACTCGCCGTTCCGCCGATCCGCCGATCCGCCGATCCGCCGATCCGCCGGGGGCAGCACCCCGGATCGTTCCGGATTCCCGGCCGGCGCCGCTCCTTCTACCGTTTCGACGGCGTCCGCCAGTCCGGCCGGCCCAGCGTCCAGGGAGCAGCGATGCCGACCATTGCCACCACCCGCCGGCCGAGCGCCGCCGCCCTCGGGCACGAGGAGCGCGAGGTGCTCCACGCGGTCGGCTGCGGCCTGCGGGACGACGAGATCGCCGCCGCCCTGGCCGTCTCCGAGGCAGCCGTGGCCGGGCGCATCGCGCGGATCCTCGGGAAGCTCGGGCTGCGCGACCGGGCCGCCGCCATCGTCCACGCCTTCGACTGCGGACTGGTCGCCCCGGGCCGCGGCCCCCGCCCGCCGGTGGCGGGACCGGTGCCGCGGAGCTCCGCCGGGCGGGCGGCCGGAGCGAAGGTGCAGATCTCCGTGCTGGGGCCGCTGCGGGCCCGGTACGACGGGCGGTCCCTGGACCTGGGGCACCTGCGCCAGCAGGCCGTCCTGGCGGCGCTGGCGCTGCGCGGCGGGCGGACGGTCAGTCAGCAGGAGCTGCTCGACGGCGTGTGGGGGTCGGAGCCGCCGTTCTCGAACGTGGTGCCGGTCCACGTCTACCGGTTGCGCAAGACCCTGCGCGGCGGGGGCGGCCCGGACGCGGTGATCGAGCACGACCGGTGCGGCTACCGCCTCGCCCCCGGCGCCGCCGAGGTGGACCTGGCGCGGATGGAGGGCCTGGTCACCGAGGCCGGGACGGCCCATCGGGCGGGTGACCCGGCCGAGGCGGTCCGGCTCTGCTCCCAGGCGCTGGACCTGTTCCGCGGGGAGCTGCTGGCCGGCCTGCCGGGCCCGCTCGCCGAACTGGAGCGGCTGCGCCTCACCGAGCGCAGGATCGCCGTCGCGCAGCGGAAGTTGGAGTGGCAGCTGCGGCTGGGCCGGCACTGCGAGGCGATCGCCGAGCTGTTCGCGCTGTCCGCGGAGCACCCCCTCAACGAGCTGGTGGCCGCGATGCTGATGCGCGCGCTGTACGGGAGCGGCCGGCAGGCCGACGCCCTGGCCGTGTTCGACCGCGCCCGCCGCCGGCTGGCCGGCGAGCTGGGGGTGCCGCCGAGCCGGATGCTGCGCCGGACGTTCCAGATGGTCCTGCGCGGGGACGAGGCCGGTCTCGGCCTCACCGGGCGCTGAGCCCGGTGGGCCGTCGGCCCCCGGTGGCCGGGGAGTCCCGGCCACCGGCGGCCGACGGAGGCCCGCGTGAGCGTTCTTCGGCTACCAGGGGTACCAGGCGCCGTTGTACCACTGCTCGCTGGCGCTGTCGTTGTGGTGGTCCATGTTGAAGTCTTCGGGGTAGTTCTTGACGTGGTTGTTCGGGTAGGTCCAGATGCCGGCGGACTCGTCGCAGACGTAGTCCCAGTGGCAGATCGTCTTGACGGGCACGTTGCCGAAGTTCCGGTCGGCACCGGCGAGCGGCGGGCCGATCAGGCCGCCGAAGGGCACGGCGCCGCCGTTGGCACCGGGCGGGCCCTGGCGCTTGGGGTCGGCGACGAGGATGGCGTTGACGTTGTCGAACGTGTTCCAGTTCTCGCTCACCCAGGTGTGCACCACGCCGGCTCCCAGCGAGTACCCGGCCATCTTGACGTGCTGGCCCGGACACGCGGCGCGCTGGTCGCGGACCAGCCGGTTCAGCTCGTTGACGCCCGCCCGGGCGCTCGCACCGTTGGGGATCTGGGTGGGATACCCGACGTGCTGCTGGATGTTGCCGTAGAACCCGTCGTTGTTCCACGAGCTGCCGGTGCCCCCGACAACGATCGTGTAGGTGCCCTCGCACGGGGCGGTCACCCGCGTGGTGGCCGCCTGTGCCGTGGCGCCCTGTGCCGCCGTGAGCCCGACGGTCAGCAGGATTCCGGCCGACGCGGCCGCGATCCTTCGTGCTCGCATTCGATCCTCCTACGCAGTTGGCGCCGACGCGTCCGCACTCCGGTGCGGTCCGCGGTCGACCCAGGTCACCGGACCACCGTGGCAGCGACCGATGACATCCCGATGACGCCCCCGGTCACCGGGCGGCCACGGCACGCGACGCGGCGGTCACGGACCGGTGCTGTGGTGTCCGAAGCGGGATTCCGCACCCGCTTCCGCTCCGCCGACCGGGGTGAAGTCCCACGTTGTCGAGAGTTCCCTCCTGCAGGCGGGGCGAGCGGAGGTACGCATCGTGTCGGACCGGGGTCGGCTGGTCGGCGGGCGGTAGCGGCCGGCCGAACACACCGGGCCGGCGGCATCGGGACGGCCTGGCGGACCGAGGACGAGGTGCTCGGCCGGGACGTGGCGCTGAAGCCTGCTGATGGGCAATCTGCGGCCCGCCTCCGGTCGACCTGCCGTCTCCGGTCCGCGACGTCCGCCATCGGTTCGCCGCGGTGACGCAGGTCCGCCCGTGAGGGCGCTGTGAATAATCGCTGTCGGATCATCGGAGCACGGTGATAGAAACTCGGGGTGATCATGACACTCGAGTTCCCCGTTCTGCTGCGACTGATCGACGAACGATCGACCGCCTTCCGCGCCGCGATCGCCTCCGCGCCCAGCCTCGACGCGCAGGTACCGACCTGCCCCGAGTGGACGCTGTTCGATCTGGCACAGCACATCGGCGAGGGACGCCGCGACTGGGCCGCCACCGTCGCCGCGGGGCCCGCTCCGGCCAAGTCCGCGGCGCAGGGCGCCCCGGCCGCGCCCCGGGAGCGCGAGGCCCTGCTGGCCTGGCTGGCGGAGTCCACGGAGCAGCTGGTCGACGCGTTGCGGAAGGCCGGCCCGGATCGCGGTTGCTGGTCGTGGTGGGAGACGCTGCAGTCGCCGCACACCACCGGTGCCGTGGCCCGGCACCAGCTCCAGCAGATGGCGGTGCACACGTACGACGCCGAGATCACCGTCGGTGCCCCGCGGCCGCTGCCGGTCGAGGTGGCGCTCGACGGTGTCGAGGAGTTCCTGTCCACCTGCGTCGCCACGACAAGTGCGTGGCCCCACAAGCCCGCCGCCATCGACTTCCACGCCTCCGAGGGTCGCTCCTGGCGCCTCTCGCTCTCCGCCGACGGCGCACGGACCGTCCGCCTCGCCGAGCCCGGCACCCAGCCGGCCACCGCGGCCGGCCAGGACCCGGACGCGGCTCCCGCCTCCCTCTCGATCCGGGGCACGGCCAACGAGCTGGTCCTCATCCTGCACAACCGCATCCCGATCGACTCCCTGGAGCTCGACGGCGACCGCGGCGTCTTCGAGCAGCTCGCCGCCTGGGACCCGAGCGAGTAGGACGTGACGGCGCGCCACCCCGCGCGCCCGGAGGCTCAGTTGACATCGTCCTCCTCGAAGAGCACAGCCGTGAACAGCACAGCCGTGAACAGGGGCACCGTTCACCCTGGGTGCCCTTCTGGGCAACTGATGACAACGGTGTCAGCCGATGGCGGAATCGATGGGAGAGGAGACCGTCCCACACCTCGCCGGCTGCGGGTCCGGCCGCCGGAACCGGGCACCGCGTCAGGGCGTCAGCGGGGCAGCTCTCCGGAGCCGCGCTGGATCAGCCGGGTCGGGATCTGGAGCCGCTGGGGCTGCGCCTGCTCGCCGTCCATCCGCCGGAAGAGCAGGTCGGCCGCCATCCGCCCCATCGCGGTCGGGTCCTGCGCGACCACCGTCACCGGCACGGGGAGCATGTCGGCGAGTTCGAAGTCGTCGAAGCCGACCAGCGCCGGGTGCGTCCCGCGGGTGGCCAGGTCGCGCAGGACGGCGACGGTCGCCCGGTTGTTGCCGCACATCAGCGCGGTCACCGGCTCGGGGCCGGCCAGCATCCGGTCGAGGGCGAAGCGGATGCCCAGCGGGTCGGGCCGGCCCATCGCCACCCAGTGCTCCCCCGTCCCGCACCCCGCGTCCGCCATCGCCTCGCGGTAGCCGGCCAGCCGCTCGGCGGCGGTGTAGATGCCGGGGGCGTCACCGAGGTAGCCGATCCGGCGATGCCCCTGGCGGATCAGGTGACCGACCCCGTCCGCCACACCACCCCGGTTGTCGGCCAGGACGGTGTCCACCGACAGTCCCGCGGCGGGGCGGTCGACGCAGACCACCGCCGTACCCGCGGCGAGCTCGCCGGCCAGGTAGCCGTGGTCGGCCGAGGTCGGCACGATGATCAGCCCGTCGACCCGGCGCTCGCAGAACTCCAGGGCCAGCTCCTCCTCCCGGACCGGGTCCTCGACGGAGGAGGCGGTCAGCAGCAGCGAGTCGTGCGCGCGGGCGACCTCCTCGACCGCCCGGCCGAGCTGTGCGTAGAACGGGTCGGCGAGGTCCTCCAGGATCAGGCCGACGCACCGCGTCCGGCTGCCCTGTCGCAGCATCCGGGCACCGTCGTGACGGCGGAAGCGGAGCTGCTCGATCGCCGCGCGGACCTTGGCCTCGGTCTCCTTGCTCACGCCCGGCTCACCGTTCACCACGCGTGACACCGTCTTCAGCGCCACGCCCGCGACGGCCGCCACGTCCTTCATGGTCGGTCGCCCGGAGGACTCCGGCCTGACGCGCTCCGCTCCCACTGGCATGACGTGACCGCCTCTTCCTGGACCTGGGTGCTACCAGCCGGACAGTAACTCCACCAGCGTAGATAACGTTGCCGAAGGGTGGGCAGCCGGGACCGTCCCACACGTCCGGATCCGGCCGCGGCCGGGGGCGCGGGCCCTCGGCGACGGCGGAGAGGTCGGGAAACGGCAGGACCTCCGCGCCCCCGGAAGTCTCCGGGCCGGGGGGCACGGAGGTTCCGGGGGACGGAGGTCCCGAGCGTCGATGAAGCCGATCAGCCCCGGCGCGGGGCCGACGGACGGATCACTTCAGCGGGCGGCAGAGCAGCGCGTCGGGGACGCCGTGCTCGTTCCAGCGCCAGGTCATCGCGACGCCGGCGATGTACTCGTCGTCCTTGCACTGGCCCTTGTAGTAGCCGGCCGCCCAGTCGCTCTGCACCGACCCGCCGGTGGTCGGCCGGTTGTCGCCGTGGTCGAACCAGATGGTGCGGCCGCCGGTCGGCAGCGGCGCGGCGGAGGGCCGGCAGACCAGGGCGACGATCGAGCCGTTGGCGCTGTAGCCGGCGGCGAAGGTGTCGTCCGGGCACTGGATCTTGTTGTAGCCCCAGGCCCAGTCACTGGTCACGTACTTCTCGCTGTTGACGACGGTCCAGTCGCCGCTGCCGGCGGCGGGCTCGTCGGCGTCGGTGCACAGACCGCTGCTGTTGCCGCGCCCGAGAGCGATCAGGCGCTCGCTGTCCGGGCAGACCGCCTTGTAATTGCCGGGCGACCGGTCGGGCTTGGCGCGCATGGTGATCGAGAGGTTCTGGTCACCGCCCGAGAGGCTGAGCATGTTCCAGTGGTCGACCTGGTCGACCGTACCGGTCCTGCCCTGCGCGTTGACGATCTTGTTCCAGTCGTCGACCCGCCAGTCGCCGCCGTCCTGGAGGCCGTAGCGCTTGCCCTTGGCGTCGTAGGAGATCATGGCCCAGTTGTCGTTCGGCTTGCCGTTGGCGTCGGCCCAGCCGACCAGCGGCCAGAAGGCGAAGTCGGTGTCGTTGTTCGCCAGGATGTCGGTGAACCGGTCGAACCAGGACTTCTCCTTGGCGTTGTCGGACCCGCGGCCGGCGGCGCCGAACTCGCTGATCCACACCGGGGCGGTGAAGTGCTGACCGGCCTCGGTGACGAACAGCGCCTGATCGTGGACGGTCTTGATGAGGTCCGCGGGGCTGAGGTCCTGGTAGCGGGGGTCGTTGGTCTCGCCGTTCTGCCAGCCGCCGCTCGCACCGGTGTGGTTGGGGCCGGTGTAGCCGTAGAAGTGCGCGGCGTACACGAGCTTGCCCGACTGGATCAGGGTGTTGGAGAGGTTGCGCACCGGGGTGAGCATCGGGCGGCCGTGGCTGAACATGCCTTGGGGGATGCCCTGCCAGTTGATGCCCTCCATGACGATCAGCATGTCCGGGTCGGCTTCGAGGATCTTGTTCCCGGCGTCCTCGAACGCCTTGTACAGGTCCTTGTCGTTGCCCCAGCCCCAGTTGGGGTCGTCCCAGGTGTCGCGGCGGACCTCGTTGCGCAGGTCCGCGCCGACCACCCGCTTGTTCGCCTTGTAGCGGTTCACCAGGAACACCCAGTCGTCGACCCACTGCTGGGTGGACTGACCGCTGTTCCACCGCTCGTTGCCGTCCAGGGAGCAGCAGAAGCGGTAGCTGGTGGTGTGGTTGTTGAGGACGACCGCGAAGCCGTCGGCCGTGAGCGCGGCGACCACGGCGTCGTAGACCTGCAGCGGGGTCTTGCCCTTGAGCTGCGGGTTGGCGGTGACCGCCGCGTCGGGCACCGTCGTGGTGTCGTGGATCATCGCGTTGGCGAACGGCAGCCGGACGCTGTTGATGCCCAGGCCGTGGAAGTCCGACATCAACTGGGCCATCGGCACCCGGTCCAGACCGAGCGGGATGTTGTGCGACACCTGCCCCGCCTGGTTGTTCGCCGGGTCGTCGACGTCCCCGCTGCCCTCCCAGGTGCCCTGGGCGCCGGCCCAGTTGGCCGACTTCAGCTTGAAGCGGTCTCCCTTGGCGTCGACGATGTACCGGCCTTGGGTACTCAGCGGTCCCGTCCAGGACGCGGCGAGCTGTCGGCCCGTCAGCACCGGGGCGGTGACCGCGGAGTCGGCTGCGGCGGCGACCGGCACGGCGGTGACGCCGGGCACGCCCGCGAGGACGAGTGCCGCCGCGGCGACCGCGGCGGGCAGGAAGCGGTTGACCGATCGCCGGACAACAGGAGCCGTACTGCTGGATCTCATGGTGCTTCCCTCCAGGGGTGGGGGACGGTGGCGTCCCGGAGTGGTGCGACCGTGGATTGCTGCGGCCGGACCGTAGGGCGGTCCGGTGTCGGGGCGCGGCTGGTGGTGGCGATGCGGAGTACGGCTCGTCGTCCGACGTGGCCGGTTTCCGCCGTGCACGGCCGGCGGTGACGGGCACCGGCGACTCGGTGCGGGTGTTCGGGCTCCGGTGGCCCGGGAGCGGGGTGGTGGCGCCCTCAGGGGAAGAGCGCCTGGATGCCCACGACGGCGCCACCGCGGGCCCATTCGTCCCAGGGGAGGGGACGCAGGGTCAGCGGGCATTTCGCGGCCGCCTTGCGCAGCGCGAGGTGTAGGCCTCCTTGATGTGCGCGCCGAAGAGGTCGCAGGTGTCGAGCCCTTCGCCGGTGACGACGACGCGCTCGGGCCCGACGAGGCTCACCAGGGTGGCGATGCCGACCCCGATGGCCCGACCGGCCCGGACGAAGGCTCCCCGCGCGGCCCGGTCCCCGTCCCGGGTGAGCTGCACGGCGCCGGCGAAGTCCGCCTCCGGATCCTCGAGGGCGCGTCGGACGGTCCGGAGGATGGCATCGGCGGAGGCGATGGCCTCGACGCGGCCGACCGCGCCGCAGTGGCAGCGCGGGCCGGACGGATCGACGCTGACGTGCCCCCTCTCGCCGGCCACTCCGTAGGCTCCGGCGACCGGTTCACCGTTGACGACGAGACCCGATCCGATCTCCGCCCCGATGGTGATCAGGGCCAAGTTTCCGGTGCCGATGCCCTCGCCGAACCGGTGCTCGGCGACGGTCAAGGCCTTGACATCGTTGTCCACAGTGCCCCGCGGCCCGGTCGCGGCCGATACCGTCCCGACGACCGGCACGTCGCGCCGGTCCGGGAGGACGGAGTAGCGGACGCGACCCGGACGGCGGTCGACGTCCCCGGAGCCCGCGATCCCCAGGCGCCGGGTACGCTCCCTGAACTCGGCTCCGATGTCGAGGAGTTCGGCGACCAGCTCGGCCAGGAGCGCGCAGACGGCCGCGGGGCCGCGAACGAGCCCCAGTGGACGGCTGACGGTGTCGGCGCACCTCCGGGCCCGGAAGTCGCGGACGGTGCCGCGGAGCGCCTCGGCAGCGATCTTCACGCCGACGAAGTACTCACGCCCGGCGGTGACGGCCGGCGGGTGCACCGGGCGACCGGCCCCCGGCGCCGTGCGCTCCGGGGGGAGTTCGCGCGGGTAGCCGCCGACGAGGAGTGGCCTGGCGGCCTTGGTGACGGCGGTGGGCGACAGGCCGGTACGGCGGACCGGTTCGACCCTGCCGACCGGGCCCTCGGCCAGCAGCATGGCGAGGACGGCGGTCTCGGCAGGCGCGGAGACCAGCGGCTGCGAGTGATTCGGAAACACGGCGGCAACGTACTCGCAATTAAATAACGTTGTCCAGTATTAGGTCGAAGCCCGGTTCGCGGAACGCGCGCCCGCCGTCGGCCTCCGCCTCCTCGCCGTGCCCGAGGGCGGCGGCCGCCTGCGCCCGGACGAGGTCGAGGACGGCGCGCGCCCGGCGGTCGTCGGGCAGGTCGGCCATCCGGTGGGACTGCGAGGCGTCGTCGGCGCCGGCCGTCGCGCTGGTGGCGTGCCGCAGGGGCGCGCGGACCAACGGCGGGGCAGCCTTCGGGGCGGGCTTCCGGTCAGCCGTCCCGTCGGCCTTCCGGTCGGCCGGGCGCGATGGGTCGCGCCACCGGCCGCGGCCGCCGCGGGGCGGCCGGGGTCAGCTCCGGACGCGGCTGACCCGCCCCTCGTCCCAGACCGGTTCGTCGGCCTCGACCACCCGGCCGTCCGCCCGGAAGACCAGGAAGCGGCTGAACACCCGGGCGAACCAGCGGTCGTGGGTGACCGCCACCACCGTCCCGGTGAACGCCGCCAGGGCCTCCTCCAGCGCCTCGGCCGAGATGAGGTCGAGGTTGTCGGTCGGCTCGTCCAGCAGCAGCAGCGTCGCCCCGGCCAGCTCCAGCAGCAGGATCTGGAACCGCGCCTGCTGGCCGCCCGACAGGGTCTCGAAGTTCTGCCGGCCCGCGCCCGCCAGCCCGTACCGGCTCAGGGCCGACATCGCGCGCTCCAGGTCCAGCCCGGGGCGGTCGCCCTCGCCGGCGCCCAGGATCTCGGCCGGCGTCCGGCCGGCCCACTCCGGGTGCCGGTGCGTCTGGGCGAACAGCCCGGGCCGCACCCGTGCGCCCAGCCGGCACTCGCCGGTGTGCGCCACCGTACCGGCCGCCTCCCCGCCGGCCTCGTCCAGCAGGCGCAGGAAGTGGCTCTTCCCGGACCCGTTCGACCCGAGCACGCAGACCCGGTCCCCGAAGAACACCTCCAGGTCGAACGGCAGCATCAGGCCGCTGAGTTCGAGCCCCTGGCAGGTGATCGCCCGGATGCCCGTCCGGCCGCCGCGCAGGTCCGGCGCGACCCGCTGGCGGCGTGGCGGCGCGGGCGGCGACCCGGCCTCCTCGAACTTCGCCAGCCTGGTTTGCGCGGCGTGGTAGCGCGAGGCCATCTCGTCGCTGATCGAGGACTGCTGACGCAGCGTCCGGACCAGCTCCTTGAGCTGCTCGTGCTTCTCGCTCCAGCGCTGCCGCACCTCCGCCGCGCGCTGCCAGCGGGCCTCCCGGGCCTCGGCCCAGGTGGCGAACCCGCCACCGTGCGTCCAGGCCGTGCCGCCCTCCAGGGTGACCACCTGGCCGGCCGTGCGGCTCAGCACCTCCCGGTCGTGGGTGATCAGCAGCACGCCCTGCCGGGTCTGGGCGAGCTGTTCCTCCAGCCAGCGCTTGCCGGGCACGTCGAGGTAGTTGTCCGGCTCGTCCAGCAGCAGCAGTTCGGCCGGGCCCCGGAGCAGCGCCTCCAGGACGAGCCGCTTCTGCTCGCCGCCGGACAGCGTCGCCACCTCGCGGTACTGGGCCACCTGGAAGGGCGTGCCGAGCGCGGCGACCGTCACGGTGTCCCAGAGCACCTCGTAGTCGTAGCCCCCGGCCTCGCCCCAGTCCACCAGCGCCTGCGCGTAGCGGAGTTGGGTGGGCTCGTCGTCGGCCTCCATCATCGCGAGCTCGGCCTCGTCGAGGGCGGCGGCCGAGGCCCGCAGCGGCGGTGGCGCGACGGTGAGCAGGAGGTCCCGGACCGTCCGGTCGTCGCGCAGGCTGCCGATGAACTGCGGCATCACCGCGACCGCGCCCTGGCTGCGGAACGACCCCCGCTGCGCGGGGAGTTCTCCCGCGAGGATGCGCAGCAGGGTGGTCTTGCCCGCGCCGTTGTCGCCGATGAGCGCGACGGTTTCGCCTGCCGGGACACGGAACGAGACGTCGTGGAAGAGCTCGCGACCGTCGGCGAGAACATGCCCGAGACTGGCGGCTTCGAGGTAGCCCATGCGCGGATTGTAGCGGCCGGACACTCGGTGGGCGATCCATTTTCGGCGATGCCTCCGGAGCGGGCCCGGCCGGACTGATGGATCACCAACTCTCGTTCATCAGATCATCGTTAGTCGCTCGATCGCGCAATTCACTCGCAAGTCGGAATGCCGGATAAAGGCCTTGTGCCATTCCTTGATCTGCGGAACGGTTGTACCCGAAGGAAGCGGAACCGCAGGGCGGGCGTGATCTCCCTCCGGCTTTCCCCGTGTTCGTCCGCGCCGCCGCGCTCCTTCCGATTCCGACCCTGCCGGCCCTGCCAGGAAGGCGAGAGATATCCCATGCCGTCCGATCTCGCTTCGCACTCCGACCACCACAGCTCGCGGTCCGGTCCGGCCACCGTCGCACTCGTCGGCGCGGAATTCGGCTGGGGCAGCTCGGGGAAGCTCAGTGCCGTGCTCTCCGCCCTGCGGGACCGGCCCACCCCTCCCCTGCGGTTCGTCGGGCTGGCCTCGGGGCTGGGCCGCCCGCTGCTCGCCGAGCACGCGGTGGCCGCCTGGCACGACCTGCCCGCCGATCCCGGGCGACTGGCCCCGGCCGTCGAGGAGTTCGTGCGGTCCCAGGGGGTGCGGGCCGCCCTGGTCGTACTGGACGGCGCCGCCGCGACGGCCCTGCTGGCGGCCGGGGTGCCCACGGTGTTCGTCGACAGCCTGCCCTTCCTCTGGTCCGAGGGCGACCGGGCCGCGCTGCCGCTGGACGCCACGGTGTACTGCGCGCAGAAGAGCGTCGAGCTGCCGCCCGAGTGCCTGGACGTGCTGGCCGACGCCCGGGCGCTGCGCTGGGTCGAGGCGGTCATCGCCGGGCCCCGCGGCCCGGATCCGGCGACCGGCCACCGCCGCGCCGGCCCCCGCCGCCCGTACCGGAGGGCGCTGGTCAGCCTGGGCGGGCTGCGCGCGCCGACGCTCGGCGATCCGGGGCACTACCCGCGCCTGGTCGTCCCCGCCGCCCTGGAGGCCCTCGCCGCCCACGGGGTCGAGGAGGTGCACATCGCCGGCAACCTGCCCGCCGAGCTGGCGGGCCGGCTGGTCGACGAGTCGGTCGCCCCGCCCCGGACGACCACCGGCCCGCTCGGCCACGGCGCCTTCCTGGAACGGCTGGCCGACAGTGACGTCCTGCTGACCTCCCCCGGGCTGACCACCCTCCTGGAGGCGGGCGGCCTGCGCGTCCCCACGGTCTGCCTGCCGCCGCAGAACCTCAGCCAGATCTTCAACGGCCGCTACCACGGCCAGGCGCTCGGGGCCCCGTTGCGGGTGCTCTGGCCCAAGGACGTGCTCGTCGAGGAGGAGGCGCTGGCGCTGCGCTCCGAGGGGGAGGACCACGCGCTGGAGCTGATCTACGACTCGATCGGGCGGGCCGCGCTCGGCGACGACCGCCCGGCCGTCCGCCACGCCCTGCGCGACGGCGTCCTGGAGGCGCTGCGCCGGTCCACCGCGGTCGACGACTGGGGCGCGCTCACCACCGCGGTCGGCACCGGCGGAGCGGTCCAGGTGGCCGACGCCCTGCTCGGCGTCCTGGCCGCACCGGACCGGCCCGTCTGACCGCCCGTCCCGGGCGCACCGCCCGTCACCCGCCCCGCCCGTCCCGTGAGTCGTCTGGAAGGTCCCCCCTCCGTGCGTGCACGTGATCGCTACCTCTTCATCCGGATCCTGGAAGCCTGCAACGCCGACTGCTTCATGTGCGAGTTCGCTCTCTCCCGCGATACCTTCCGCTTCTCCCGCGAGGACTTCGACGACCTGCTGCCCAAGGCCCGGGCGGCCGGCGTGGGCTACGTCCGGTTCACCGGCGGCGAGCCGCTGATGCACCCGCACGTGGTGGAGCTGGTCCGCTCGGGCGCCGCCGCCGGGATGAGGATGTCCCTCATCACCAACGGGTCGCTGCTGCCGCGGATGGCCGCCCCGCTGGCCGCGGCCGGCCTGGCGCAGGTGATCGTCAGCCTGGACGGCTCCTCGGGCGCCACCCACGACGTCTACCGGCGCTCGCCCGGGATGTTCGACAGCGGGCTCGCCGGGCTGCGCGCCGCCGCGGAACTCGGCGTGCTGCCCCGGGTCAACACCGTCGTCGGGCCGCACAACTACACCGAGATGCCCGCACTGCAGGAGGTCCTGACCGGGGCGGGGGTGCGTCAGTGGGAGCTGTCCGCGCTCAAGCTCGACCGCAGCATCACCTACCCCGACGCCGACCACGTCCGAAGCGTCTGCGATCCGATCTACGACGCCGATCCGGCCGCGCTGCTCGTCCCGATGGGCAAGCGCTTCTACGGCGACACCCCGCAGGAGCAGGAGCGGTACTTCACCGACTCCGTCACCCCGCGCGCGGCCGAACCGCTCTGCCACGTCGCGGACGACGTCATCTACGTCGACGGCAAGTACGGGCGGATGTACGCGTGCAGCTGCATCCCGCACCGGGAGGGCGACGACGGGCCGGGTGGCGCCCCGCTGCGGGAGCAGGGGGCGATCCAGCTGGACACCCCGGTCTTCCGGGCCCACGCCGAGTGGTTCCGCGAACGCGGTCCCGCGGTGTGCAACGGGTGTTCCACCACGGCCGCCGGATACAGCGACGACGTGGCGCGACTGGGGGCGGTGGGCCCGTGGCACTACTGAGCTCCGGTCCGCAGGCACCGGCCGCACCCGACCGACCGGCACCCCTGGACCCCGGCACCGACCCGGCCACGCCCACCCGGCGCACGCCCGCCGGCTCGGGGTCGGCGGCGGCCCACGGCTCGCCGCAGGGCCCCCGCGTGCTGTTGAGCGCCCGACCGGACCAGCTGGACTCGACGCTCGCCCTACGGCGGGTGGCCGCCCACCTCGGCGACCTCCGCCCGGTCGGCGCCGAGGACGTCGATCCGCCGCCGGTCGCCGCACTCGTCTGCGACGACGTGGCGAGGACGGAGCACCTGCTGGGCCTGGGCGTGCCGGTGGTGCACCTGATCTCGGGCCACCCGGTCGGCGGCCCGGCGACCGAGCACCTGCCGGCCGGCACCCCGGCGGCCGGCACCCCGGCGGCCGACAATCCGGAGACCGACGCGCCGCCGGAGCGCGCCCTGGGGCGGGTCCACCGGCCCGGGTGGCTGCCGGCGGCCGGGCCCGCCGCCCGGGGCGTCCGGCCCACCGGAGTGCTCGCGCCGCAGCGCACCGGCCGGAGCCGGTCCCGCTCGGGCACCCTGCTGCTGCTCTCGCTCTGGCGCGTACCCGCCGCCGAGGCGGAGGCCTTCACCGGGGCGGCGCTGCCCGCCCTGGTGGCGGCCGCGCTGCACCGCACCGGGGGCTGCACCGTGGTCGCCGACACCGGGCTCGACCTGCTGCGATCCGCCCTGGGCGGCCTCACCGGGCGGCCGGGCCTGCGACTGGGCCGGGCCGCCGAGACCGACCCGGACGCGCTGCACGCCGAGGCCGGCGTGTTCCTGGCCTCCCCGGTGCTCGGGGCGCTCGCCCTCGCCCAGGCGCGGCGGGCACCGCTGGCCCTGCTACCGGCGCTCGGGCCCGCCCAGCGCGCTCTGGCCGAGCAGCTCGCCGGCGTCCTGCCCCTGCCCTCGGCCGAGGATCCCGCAGATCCGGGCCTGTGGGCGCGGTCCGGCGCCGGCGGCGCACCCGCCGCGGGCCCGTGGCACCTGCTCGACCCGGCCCTGGACGACCTGCGCGGCGCCCAGCGGGTCGCCCGCACGCTGCGCCAACTCGCGCTGGCTCCGCTGTGAGCCGCCGCCCGCCCCGATCCGCGCCCCGGACCCCACCCGGGCCCCGGGCCCGTCCTGATCCCCCCACCCCGTCCGGCCGCCGGTCCGGCCCCACCCGTCCCGGCCACCTCCACAGCCCCACCCTCAGCACCCTCAGCACCCTCACACCCGTCGACCGCGTCGTACTGGAGCCGCCATGTCCGACACCCTTCGCGAACCCACGGCTGTCACCCGCCCCGAACTGATCCGTCCCAGGGTCCCGGAGAGCGACTGGGACGACTGGCGCTGGCACATGCGTCGGCGCATCACCACCCTCGACAAGGCCCGTCAGTGGATCAACCCGAGCCCCGACGAGGAGAAGGCCATCGCCGGGGTGGCGGGCAAGTACCGCTGGAGCGTCACCCCGTACTACGCCTCGCTGATGGACCCGGACGATCCCAGCTGCCCGGTCCGGCAGCAGGCGGTGCCCGCCCTCGGCGAGCTGATGGAGTTCCCCGGCGCCGAGGTGGACCCGGTCGGTGACACCTTCTACCGCAAGACCAACCGGGTGGTGCACAAGTACCCGGACCGGGTGATCATGCTGATCACCGAGGCGTGCCCGGTCTACTGCCGCCACTGCACCCGCAAGTTCCACACGACCGACGTCGACGGCACCTACTTCCGCGACGACGAGGGCGGTTCCTACGACGAGGACCTCCGCTACATCGCCGACCACCCCGAGATCCGGGACGTCCTGCTGACCGGCGGCGACCCGCTCTCCTACCAGGACGGCAAGCTGGAGGAGATCATCGCCGGTCTGCGGGCGATCCCCAGCGTGGAGATCATCCGGATCGGCAGCCGGTTCCCCGTGCTGCTGCCCCAGCGGATCACCGACGACCTCTGCGCGATGCTCGCCAAGTACCACCCGGTCTGGCTGAACACCCACTTCAACCACCCGAAGGAGATCACCCCGGAGGCCGCGGCGGCCGTCGACCGCCTGCTGCGGCACGGGATCCCGGTCGGGAACCAGACGGTGCTGCTGCGCGGGATCAACGACGACGTCGCCACCATGCGCACGCTGATGACCGAGCTGCTGCGGATCCGGGTCCGGCCGTACTACCTGTACCACTGCGACAACGTCACCGGGGTCTCGCACTTCATGACGTCCGTCGAGAAGGGCTGGGAGATCATGGCCGGCCTGCAGGGCCACATCACCGGGTTCGGCGTCCCCCAGTACGTCCTCACCACGAAGATCGGCAAGATCCCCATCCCGCCGCCCTCCTACACCCAGATCCCCGAAGGCCTGCTGCTCCGCAACCACCGAGGCCAGGAGATGGTCGTCGACGGTTCCGCGCAGCCGATCACGGAGTCGGACACCGCATGAGCTCACTCGACAAGCGGCTCGGGCAGCGCTTCCTGCCCTACGGCGCGAACTACCTCGACTGGTCCGACATGTCGGAGCTGCGCAAGGTGATCGAGCACCAGGTCCTCTTCCGCTACCAGACCGAGACCGAGAGCATGGCCTCCCGGCTGGAGCGGACGGTGGCCGAGCGGCTGGGCGCGGGCCACGCGCTGGCCGTCCACAACTGCACGGAGGCGCTGCGGCTCGCGCTGATCTCCACCCGCCCCGCCGTCGGGGACCTCGTGTACATCCCCGCGGTCACCTTCGTCGCGGTGGCCGGCGCGGTGCTGTCCTGCGGCCTGATCCCGGTGCTCGTCGACGCCGACGACTCGCTCTCGATGGACCCGACGCTGGTGCCGCCCGACGCGCAGCGGGTGATCGTCGCCCATATGGAGGGCACCGTCGCCCCACTGCCGGC
Source organism: Kitasatospora sp. NPDC005748 (assembly GCF_040630735.1). Taxonomy (NCBI): domain Bacteria; kingdom Bacillati; phylum Actinomycetota; class Actinomycetes; order Kitasatosporales; family Streptomycetaceae; genus Kitasatospora; species Kitasatospora sp. NPDC005748. The sequence continues at coordinate 59,391 of NZ_JBEXYD010000001.1, forward strand.
CGGGGTGCCGTACCTCGTCGAGGACTGCGCGCAGTCGCTCGGCGCCCGCTTCCCCGACGGCCGGCAGGTCGGCACGGCGGGATACGCCGGGACGTTCAGCTTCCACCACAACAAGGTCCTCACCTCGGGCGAGGGCGGCCTGCTCGTCACCAACGACGAGGACGCCTGGTCGACCATGCGCTGCTACCACGACCACGGCTCGGCCCGGGTGCCGGGCCACTACCCGACGTGGAACCAGGACGCCCACTTCGGCGAGAACTTCGTGACCAGCGAGCAGGTCGCGGCCGTCCAGTGCCAGCAGTTCCGGCACCTCGACGAGCTGCTCGCGGGGCTGGAGCGGATGTACGCCATCGCGATGGGCGAGCTGCCCGACCGGCCCGACCTGGAGGTCCGGCCGCGGGCCGCCGGCGACGTCAAGGTCAGTCTGCGGTTCCGCTGCGAGAGCCGGGAGTTGCGGGACGCCGCGGTGGCGGCGCTCAGCGCCGCCGGCATCGCCAACTGGACGCTCGGGAAGTACCTGCTGCCCGACCACCCGGTGCTCACCGGCCGCCGTTCGCTCTACCGCGACGGCTTCCCGTGGAACCACGCCCCCGACGTCCCCCTGGCCCTCAGCCACGACGGCTTCGCCCGGACCAGGGACGTCCTGGACCGCACGCTGTGCGTACCGCTCTCCCCGGAACTGCCCGAGGAGGAGCAGGCCCTCGCGGCCAAGGCCGTCCGCCAGGTGCTGGAGTCGGTGTGAACGACACCGAGGTGCTGCTGATGGTGGACGACCGGCCGTCCTCCTTCACCCGCTACGCCGCCCGGGAACTGGCCGACCGGCTGGTCCTGCTGCGGTTCGCCGAGACGCGCCAGGACCTCTCGGAGGACTACCTCCTCGAAACCGCGCACCTGCCGGCCTTCTGGGTGCGCGAGGGCGCGACGCCGGCCCGGGAGGCGCAGCGGTACCGGCAGTGGGCGGCGGGGCTGCCCGTACCGCCCACCCGGTTCTGCAACCCGTCGGAGCCCCGGCAGGCGGCGGCCCAGCGGTTCGCGGCGCTGGCCGGCCTCCCGCACCTGACGGAGCAGCAGGTGACCCTGGTCCGGGACAAGGCCGTCATGAAGGAGCGCTTCCGGCAACTCGGACTGCGGACGGCGGAGTTCGCCCGGGTGCGGTCGGGCGCCGAGATCGGGCGGTTCGCCGACCGGCACGGCTGGCCGGTGGTGCTCAAGCCGGTGGACTCGTTCGCCTGCGTGGACACCTACCGGCTGGCCGGGCCGGGGGACCTCACCGGGATCGACCTCGGCGCCCGGCGCTGGATGGTGGAGGAGCACCTCGGCGGCACCGAGTGGGAGGTGTGCGCGATCGTGCTCGGCGGCGAGGTGCTGGACGCCTGGCCGAGCGCGATGCCCTGCCGCCCGCTGGACATCGTCGACGGCGCGATGAACGCCAACATCAGCGTCGGCACCGGCGACGGGCCGGCGGTCGACGTGCGGGCGCTGGTCCAGCGCGTCATCACCGGGATGGGCATCGACCACGGGTACGCCCACATGGAGTTCTTCCTGATCGACGGCGAGGTGTACGCGGGCGAGATCGGTGTCCGGCTGGCGGGCTGCGAGATCCCCGCCAACCACGGGCACGCGTACGGCTTCGACGTGTTCGGCGCGACGCTGGCGGTCTACCTCGGCCGCCGGCCGGAGCTCGACTACCGCGAGCGCCGCTGCGCGGGCGACCTGCTGCTGCCGCTGCCCGGGTCGGGGACGATCCGGCGGATCACCTCCCGGGAGGAGCTCCTGGGCCTGCCCGGGGTGGTCGACGCCGTCCTCAAGGTCGGTGCCGGTGACCGGGTGGCGGCCCGCCGGGCCTCCCACAACGCCTCGGGGTACGCCCATGTCGTGGGAGGGTCGGTCGCGGAGGTGGAGACCCGGATGCGCGAGGTGCTCGACCGGTTCACCATCGAGGTGGTACCGGCCCGGGAGGCCGATGCCGTCCCCACCTGACCCCGCCGGGCCGCCCGCGCGGCGGCCCGGCGCCCGACTCCGCCGCCCCCTACGGTTGTTGAACGGAGACCGACCGCGTGACCCTCCCCTCCGGCGGCCTGCCGCGTCGCTTCCTCGACCTGCTCACCCGACCCCTGGTGGCCGGGCCGGCCTGGTGGAGCGTGGTCTCCAGGCTGCCGGTCTACCTGATGTCGCTGGCCCTCGTCCTGACGGTCCGTGAGCAGGGCGGCGGCTACGCCCAGGCCGGCCTGGTGGCCGCGCTGTACACGCTCGGGATGGCGCTCGGCAGTCCGCTGATCGCCCGCCACCTCGACCGGCGCGGACGGGCGGCGGTGCTGACCGCGACCGCCCTCGCCTACCCGGCGGCGCTCACCGTGCTGGTGTGGTTCACCCACCCCGGTGGCTGGGCCCAGCCCGCCGCGGCGGTCGTCGCCGGGGCGGTGCTGCCGCCGGCGAACGCCTGCATGCGCTCGCTGTGGGCGCGGCTGCCGCTGCGGGAGGAGGAACGCGAGACGGCCTACCTCTGGGAGGCCCTGCTGACCGAGGTGCTGGTGATCAGCGCACCACTGATGCTGGCGGCGCTGATGCTGGTCGGCTCGGCGGGCCTGGCGCTCACCACGGTCGCCGTGATCGGCGGCCTCGGCACGCTGGGGCTCGCGCACACCCGGCTGCCGGTCGGTACCGAAGCCGCCGGTACCGAAGCCGCGGTCACCGGGGGCCGCGGCCCCGAAGCGGCCGGTACCGAAGGCCCCGGCACCGCCGGCACCCGCGCCGACGGCGCCGGCACGGCCCACCATGACACCGGCCCGTCCCGGTCCCCGGCCGCCGACGGACCCGCCGACCGGAGTGACCCACGCCGGCTGCTGAGCCCCCTGCGGGAGCCGGCGCTGCTGGCGCTGACCGCCGTGATGGCCCTGTCCGCGGTGCCCATCGGCCTGCTGACCCTGGCCATCCCGGCCTTCGTCGACCGGCACGGGGCTCCCGGCGGCGCCGGCGTGGTCTACGCGTGCTGGGGGGTCGGCAGCGCCGTGGGCGCCCTCTGGCTCGGCCGCTCGCAGTCCGAGGTGGCGCCGCAGACGCGCTTCCCCCGGCTGCTGCTGGCCTACGCCCTCGGGACGGGTCTGACCCTGCTCGCCGGTTCCCAGCTCGGTCTCGCGCTGGCGCTGGCCGTGGGGAGCGCACCCATCGCGCTGGTCTCCGCCACCGAGATGACCCTGGTGAGCACGATCGCCGACGGCCGGTCCCTGGCCGAGGCGTTCACCTGGGCCTCGCTCGCCACCGTCCTCGGTGACGCGCTGGGCCAGCAGGCCGGCGGGCTGCTGATGGACCCGCTCGGGCCGCGCGCGGTGTTCGCCGTGGCGACCGGCACCGCCCTGGCGGCCGCCGCCCTGGCCTTCGCCTGCCGGGGATTGCTGACCCGGCGGGCGGCGCCGATGGTGGAGTGCGCGGTATGACCGCCGGACCCGCCGGCCGCGGCCCCCCGGCCGTCCGCGCAGCGGCCCGCCGGCCCGTCGCACCCGCCGTCCCATCCGTCCTTCCCACGCCCCAGAGGTGGTCCACCATGAACGCCGCCCCCGCCGACCCACGGCCCGACCAACGGCCCGACACTCCCGGTCCGGCCGCCCTGTTCCGCACCGTCACCCGGCACCAGTTACCGCGGGCCGTGCGGGAGTTCCTGGACTCCCCGCAGCTCGTGCCGGTGCCGGTGCCCACCGACGACCGCGCCGACCTGGCGCAGAGCGTCGAGCTCGCCGGCCGGCTGTACGGCGGCCGGCGGCAACCGCACCCGCTCGACTTCGGGATCGTCCTCGGCGCGGCCGAGCTGCCCGAGGGGCTCGCCGAGCTGGCCCGCCCGCTCGCCCGGACATGGGTGGCCGAGGAGGAGTTGGCGGACGTCGCGTCGTTCCGGGCGCGGCACAGCGGTTCGCTGCTGCTCGTCGGCCGCTACGACCGGCTCACCCTCGACCCCGTCCGGGACCTGCTGCTGGACACCTACCGCGGCCGGCGGCACGGGCTGACGCTGCTGAGCGGCCGGGACGACGCCTCGGTCGGCTGGAACATCGCCAAGCAGTACGCCGAACCGGCCCTCGACGTCGACGCGCTGGGCCTGTTCACCGACACCGACCGGCCGCCCCGGCTGCCCGGGGTCCAGGTCTTCGACGACCGTGACTTCGAGCGCGAGGACATCCAGGCCCGGATCCTCGGCACCCGGTGGCGGCGGGTGGCCTTCCAGGGGCACGGCAAGGACGACAGCGTCAACCTCGGCGAGTTCACCATCTGCGGCCTCAACGGCACGGCCGCGGCCGTGCCCGGGCTGCTCGGCCCGCGCTGCGCCTACGGACTGCCCTGCTACAAGCCCGAGGACAAGCTCGTCCCGCTCAACCGGGTGGAGGCGGTGGAGCTGGTGCTCAGCGCGTGCAACAGCGGCCCGCTCGCGGACCTCGCGCTGTACGACCCCAAGTACCAGCTGCTGCTGAACGCGCTCGACGGCCCGGCCCGCACGGTGGTCTCGGCCGTGTCGGTGCACGACTCCGACCGGCCGGAGAACGTCGCCTGGATGCACGGCGCCCTGGTCGGCGCGGACTCCGTCGACACCCTCAACGCCAGCCTGGCCGGCTCGCACCCGTACCCGGCGTTCATGCGCTTCGGGCTGCCGGCGGCGCCGGAGGACACCCCGCCGCCGCCCGCCCCCGCGGACCACCGCCCCGACCCGCTGCTGCTCACCGTGGGCGCCCGGCTCACCGCCTACCTCGGCTCGGAGCTGCTGCCGCACAACCACCCGCTGCGGCCCCGGCTGACCAGGCTCGCCCGGAAGGTCGACCTCTGGGTGGCGCGGCCGACCCATCTCGCCGACCAGTCGCCCGAGCAGATCCACGGCTCGCTGACGGCCGACCTGCAGTCCCTCGACCACGTGATCACCGAACAGGTCGCGGCCAACCCCGAGCACGAACTGATGAACTACCCGGCGCACTTCGGTGACCGCAGCAGCCTGGACCCGCAGGTGCGCGAGGTCACCTGCCACTGCGGCCGCCCCGCCCAGGAGTTCACCCGGCGCGGCCTGCTCCCGCACATCCTGGACACCACCTGCGCCGTCTGCATGCGCTGCGGCGACGTCACCTTCCGGCTCCCGGACTCCCCCGCGCTGCTCGCCCACGCCCCCGACGAGGTCGAGCAGGGCGGGGTGCTGGAGATCCGGGCCACGGTCACCGCGGCCCGGAGCGGCCCCGTCCGCCTCGGCCTCTTCGTCCCGAGCTACCTGCGCGAGGACACCACGGTCGAGCCGGTCACCACCCGGCTCCGGCTGACCGGCGGCCGGCCCGAGGAGGTGGGGTTCCGTGTGCGGTTCGCCGCCGACACCGCCCCGCAGGCCTACTACTTCACGGTGTTCGCCGTGCAGGACCTCGCCGTCTCGACGGCCCGGCGCCACTTCGGGGTCGTCCCCCGCAGCGCCTGACCCACCGCACAACCCAAGGAGAACCATGGAGAGCCAGACCAAGCCGGCGATCGAACTGATCGAGCAGAACGGCGAGGTGACCCTCAGCATCGGCGGCGAGCAGGCCATGCAGGCCTGGGAGCGGGACCTCATGTGGGCCAGCGCGGACATGCTCTGCGAGTACGGCCAGGACTTCTACGAGGTGGGGCTGGGCCTCGGCCTGTCCGCGCTGCGGATCGCGGGCAACCCGGCGACCCGCCGGCACACCGTGCTGGAGCTCTTCGACGAGGTCGAGGACCTCTTCCGGGCCCGCCACCCCGAGCTGCCCGGCAACCTCGCCATCGAGCGCGGCAACTTCTTCCAGCGGATCTTCGAGCTGCCGTCCGAGAGCATCGACGGGATGTTCTTCGACCCCGCCCTCGACATGGACGTCTGGACCGACGCCGAGCTGTGGGCCAGGACCATGCCCGAGGTCGTCCGGGTGCTGCGCCCCGGCGGAGTGTTCATCCCCTTCTTCAGCACCAAGCCGGAGCTTCGCTGGCAGTACCTGCCGCACTTCCGCTCGATCCGGGTCGAGCGGCACCCCTTCGTCGCCTACGACACCACCGAGTACACCCACGGCGGCACCAGCGGTGACGCCTTCATCCAGTGCTTCCTCAAGGACTGACCGGTCCACCACTCCCCCTCGGCCGGTCCGGCCCGTGACCGCCCCGCCGGCCGACTCCCACCCACCCCGCGCACCGGCGCTGTTCCGGAGGTACCTCCCCCCATGAGCATCACCCTGACCAACGGCTCCCGCCCCGACCTGGGCATCCGGTCGGTGTTCCTCGCCGGCCCGTTCATCCAGCTCCTGGACCCGGAGACCGGAGAGATGTCCGCCGAGTCGCGGGCCCCGTTCGACATCCTGATCAAGCACTTCGAGTCGCAGGGGCTCGCCGTGCACAACGCCCACCGGCGCGAGGCCTGGGGGGCGGAGCTGATGCGGCCGGAGCAGTGCACGAAGCTCGACCAGGACGAGATCCGCAAGGCCGACGTGTTCGTCGCCCTGCCCGGCCACCCGGCCTCGCCGGGCACCCACATCGAGATCGGCTGGGCCAGCGCCTTCGACAAGCCGATCGTGCTGCTGCTGGAGCGCGACCGGGAGTACACCTTCCTGGTCCAGGGCCTGCACACGGTGGCCTCGGTGGAGTACGTGGTTCACACGGACCTCGCCGCCGGCCTGGCGGCCGTCGACCGGGCGGTCGACCTGGCGGTACTGCGGCAGCGGGAGGGCAGCGGCACCCGGTGACCGTCCTCCGACCGACTCCCGGTCCCGTCCCGTCCCGCACCCCGGGCCGGGACGGGACCCGTCCGGCCGTGCCGCCGCACCGCCCGGCCGGACGGCCGCCGTCCACCGGCGCCCCGGGCCCGTCCGTGCGGCCGTCCCCAGACCCGTCCCCGGGCCACGGCTCCCGGGCGGCCCCCGCGGACTGCCCGCCGGGCCGCCCACCGGGCCGCCCACCGGGCCGCCCACCGGGCCGCCCACCGGACCGGCTGCTGGCCGCGCTGCTCGCCTGCCTGGCGCTGGTCGCCACCGCGACGGGCTTCGCCCCGCCCGGCCGGGAGCGGTCCGCCGAACCGGCCGGCACACCGGCGGCGGCCGCCTACACCGTCGCGCTGACCGGGGACTCCTCGGGCGCCCGCTGGACCGGCCACGAGCGGGTGAGCTTCACCAATGTCTCGGCGCAGCCTCTCCCCGAGGTCTACCTGCGGCTGTGGGGCAACGCCCACGGGGGCTGCCCGGCGCCGGCCGTCACCGTGACGCGCCTGGTCGGGGGCGCCGCGGCCACCCTGTCGGCCGACTGCACGGTGCTGCGGGTCGCCCTGCCGGCCCCGTTGCACCCCGGGGGCCGCCACAGCATCGGCTTCGACCTCGACCTCAGGGCACCGGAACTCGCGGACAAGGCCGGGCGGTTCGGGCGGCACGGGGCGTACAGCCACTTCGGCAACGCCCTGCCGGTGCTCGCCGTGCGGGACGCCGACGGCTGGCACCTCGACCCGTTCACCGACACCGGGGAGTCCTTCTACGCGCTGGCCGCCGACTTCACCGTGGTGCTCGACCACCCGGCGGCCCTAGGGGTCCCGGCCTCCGGAAGCTCGGCCGACGGCCCGGGCGCCGCCGGACGGACCGTGACCACGGCGACGGCCCGGCAGGTGCGTGACTTCGCCTGGTCCGCGGGCCCGTTCGAGAGGAGTTCCGCGGTCTCGGCCGGCGGGGTCAGGGTCACCGTGCACGCGGTGGCCGGAGTCGGTGCGGCGGATACCCGGACCATGCTCGGCCTCGCCGTGTCCGCGCTGGACACGCACGCCCGCGCCTTCGGCGGCTACCCGTACGCGGAGCTGGACGTCGTGCTGGACGACGACCTCTGGTTCAGCGGCATGGAGTACCCGGGCTTCGTCCTGGACCGGGTGAAGACGACCGCCCTCGTCCACGAGATCGCGCACCAGTGGTGGTACGGCATCGTGGGCGACGACCAGTACCACCAGCCCTGGCTGGACGAGTCCTTCGCCGAGTACGCCACCGACCTCGCCCTCGGCCGGGACGGCGCGGACTGCTGGAGCCGCGTCGCCTGGTCCGCCCCCGAGGAGCGGATCACCAACGGCATGGCCTACTGGGACGAGCACCCCGACCGGTACGGGGTGGTGGTCTACGACTACGGCGCCTGCGCGCTGCACGACCTGCGGCGGCTGATCGGCGCGGACGCGATGGCCCGCCTGCTCCACGGCTACACCCGCGCGCACTGGTACGGCGTGAGCGGCACCCCCGCGTTCCTGGCCGCCGCCGGGGCCGCCACCGCGGAGGACCTGGCCCCGTTCTGGGCGGCGCACCGGATCGGCGTCTGAGCGGCCCCGGCGCTCCGGAGCGGCTCGGCCAAAGCCCGGAGCCGCTCAGGCAGGAGCCCGGGGCCGGGCAGGCAGGAGCCCGGGGCCGCGCCCGGGCTCCTGCCCGGCCCCGGTCAGGAGACCAGGCTCTGCTCCTCCAGTTCCGTCAGCGTCACGGTGCACAGGCCGCCGCGCTCGGCCTTCACGTTCGTCACCTTGAGCTGGGTGCCCGGCAGCAGGATGAACTCCTCCTCGCCGGTGAACGCGGAGTAGCGCTGGATGCCCGCGGCCCGGACGGGGAGCACCTCGAACAGCGTCCGCCTGCCCCGGCTGCCGAGGAACCCCTTTGCCACGCCGAGCTCGGAGGTGCAGGAGGAGACGCCCCACCAGGTGACGGTCCGTCCGAGCGGGTACTGGGCGCGCAGGTCCAGCGAGACCCCGCGCCAGAGCGGCTCGGTGCGGGCCGGGAGCTGCGACACCGCCGAGAACAGCAGCCGTAGGTACGGGAGGTACGGCACGACCCGGCTCCGGTCCGGTGCGCGCAGGATGGCGTTGATCTCCCGGTAGAACGCGGACTCGCAGGTGTAGAGGTAGAGCGCCGAGATGGCCTCGGCGGAGAGCCCGCCGGCCACCGCCTCCTCCGCCCGCCTGCGGCCGAAGGCGTGCGACCGCTCGACGTGCCGGTCCAGACCGGACAGCAGCGCGGCCACCGGGGCGACGGCCGCGCGGAAGTCCATCAGCGGGGTGTCGAACACCCCGGTGATCGCGGGCAGGACGAGCCCCTCGTCCTTGACGCTCGCGAGCCGCTCCAGGTAGAGCTGGTGCAGCTCCATGGTGGAGGTGATGAACGCGCCCATGCGTTCGGCGAGATCGCCGCCCTCCCCGCCGCCCTGCGCCGCGCCCTCGTTCCACCCCTTGGCCGGCAGCCAGTCGATCCCCTCGGCGCCCAGCGAGGCGAGCGCCGCGTTCACCATGGCGAAGTGGTCGCCGTCGCAGAAGATGTCGCCCTGCGCGGCCGGGTTGGCGTGGTCGATGTGCCGGACCTCGACCCCGGGATACTTCTGCTGGAGCCGGAGCACGACCTTCTTCAGGCTGCGGGCGTGCGCGCCCCACCACGCGAAGACGACGCCCCGGTCCTCCTCGTCCTCGGCGTCCTGCTTGGCCCGGAGGATCTCCTCCACGATCCGCTCGGCGACCGGGCGCCAGAACGCGGTGTGCCGGTCGGTCGCCGTCGACCCGTCGCTGCTCGCGGTGAGCGCCGCGTTCAGCAGCAGCACGCCCTGGGTGAGCATCGCCTGGAACCACTCCGGCGGCTGCACGGTGTCCTGTTCCTTCAGCAGCCCGCGTATGTCGGCGATCGGCGTCTTCTTGGGGATGCCGTGCTTCCACATCGCCGCCGCCTTGATGATGCAGCGGATGCTGACCACCCGGCCGAACTGGCTGTCCTTCCAGTCGTGGAAGGTGTTGTCGAACATGGCGATGCCGGTGGCGCTCTCCGGCCGCGGGTAGGGGTTCTGGCCGAAGACGACGACCTTCCACTTGTGCGGCGCGTTGGGCTTGAGCGCCTGGAAGGTCAGCTCGCGGACGGGGACGACCTCCGGGCCGCGCCCCGGGCCGATGAACGCGGCCGCGTCCGGCTGGGCCTCGATGACCGGCTTCAGCAGCGGAAGCCACGGTTCACCGCCGCCCTTGAAGAGCTCCGCGAGCGCCAGCGGGTCGGTCGGGTCGGTCGGGGCGGACGGCGCGGGGGCGTGGGCATCGCTCATGGTGGTGTGACTCCGTACAGCCGTGGTTCGGCGGACGTGACGGGGCGGCCGGACGGACCGGTCGTTCGGTGAGGGCCCGTCACCTCTGCGGCGGACTCCACTGTTGTACCGGCCCGGTCCGACAGTCGGCCGTCCGGACCCGTCGGCCCGCTTCCACGCACCGCCGGTGCGGCACGCACCCGTTGTCGCCCTGTCAGTGGTCGGCGATAGCGTCGTCACCAGTTCGAGGAACCGTGTCCCGAAGGGGAGTGGAGCATGACCACCGATCGCCCGCAGACGCCGCTCAGGGTCGTGTTGACCGACCTCAACGCGCCGGTCGTGGAGGCCTGGCGAGCCGCGTTCGCCGACACTCCGGAGATCGAGATCCGCCGGGGGTCGATCCTCGACGAGGTCGTCGACGCCTGGGTCAGCCCGACCAACTCCCGCGGCCGGATGGACGGCGGGGTCGACGCGGCCGTCAAGCGGCACCTGGGCGCCGGCATCCAGTTGCGCGTGCAGCGGGCGATCCGGGACCGCTTCGCCGGGGCGCTGCCGGTCGGGAGCGCGGTGTGCGTGCCCTCCGGCGCCACCAACCCGGCGTTCCTGATCTCCGCTCCGACCATGCAGGAGTCCTCGCAGAACGTGAGCGAGACCCTGAACGTGGCCCTGGCCTGCGCCGCCGCGTTCCAGGCCGTCCACCGGCAGAACACGGCGGCGCCGGGCAGCATCCGCTCGGTCGCCCTGGTCGGCATGGGCGCCCGGACCGGCCGGGTACCGGCCCGGGTCTGCGCCAACCTGATGTGGACGGGTTACACCCTGTTCAACGACCACACCTTCGAGGACGACGACGACCTGCGCGCCACCATCACCGCACAGCTCCACGACCTGGAGAGCGCGCCCCCCGCGCAGCGGATTCGCATCACCCCGCCCGCCCGCCGCACCGGCCGCCGCTGACCGGGGGCGCCCGGCTCCCCCGCACCCTCCGTGACGACGAGCGCCCGGACCGGCCGCCGGGCCGGCCCGGTCCGCCCCGCCGCGCTCGCGGAGTCCGGCCGACCCCGGCAGGCTGGAAGGGGGGACCGAAGGGCGTCGCACCGTTCAGGAGGAGCCATGGACGCGGCCGAGCTGACCGGGACCTACACCTACCGGAGCTTCCTGGAGCTGCCGGACCCGGTCCAGGACTTCAACAGACTGCGGTTCGCGCAGTTGGAGCTGAGACTGACGGCCGCGCCGGACGGCACCGTCAGCGGCCTGCTGGTCTTCCCGGCGCCGCCGGGCACCGAGGCCCAGGCCATGGTCATGACCGGCCAGGTGTCGGGCTCCTCGCCGGTGGCCTTCACCCTGACCGGCAAGGGCCGGCCCGGCACCCCGATCTCGGACTTCCACTACGACTACGACGGCATCATCCTGCACCACTGGGACACGGGGGTGAACCAGCGGACCACTCTCGCCGGCACCGTCCTGCGCGCCGAGCCCCACGGCACCGGCGAGAACCTGGCCCCGGCCGGCCAGACCGCCGGCTTCCTCGCGGTGAAGCGCAACGCCTGACCTACCCCGGCCGGGTCCGGCAGGACCTGCTCCCACCACGGCCGGGCCGATCTGCCACCGGCCCCGCCGTTCGAGGCCCGTTCGTCCAACTCCCTCCGTCTACAGGACAACTGAGTTACCGCCAGTCATGCTCATGCTCGCAGGAGCTGTCCAGGCGCAGGCCCTACTATCGGTGGCGACACACGACTGACACCGCGTCGGCGAGTCGTCCACCGTCACGCCTGCCCCACCAGCCACCCCTGCAAGGGAGCACCGTATGCCCCGGAGCCGGAAGCTCCATCGCCTCAGCAATCCCGACACCAGCGAGCGGCACGCCCAGCGGATGCTGTTCCGCCACCTCCGCGACGACACCAACGCGAACCGCGGCCGGATGGCCAAACGGGTGCGCGAGCTCCAGCTCCTCCTGGCGATGGACCCGGTCGAGTTCGAGCAGCTGATAGCCCGGCTGATGGAGGCCATGGGCATGAAGGTCGAGCTCACCGCCCGCTCGCGGGACGGCGGGGTGGACGTGCGCGGGATCGACACGGATCCCTTCCGCGGCGGAAACGTGATCGTGCAGGTCAAGCGGTACCGGGACACCGTCACGCCGTCGGCCGTGCGGGACCTCTACGGCACGCTCCAGCACGACCGGGCCGCGACGAAGGGCGTCCTGGTCACCACCAGCCGGTTCGGCCCGAGCTCGCACCAGTTCGTGGCGGGCAAGCCCATCACCCTGATCAACGGCGCCGAACTGGTCGGCCTGCTCAAGCACCACGGTTTCCACGAGGTGTTCGCGGCCGCGCACCACGACCGCGCCGATGACGGTGCCGGTGACCAGGGCGGCGACGGCCTGTCCGGGATCGAGCTGGCCACCGAGCCCGCCCGGCTCCTCCTGCACTGGACCGGCGAGGAGGAGTACGACATCGCCGCCCTGGTGTGCCAGGGGAACAGGGCGCTGTCGGACGAGCACCTGGTCTTCTACAACAACGCATCCACGCCGGACGGTTCGGTCCGGCTGGTGACCGGCTACGGCGACGCGAACGCCTGTCTGATGGTGGACTTCGACGCGCTCCCCGCCGACGCCGACCGGCTCGTCATCGTCGCCGCGGCCGACACCGCGAACCGTCCGAGCGCCACCATGGCCGGGTTCGCCGGACCGGCGCTGATCCTCGAAGCCGGCGCCGACCAGGCCCCGGCCGTCGTGCACCTGGCCGACGGCGCCGAGACCAACACCGCGATGCGCCTGGGCCGCTTCGACCGCGACAGCGCCGGGAACTGGGACTTCACCCCCGCCCTCGCCGGCTACCAGGGAGGACTGCACCAGGCCGTCGTCGCCTACGGCCTGGAGGTCGAGGACGCGTAGCCCCCGCCCGCCCCCGCCCCCGCCCCCGCCCCCGGCGTCACGCCGACGGATGGGCCTGGGCCACCAGGGCCGCGACCAGGCCCGCCGTGGCCAGCAGGAGGAGGGCCGCCGTCCAGGGGCGGCGGGCCCAGGCGGCCACGGCCGCCAGGACGAGGACGGCGGCCATCTCGTAGCCGATGAAGTCGCCGTCCCGCCGGTGCAGGCGGCGGATCGCCTCCTGCCCGGCCGGGCCGTCGTACGACCGGGCCCAGCCCTCCAGGCCGGAGTCGAAGAGCCGGGCGACGAGCGCCCCGGCGACGAGCAGCAGCAGCAGGAGGCCCAGGGCCACATCGGCCCCGGTGCCGGTGCGCGCGGGCCGCCGCAGGCGCCCGGGGCGGGAGGGGGTCTCGTCCATCCGGCGATTCTGCCAAGCCGCCCGGCCGGATTCCTGAGTACCCGTACTCATCTCCGGGCGCGGGCGGGATCATGGCCGGATCCGCCGGGCGGGGCTGCCGCGACGGGCATCGTGTCCCTACGCTCAACCGTCATGCGTATACCCGCCCCCGCACTGAGGCGCGTGCGCCTCATCGCCGTCATCGCCCTGTTCCTCGGCCTGCTGGGCTTCGGCCACCCGGCCTCCGCCGCCGAGCCCCCGCCGCCGTTCACCTTGAGCGTGGACCACCCCGTCGTGACTCCCGGCCAGGTCGGCACGCTGACCGTGACCTTCACCAATCACCAGGCCAGTGACGTGCAGTTCCTCTACGTGACGACCTACGCCTCCGAACAGACCTCACCGACCCCGGCCGGCTCGCGTCCGGAATTCGTCTCCTGCACCGGTGACGCCAGCGCGTGCGGGTTCGAGCAGACCATGTCGTACTTCAACATGACCGCCCCCGTCGTGCCCATCGCCCCTGGCGAGAGCCGCAGCGTGCGGCTCGCCTACCGGTTCACTCCCGAGTCCGACTGCCACAGCCCCTCCGTCGTCGCCTTCGGCGTCCTCTACTTCTACTACGAGTACGCGCAGGGCACGCAGACCTACGAGGGCAGGCAGTGGATCGAGGCGGGCGGCAGCCCGACCATCGCCATGACCTGCCCGGCCGCCGCGTAGCACGGACGCGCCCCCGGGGCCGGACCCGACTCGGGTCCGGCCCCGGGGGCGGGGGCGGGGTCAGGGCCGGATCGCGGACCAGGTCGCGGGCAGCGCGTCGAACCAGCCGATGACGCGGCCGCCGGGATCGTGAACCGACCGGGCGTTCGCGACGGGCGCGACGTACAGGTCGTCGACCCGGCGGGCCAGGGCGGCGATGGCGACCTGGAGCTGCATCCGGGCGAGGGCGGCGCCCGGGCAGTGGTGGGTTCCCATGCCGAAGCCGAGGTGGGCGTTCTCGCCGCGCCCGATGTCGAAGCTGTCCGGGTCGGTGAACGCGCGCTCGTCCCGGTTGGCCGCGCAGAGCGCTCCCACCGCGACCTCGCCGCGGCGGATCAGCGTACCGCCGACCTCGACGTCCTCCGAGGCGTAGCGGGGGAAGGTCGAGGTGCTGTGGAACGGCGTGAAGCGGATCAGTTCCTCGACGGCGGAGGGTACGAGGTCCGGCCGGTGGCGCAGCCGCTCCAGCTCGGAGCGGTGGTGCATCAGCGCGCGTACGAAATTGGACAGCATCAGAACGGTGTTCTGGAGCCCGGGCAGGAGCAACCGCAGTGCGGCTGTGACCAGTTGGCGGTCGGAGAGCCGCTCCTCGCCCTCGCCGCGGGCCCGGATCATGGCGCTCAGCAGGTCGTCGGCGCTCCGCCCGGCCGGGTCGCGGGCGGCGATCAGCTCCGCCAGCCGGCGGGCGAGGGCGCGCCGGTCCTCCTGGTCCGCCCCGGACGGGGGCGACGCGGTGGTGGCCGCTCCCAGCAGCCTGGCCCGCACCCCGGGGCGTTCCCCGGCGGGTATGTCGAGCAGTTCACAAAGGACCTCGGCGGCAAGGGGTTTGACGAATCCGGCCATCAGATCGGTGGTCGCCCGGGCACCGGGCGGCCCGCCACGGTCGAGCCGGCCCAGCCCGTCCAGCAGCTCGTCGGCGATCTTCTCGGTCGCCCCGCGCAGCCGCTCGATCTGCCGCGGCTTGAGGCCGCCCCTGGTCACCCTGGTCACCTGCGCGGAGGTCGGCGCCGGCTCCCGCCCGGGTGCTGCCGCCGTGCTCGCGCCGGTGACGGCGACCGGGCAGCGCGCGGCCGCGTCGGCGGCCGGACCGGCTCCATCGGGCGGGGTGGCCGGGTCGGCCGGCGGGGTCAGCCCGAAGCGGCTGTCGGTCAGGATCCGGCGGACGTCGGCGTACCGGGAGCAGAGCCACGCCGAACCGAGGTCCCTGACCTCGACCCGGCCGAGCCCCTCGGTGTCCCGCAGGCCGGCGTAGCGGTGGTCGAGGTCGAGGAGGTGGGGCTCCCCGAAGGGGTAGCGAAGCACCTCCGGTGCGGATTCGGGGTGAGTCACCGTTCGTTCCTTCCTGCGACGCGACGGGCTCGGGCAGCGTGCGTGAGGCGTGCGTGAGGTGTGCGGACCGCGGGCGTTCAGGAGCGCGGCGCGACCTGCCAGCCGAAGCCGTCGTCGTCGCCCGAGGTCCCGCGGCTCCCGGCGGCCGGGGCGGCGGCGGTCGCCACGAGGCGGGCGGGCGACCGCCGCATGTCCGAACCGGCCTTGGTGCCAGCGAAGTTGCTCATGGTCCTGCCTCCGGGGGGGGTGCGGCGTGGGTGTCGGAAACCTGTATACAGGGGCTTTCCGGGCTGGTCAGCAGATTGCACCGGCCTCGGGCCGACATGGCAGGGACAGTCCGTCCGGGCGCCGGGAGGCCGGTTCAGGCCAGGCCTTCGGGGGTGCAGGAAGTGACCACTACCGCCCGCTCCGACCCGGGCCACAGCATGGGACCAGTCAGCAGCCCGCTGACGACCACCAGCCGAAGGAGACTGCGATGTCCGCGTTCGAGGAGCTTGAGGAACTGGTCAACACGATGGCTGCCGCCGAGCCGGCCGAGGTCGACGAGGACGGCCTCGGCGACGTGGCGTGGAAGGTCTCGTACTCGACCTTCTACAACAACTAGCAGTGCCGGCAGGGGCACTCGCCGCACCGCGCCGGAGGACCTCCTCCGGCCGGGCGACGGGTGCCCCTGCCTCGTCCGCCGCACCGTACCCCTACCGTCCGTGCGCGATGTGCGCCTGCGGATCCGCCCGGCGGGTCCCCGTCGATCCGAGGAGCTCGACCATGAACTTCGTCATTCCGGACGAGAAGGTCCAGCAGGGCGTCAAGGTCCTGCTGGACGACTACGTCCTCGTCAACAGCACCGACACCTTCGTCATCACCTACACCCCGGACAGCCGCGACCCGGCGGCCTGGCTGGCGCTCGCGCTCCGGCACCGGGGCTTCACGGCGCCGATCGTCCCGATGCGCAAGCTGGAGGACCCGGAGTTCGCCGGGCGCCTGGAGGCGGTGCTCCCCGACCCGGAGACGCTGCCGGGCCGTCTGGTGATCCTCACCCTGGAGCGCGACACCATGTCGCACTTCAACGTCTTCGAGAACGCGCTGCGGAGGTTCGGCGGCGACCGCACGATGATCCTGCGGATCATCAGCGCCTCCACCGCGTTCTTCACCAAGTCCCTCAACCTGGCGCCGGCGCAGCTGACCCGGTTCAACGCGACGCTGCTGGAGCGGGTGAAGCCGGCCCGCAAGGTGCGGGTCACCAGCCGGGGCGGCACCGACCTGACGATCGAGCTGGACGCGGACAAGTACCACTGGATCAGCAACCGGGGCGTCTGGCGGCCCGGCGGCTTCACCATCCTGCCGGCCGGCGAGGTCGCGACGTACCCGGTCACGGTCGACGGCGTGCTGGTCGCGGACGGCGCCTTCAACGCCAACATCATCACCCCGCTGAACGCCAGCCTGGCGGCCAACCCGGTCCGGGTGGAGATCGAGAACGGCCAGGCCGTCTCCCTCACCTGCGCCGACCCGGAGCTCGACGCGATGTTCCAGCTCTGCCTGAACAGCCCCTACGGCCGCAACGTCGGGGAGTTCGGCCTGGGCACCAACCGGGGCATCGACGAGTTCATCACCGCCAACTCGCACATCAACGAGCGGCGTTGCGGTGTCCACCTGGGCTTCGGCCAGCACAACCAGCGGGTCAGCAAGGTCCCGTACATCGCGGACGTCCACCTCGACCTGATCACCGCCGGCGCGCTGGTCTGGGTCGACGACGATCCGGAGCCGATCGACCTGGAGACCTTCACCGCGACCGACGCGGAGCACCCGGCGGACGCCCTGGACGAGGACATCACCGGCGACTGCTGCGGCCTGGGCTACGGCCAGCTCGAAGGCCTGGCCGCGTGCGTCGTCCCCGGCAGCCCGGTGCGGGTCCAGCGATGACGGCGGCGAACGGCACCGCCACGGTCGCCCCCGCGCCCGCCACCGGAGCGTGCGCCGAGGTCTCCGCCGAGGACTTCGCCCGGCGCGGCTACGTGATCCTGCGCGGGGTCCTGGACGCCCCGGAGGTCGAGCGCGCCCGGGCCCTGTGCTCCGGCTACCTCACGGGCACCGGCTCGCAGGAGATGCTCACCAGCGACTTCCTCGCCGACGACTTCCTGGCCGGCATCGTGCTGCGCGAGCGCGTGGTGCGCGCCGCCAAGGAACTGCTGGGCGAGGACCACCCCGTGCTGTACCCGAACTGCACGGCGCGCAAGAACGTGTACGTCCCCTGGCACGTCGACGCGACCTTCGTCGGACCGACCGCCTCGTACGTCTGGGAGCCCGGGTTCGCCCACGTCCAGTGCGGGCTGTACCTCCAGGACAACGACCCGGTCGGCGGCGGCGGCATCGACGTGGTGCGCGCCTCGCACCTGATGTCCTTCGACGGATACGGCACCACCGAACCGGAGTTCGACATCCCGGCGCGGACGGTGGGCGAGTCGGATCTCCGCGAACGCGTCGATACCCGAGCGGGCGACGTCGTGATGTGGAACGCTCGTCTGATGCACACCAGCACCACCGTCCTGCGGGACCCGGGCCGGGAGAAGTTCGGGGTCTTCTTCAGCTACGCCCGGCCCCATGTGCGCGACAACCACCGGTTCCTGAGCCAGATCGCCGTGGACTCGATGCGGACGATGAACGGCGTCTCCCGGCTGATCCCCCGGCTGGCCGAGATCGCCCGGATGCGTTACCCGGAGAGCTTCCCGGCCTGGTTCGCCCAGGGAGCCACCGACGCGGGCGTCCGCATCCCCACGCTCTGAGAGGACCGGCGTGAAAGGACGAGCGACGTGACGACGACGGCACTGGCCGGCGGGGGTGAGCAGACCGCGGACCCGCCGGTCTTCCCCGACCGGCCGTTCCGGGCCCTGTGGGCCGCGACCGGTCTCTCCCAGGTCGGTTCGGCGGTCAGCAACGTCACCATCCCGATGTGCGCGGCGGTCACGCTGGGCGCCTCGGCCCTGGAGATGACCTCGCTGGCGGTGGTCGAGGTGCTGCCGTCGCTGCTGATCAGGCTCCCGGCGGCGGCGTGGTCCGACGGGCTGCGCCGTCCGCGCGCGCCGATGATGGCGGCCTGCAACCTGGTGCAGGCCGCCATCATGGGGTCCGTACCGCTGCTCTGGTGGCTCGGGGCGCTGCACATCGTGCTGCTGCTGGCGCTGACCGCGGTGGCCTCGGCGGCGCTCGGGGTGTACTCCGCGCTGTCCAGTCCGCTGCTGGTGCAGATCGTCCCGAAGGCGAACCTGGTGGAGGCCAACGGGAAGATCTCGGCGACCCGCAGCGTCGCGGACATCAGCGGGCCCGCGCTCGGCGGCGCCCTGCTCGCCCGGGTCGCGGCGCCGTACGTGGTGCTGGTCGACGCGCTCTCGTTCCTGGCTTCCGCGGCCCTGCTCACCCGGGTCCGGCCCGCGAGCGCCGGCACCGGGCCGGCCGACGCGGTGGCCGGTGGGCCCGCGGGCGCCGCCGGTCCCGCCAGAACCGCCGAAGGCGCCGTGCCGGCCGAGCCCGTGAAGACCGCGGAGACCTCGAAGACGTCCACGACCTGGAAGCAGCGGCTCGGCGCCGCCGCCAACGTCCGCCTCGCCCTCGCGATGGGCCGGCAGTCCGGGGTCCGGGCGGTGGTCACGGTGTCCTTCGTCAACGGGGTCACCCAGCCGGTGCTCGTGCTCTTCCTCGTGCACGCGGTGCACATGGGGCCGTCGCTGATCGGCTCGCTGCTGGCACTCGGCGCGGTCGGCGGGGTGACCGGCGGCATGCTCGTCGGCCGCGCGCAGAAGCGGTTCGGGTCGGGCCGCACGCTCGCCCTGGGCACCGCCGTCAGCCTGCTCTCGCTGGCCCTGCTGCCGTTCGCCGCCGCCGGGCCGAGCGCGATGGCCGGGCTGGTGCTGCTGGAACTCGCGGGCAGCTTCGGGGGGACGCTGCTGATCGCCAGTGTCTTCGGCAGCCTGCAGGCCGCGGCGCCGAAGGACCGGATCGCCCAGGTGATGGCGATGGCCTTCGTGCTGCTGCAGGCCGCCAGCCTGATCGGGGTGCCGGTCGGCGGCGCCCTGGCCGTCGCCTTCGGGACGCGGTGGGCGATGATCGCCGCGTTCGCGGTGATGGCCGCCGCACTGGGCCCGCAACTCGTCCGCTGGGCCCTGACCCGGTGGGCCCCGGATCCGCCCATCATCCTCTGACGGTCCTTCGGGAGCCGGCCCCCGCCCGGGGCCGGCTCCGGGGGCCGGGCCCTGAACTCCGGCCCCCGGCACCGGTCCGGCCGCCCACCCACCGCGGTTCCGGTTCCTCGGAGCCGCGGTGACCGCGCGGCGGAACCGGCCCGGGACCGGCTCGCAACGACGTACGTGAAGGGGTCGGCGTGAGAACGCGACGCGTGAGGTCTGACCAGCCGGCCGGAAGGGGTCAGGGGCGCGACGGCGCCCGAGCCCCCCGGACCGGACCGCACGCCCCGGCCGGGAGCGGGTCCACCCATGTACTTGACCAAGACCACGGTTGACACCCCGGGCGCCGCGCCGCAGTCCGCGCGCGAGCTGCACCGGCACCTGCTGTGCAGCAGGGCCGGCACCGACTGCCTCCAGCACGCGCGGATCGACGTCCACGAGGGCTTCGTGGTGTTCAACCTCTATGTGCAGGCCCGCGACCTGCTGGACGCGGCGCGGGTGGCCGAGCAGCTCTGCTGCCGGACCATGGCCGGCGCCGGAACCTGCCCGAGCTGGGCCGTCCGCTCCACCGAGGTGGGGCCCTGAGGCCGCCGGGGACCGCGTTACTCCAGGTCGTCCGGGGTGATCCAGGCCCGCGAGACGGCCTGGGCGCCGGCCTGGAACCTGCTGCGCGCACCGAGCCTGGTGTGCAGGTCCGAGGCGACCCGGCGGGCCGTGCGGACCGAGACGCCCAGCTGCCGGGCGATCGCCTCGTCGGTCAGCCCCGCGGCCAGCAGCCTGAGCACCTGGCGCTCCTGGCCGGAGAGCCCGACGTCGTCGCGCCGGCGCGCGGCGCCGAGCACGGTCGCGGACCGCCAGACCGAGTTGAACAGCGCGGTGAGGGCCGTGATGATCCCGACGCTGGAGATCACGACCGCTGCGGTGCCCTGCTCGTCGGCCGTGTCGAGCGGCACCACGGCCACCCGCCGGTCGACGATGAGCATCCGCAGGGGCAGCGACGCGGTGGTGCGCACCTCGCTGCCGAGCCCGCTGAGCCACTGGGCGTACTCCAGCGTCGGCCGGTGGTTGCGGACACTGTCCTGGTAGACCGTGCGCAACCGCACCCCGCGGTCGATCGCCTCGGCGTCCAGCTCCCGGCTGGCCTTGATGTTCTCCTCCGACTGGGCGCCGCCCGGCATGAAGGAGCTGGCCTCCCACTCGCAGCTGCGCGCGAGTTCGCTCAGCCGGTCGCGGATCGCCTCGATGCCGGACAGCCGCTCGATGCCCGGCTCCGTCTCGGCCGGGCGGCTCTCCGCGCGCTCGGCCAGCAGGGTGGACAGCGCGGCCGTCCCCTCCTCGATCTGCTGGTGCCGGCGGGCCATCTCGGCCTGCTGACGGGCCACCAGCGCCGAGAGTCCGATCTCCGGCCGGACGGCTCTTGGCCCGGGCCGGCCCGGGAACACCTGGAGCAGCGAGATGCCGGTGAGCTCGTCGAGCGCGACCCGGATCTGGGCGTGGTCCACGTCGAGCCGGCGGGCGAGGACGTCGAGGCTCTCGTCCGGGTGCTGGAGCATCGCGAGGTACACGGACTCGGCGAGGCTGCTCAGCCCAAGCCCTTCGAACATTGACCACTCCCTCCAGGGCTCGTCCGACCGTCCCGCCGGGACGCGGGTCGACCGTCCCGGCGGGGCGCGAATTCCGGACATGCCCTGACTCGGTCCGGCGGCTGACGTCGGCGCACAACCCCTGCTCTCGACGTGCACGCACTGAGTCCGGCAATTGACTTTCACAGACTGGCACTTGACGTGGCCACCCACAAGTGAGCCTGCGACGGCAGGCCGACGGCGGCGGCGCCGGCGGCCGGTGCGCCCCCCGCCGCGCCCGCCCCGGGGCCGCCCGGTCCGGCGGCCCGTCCGGCATCGTCGCGGGTCAGCGGCGCTCCGGGGCCGGTCCTCGGCCGCGCCCGGGGCGGGCCGGTGGCGGGCCCGGACGCTCGGTGGCAGGTTCCGGCCGGGCCGCGGCGCACCGGCACGGGCTCCGGCGCACTCACTCCGGTACCGGCGCACGGTCACGCGCCCGGCGCCCTGTCGCACCACCGTCGGCCGCCGGTCCCGGCCGGCGGTGGTCACCACCGCGTTTCCGGCCTCCGCGCGGATTCCGGCCTCCGCGCGGGTGCGGGCCCCGCGTGCTTCCGGCCCCGCGCGCTTCGGTCCCCGCGCGGCCGCCAAGCGGTACGGCTACCGGGCCGCGGCGCCGCGCCGGGCCACCAGGTGGAAGAGCCGGGCGAACCCGCGGTAGGGATCGCGCAGTCCGGCCTGCCACTCCAGCTCGCAGAGGTCCACGAACTCCTCCGGTGACGGCTCGTCACGGCGGTGGTCGGAGAAGACCCGCACGCCGAACCACTCCACCGTCGGAGCGCCGAGCCCGGCCAGCCGCCGGCCGAGGTCCTGCGGGGTGTCCGGCCGGGTCGGCAGGTACTGCCCGCCCCGCTCGCCGGACTCCAGCAGGGTCGCCAGCGCGCCCCGCCAGTCGCCCTGGAGCCCGTCGCGCATCGCCTGGGAGTCGCGGTTCACGGTGAGCAGCGAGAGCAGGCCGCCGGGCGCGGCCAGCCGGACCAGCGCGTCCAGCATCGGGCCCGGGTCGGTGAGGTAGAGCAGGACGCTGTGGCAGCAGACCAGGTCGAAGCCCGTCCCGACCAGGTCGGGCGCCGCTTCGCCCAGCCCCTGGACCAGGGTCACCCGCCGGCCGACCTCGGGGGGCTCCGCGGCGACCAGGTCGGCGGCGGCCCGCAGCAGGGTCTCGTCGTTGTCCACCACGGTCACCTCGTGCCCGGCCCGCGCCAGGAGGACCGCCTGCCGGCCGAAGCCGCCGCCGATGTCCACCACCCGGCAGGGGCGCTGCGGCAGGTGCCGGGCCAGCGCGCGGGTGACCAGGTCGAACCGGACCTCGCCGCGGATGCTCCGGGCGTGGTCGAGGTAGGCGTCGGCCCGCGCCTGCGCGGAGTCCGTCCAGAGGTTCCGCTCCGGCCAGGCGGCGGGTTTCGTCATCGGGGGTCGGTCCCTTCCTGGATGCCGTCGTGGGGCGGGCGCCGCGGGACCTCGGCCGGCCGGTCCCGGTGAGGCGCCGCGCAGCCAGTGTGCTGCTCCCGACGGGCCGTTGTCCCGGGCCGGCCGGTGGCCGAAACCTGCACCGGCATGAACCGGCCCGTTCCGCCCGGTCCGGCCGCTTCCGCCCGGCCGGGCCCGGCCGGAAACCGCCCCGGGCGCCGGTTCCGGGCGGCAGCAACCGACCACTTGCGCGCCGGGCGCCGGGCCCCGACCGCGCCCCCGCGGACCCCGACCGCGCCCCCGCCGGCCCCGCCCGCCCTCAGGACTGCTGCGCCGCCAGCGCGCAGAGCTCGGACCGGTTCGGCAGCCCGGTCTTGGCGATCAGGCTGGCGACGTGCTTCTCGACGGTGCGCGGCGAGATGTAGAGCCGGGCGGCGATGTCCTTGTTGCTGAGCCGGTCGGCCAGCAGCTGGAAGATCTCGTACTCACGGACCGTCATGCCCTTGAGCCGCAGCTGCGCCGGGATCCGGTTGCTGCCGGTGCGGTGCTGGCGGACGGGCGCGCCGATGGCCCGGAGCAGCGTCCGGCAGGCGCCGACGACGGCGGTGGCGGAGGTCTCCCGGAAGTGGTGCTCGGCCTCCCGGAGCCATCCCTCCGGGTCGCCCCAGCCCAGGGCGTGCGCCTCCTCGGCGATCAGCCGCTGTCCGAGGTGGCGGGCGGTGGGGTAGGGCGCACCGACCTCCTGGGCGAGCTGGGCGGCCCGGCCGGCCGCCTCGGGATCGCCCTCGCGGCCGAGCAGCACGGCGTCGGCGAGCAGGACGAAGTGCCGGTTCCACCGCATCCGGCCGGCCGAGCTGGCGGCCACCCGGTCGAGGCGGCCGCGGTCGAGACGGCCGTCCAGCAGGTCGAGCAGCAGGCCGAGGCCGTGCCGGCCGCCGAGGTGGAAGGTGCTCGGGTTCTCGGCCTCCAGGGCCTGGAGGCCTGCCATGTCCCGGGCGGCCCGGTCCCGGTCCTCCTCCAGGAGGGCGCAGAACACCCGGGCCAGCCCGAGGGCGAGCGGCTCCTCGGGCGAGCCGCTGCCGCCCCAGCGGCCGAACTCGGTGAGCGACTCCTCCATGGCGACCCGGTCGCCCTGATGGGCCGCCAGGACGGAGCGGGTCATCAGCAGGTAGCGGGCGACCGGGGTCAGCCGCAGCCGGGCCGCCATGGTCAGCGCCTCGTCGCCCAGCACCCGGGCCTCGGCGAACCGGCCGCAGAGCACGTCGTGCAGGGCGAGGATGCCGTCGAGGGTGTAGACGACGGTGACGGCGCCCAGGCGGCGGGCCTCGGTCCGGGCCTCGTCCAGGGTGGCGGTGCCGCCGTCGGCCAGCCAGCGGCTGCCGCCGAGCCGGGTGAGCGCGTACATCCGCTGGAGCGGCAGGCTGTGCCGCTCGGCGGTGTTCATGGCCCGTTCCAGGTAGGTGACCGCCTCGGCCGGGTCGCGCTCGCGGGCGACGACGCCCAGCAGCTCCCAGGCCTGGCAGGCGACCAGCGGCTGGTCGTGCCTCTCGGCGGTGTCGATCGCGGCGCGGGCCAGCCGTTCGGCCCGCTGGGTGCGGTCCTGGCCGGGGGTGTCGAGGCACAGGTAGGCCTCCACCACGTCGGTCAGCGCGGTGTGCGCCTCGTCCGGGTCCGGTCCGAGCAGGGCGCGGGCCCGCTCGATCTGGTTGTTGCCGTCGGCCCAGCGGCCCGCCATGTAGGCCACCTGTGCCAGCCGGGTGTGCAGGGCCGCCAGCCGGGGCGCGCCCAGACCGGCGCCGACCAGCTCCCGCAGGCTGCTCGCGAGGCTGAGCGCGCGGGTCAGCTCGCCGGTCTCGGCGAGGGCGGGCAGCAGGGCCTCCAGGGCCTCGGCGCGGGCGGCCGAGTCGGTGCCCCCGGCCAGCAGGGTCTCGGCCCGGTCGAGCAGGGTGACCGCGGAGCCGACCGTGCCGTTGGCGAGGGCGCGGCGGCCGGCCTCGGTGAACAGCCGGCCGGCCCGGACGGGGTCGCCGGCGTCGGCGCGCAGGGTCGCGGCCAGCGGGCACCAGTCGCCCTGGAGGTCGGGGTGGAGGGCCTCGATCGCGTCGGCGGCCTGGTGGGACAGGGCGGCCCGGGCGGTCGGGGTGAGCTGGGCGAGCAGTGCCTCGGCGGTCAGCGGGTGCTGGAAGGCGTACCAGTCGGGGGCGGGCTCGTCGGCCGCGACCAGCCGGGCGGTGACACCGGCGTGCAGGTGGCTGAGCAGGCTGCGGTCGTCGGCGCCGGTCATCAGCTGGAGCACCGACAGGGGGAAGCGCCGGCCGAGCACGGCGGCGGCGGAGAGCAGGGTCTGCCCCTGCGGGCCGAGTTCGTCGATGCGGTGGATGGCGCCTTCGAGGAGCGCCCTCGGCACGTTGCGGCGCAGGTTCCCGGCCACCCGCCAGGCGGTGTTCTCGCGGACCAGCGCGCCGCCGGTGACGGCGCCCTGGAGGAGTTCCTCGACCAGGAACGGGATGCCGGCGCTGTCCTCCCGGATCTGCGTCAGCACTTCGGCGGGGACCAGGTCCGGCTCGGTGTCGAGGCAGGAGGCGATCAGGCGGTTCACCTCGTCGTCGTCCAGCGGCGCCAGCCGGAAGACCGTTCCGCTGCGGCGGCGCCCGGCCGACTCGGCGAGCAGGAGTGCCTCGCCCGGTTCCGACCGGACGGTCGCCACCAGCATGACCGGCTGCTGTTCGAGGTTGTCGACGAGGTACTCGACGACGGCCAGCGTCTCGGTGTCGGCGTCGTGCAGGTCCTCCAGGACCAGCAGGCAGCCCTGGTCGCGGCCCGCGGAGGCGAGCAGCCGCAGGACGGCCTCGGCGAGCACCACGGTCGATCCCTGGTCCGGGGTGCCGGTGCTCCAGTCCGGGATGAGCCGGCCGAGCACCGGGCGGTAGGGGCCGAGGCTCGCTTCGTCCGGCGTCTCCCCGCCGCGTGAGAGCGGCATCAGCGCTTCGGTGAGCGGCCGGAGCGGCACCATCGGTCCGATGGTGCTGCTCCGGCCCCGCAGGACGCGGACTCCTGCGTCGACCGCCTCGCCGATCAGCTCGGCGACCAGTCGCGACTTACCGATTCCGCCCTCGCCGACCAGGAATGTGGTACAGCCGCGCGAGCGGCGGAGATCCCGCAGTGATTCGCCGAGTCCGGCGACTTCGGCATCACGGCCGATGAGATGGGCTGCCCGCACACGCATAGCCCCGGATAGTAGTCGCTCTCCCCGCGGAGCGTCGTGTTCATGTTCGGATCGGCCCTACGTGAGTGCAGGTCAGAACGGCACCGAGACAGTGGTGGTGATGGAGCCGAGGCCCACGACCACGCCGCTGCCGAGGCTCATTCCGGCCAGGGCCCGGGTCCGGGCGCAGGCACCGTTCCGGCGGACCAGGCGGATCTCGCCGGCCGGGTCCGGGGTGGTCGCGGCCTGGTTCGTGGCCTCGCTGCGGACAGCACCGTTGTACAGGGAGTGGGACATGGGGCTTTCCTTTCCATTCGGGAAGCGGTGCGTGGTGATAAGTGGCGCTGTGCTCTGCTGTTTTGTTTTCGTTTCAGGTGGTCTTGTGCTATTCGGTCCTGTTTGGTTCTCTTCGGTTCTCTTCGGTTCTCTTCAGATGGTCGAAGGGGCCGGTGGGGGGCCGGGGGCCG
This sequence comes from Kitasatospora sp. NPDC005748, assembly GCF_040630735.1. Lineage (NCBI taxonomy): Bacteria > Bacillati > Actinomycetota > Actinomycetes > Kitasatosporales > Streptomycetaceae > Kitasatospora > Kitasatospora sp. NPDC005748. The sequence goes on from NZ_JBEXYD010000001.1 coordinate 85,629, forward strand.
CGTCCAGCAGCAGGACGGAGGGCACGGTGTCGGCGAAGCCCAGCCGGAGCAGCGCGTAGCCGATCCCGGAGAGCCCGGTGAGCAGCCCCGGCGTCGGCACCTGTCCGGGGGTCCCGCAGCGGGGTCCCCAGTCGTGGAGCTGCCCGAGGACCGTTCCGGCCCGGCCGGTCAGGCTGTTGCGCGCGCCGCGGTGGCCGCGCTCGGCGAGCGCCGCCAGCGCCTCCGCGGTGCCCAGCTCTCCGTGGCAGAGGCTGAGGTCCGCCACCGGCGGCTGTCCGGTGAGCCGGTGCACGGCATCCCGCAGCGGGCTGTCGGGCTGCTCGGCGCACAGGCCCGCGTCGGCCGCCGCCAGCACGGTGCCGGCCGTCCCGGAGCACCAGCCGCCGGTGAGCCGGTCCGCCGCCAGGGCGGTGGTCAGCCGGGCCCGGCCGGCGGCGGCGAACCGCGCGCCGCGCGGGCCGCCGGTGAACCGGGCGTGCCGGGTGAGCGCCCAGCCGATCCCGGCCTCCCCGAAGGCGAAGCCGACCCGGTCCGGCGCCGCGGCGCCGAGCGGACCGGGCGGCGGCAGGCCGAGCAGCCGCTCGGCGATCCGGTCCGCGAGCTCGGCGGCCCGCTCCAGCCCGCGTTCGCGGTGCACCGCGTGCAGGGCCGCGAGCGCCCCGGCCAGGCCCGCCGAGACGCCGGGCCGGGCCTCCTCGTCGAGCGCCGCCACGGCCAGCGCGTCCAGGGCGGCCGGCAGGCAGTCGGCGAGGCCCTCGTCGACCAGGCCGGCCAGCCGGGCGAGGGAGTAGCAGAGGCCGCCCAGGCCCTCGAAGCCGCCCGGGCCCACCGCCAGGCTCAGCTCCGGGTCGGCGGCGGTCGCGGCGACGAGGTCGGGCAGCGGGGCGACCGCCGCCCGGGCCAGACCGGTGTGGCGGGCGGAGCCGGTCAGCGCGCCGAGCTGGGCCAGGAACAGCGCCACCCCGCAGTAGCCCTGGGCCAGCCCGGCGCCCATCGGCAGCACCGTCCAGTGCTCGTCGACGGCCTCCAGGCCGATCCAGTTGACCCGCCCGTGGCCGCTCACGGAGCGGCCGGCGATCTCGTCGGCGATCCCGGAGGCGGCGGCGAGCAGCGCGGACGGCTCCGGGACGGCGGCGGGCGAGGGGCGGGTGCGCCCACCCGTCCGGTGCCGGGGGCCGGTGGCGTCCGGCCCGACGGAGGCCAGCGTGGCCGAAATGATCCATTCCTGGTCGTGGCGGTCGACGGTGTTCATGCCGTCGAGCTTCGCCCGCGCGGTGGCGAGGCCGGAGGTGTCCAGGACGCCGGGCACCGGGCTCCCGTCCGAGGCGAACACCGCGGGCTCGCCGGGCCGGTGGAAGAAGACCGGGACGTCGCCGTCCCACAGGTCGGCGATCTCGTGCTCGATCAGGGCCTGCCGGGCCGGGTCGCCCTGCGATTCGGCCCAGAGCACCGCGAACAGGGCGTCGCGGTCGAGCCCGTCGCCCAGCAGCTGCGGGTGGGTCGCCTCGGCCAGCAGGGTGGCGTAGAGCATCGTCGGGCGGATCACGAGGCGGCCGACGGCCGCCGCCCCGGTGGCCAGCAGCCCGGCCGGGTCGGCGAGTTCGGCCCGGTGCCGGACGACGGCGTCGTACCCGGCGCGGAACCCGGCCAGCGTCGCGGAGAGCCGGTCCGCGCTGCCGGCTCCCGGCACGACGCCGTACGGCCGGTTCTTGGCACCGGTGAACGGCGCCCCGCGGCGCACCAGGCGCATCTCGTCGGTGCCGGTGTCCTCCCAGACCATCCGGGTGTTGGGGAACTCCCCGCCCGGCGCGGCGCCGAGGGCGGAGACGTCGACCGCGCCCAGCTCACCGACCAGCAGCTGGGGCAGCAGGCAGGTGCGGTGCACCGAGGCGGCGTGCGCCGCGGCCGCCGGGTCCGGCAGGGTGGTGCTCCCCTCGCCGAGGACGGGGTGCAGCAGCGTCTCCACGTCGACGAGCACCGGCTGGTCGCCGTGCGCGAGGAGGTTCTCGCAGTGCAGGTCCACCCCTTCGAGGGTGTAGGCGAGGGCGAGCAGGGCGCCCTGGCGGCGGTGGAACCGGTCGATCTCGACCAGCGAGCGGCAGGGCCGGTGCTCGATGAACTCCAGCCAGCCGTAGCCGTCCCCGCCGACCCAGCGCGGGGTGCGCGGCGCCAGGCCCGGCACCTTGGCGTCCAGCCAGTCCGTCATGGCGTCCAGGAGCGCGTGCTGGCCGATCGGCCGGGGCTTGTAGACCGCGGTGGCGCCGGCGGCGAACCGCAGCACCGTTACCGACCGGCCCTGCTGGTGGAGGTCCCCGCGGCCCAGCTCGACGGCGGCCAGCGGGCCCTGGTCCCGGCCGTCGAACAGCCCCGCGGTGAGCGCCGGCCGGTCGGCGGCGAGCCGGGTCAGCAGCTCCGCGCCGGAGCGGGCGGTGTGACGGGACGTCCGGGCCATCAGCCGGGCGAGCACCGGGTAGCGGGTGAACAGCCGGGCCAGTCCGGCCCGGGTGCCGGTGCGGGCCGCGAAGTCGGCGAACCGGTCCGCGCCGGTGGCGCCGGCCAGGCCGCCCGCGTCCCGGGCGGCGGCGAGCTCCACGACCAGTGTCCGGGCCGCCTCGCCGGCGAGGCGCTCGGCCAGCCAGCGCGAGTACGCCGGGGCGAACACCGCCAGGTCGGCCGGCTCGGCGCCGCCCGCCAGCGCCCGCGCGGTCAGCTCGGCGGTGGCGGCCGCCACCAGCGGGCGCAGCAGCGGTGCGAACACCGTCGCCCCCTCGCCCGCTTCGAGCGGCACGCCCCCGGGGTGCTCCGGCGCGCCGGCCACGGCCCGCTCCGCGAAGACCGCCCACGAGGGCTTGGCGAGCCGGCCGGCCAGGCGCTCCGGCGCCTCGGCGGCGAGCGCCGCGGCCAGCCCCGGGTCGACGCCCAGCCGGGCCAGCCGGGCGGCCTCGCAGGCCTGCTCGACCGCCGAGCGGGTGCGTGCCCCGGCCGTCGGGCCCGCCGCCGGCGCCACCGGCGGGTGCGGGGCCGACAGCCGTTCGCGCAGCGTCGCGGCCGGCGCCCACCAGGAGGGCGCCGGCCCTGAGGCCCGGGAAGCGGTGTCGGTTGTGGTCACGTCCGCCACTTTTCCAGCGGCGCGACCCTCCGTACAGGGGAGCACCACCCGTAGATTTCGCCGCGGACTACCCAGACGCCGTACCCGGCGTGCCCCAGCTTTGCGCGCCCGGGTGGTCGGACGGGTCGCGGGGGCGGGCGCCGGGTCGGCCCCGGGGGCCGCCGGGACCGCGCGGAGCTGCGGCGGAGCGGTCCCGCGGCCACCCGCGGCGCCACCCGCCGCACCCGGTCGCGGCGGGGCGGCGGCGGGGGCGGCCGGGGGCGGGGGTCCGCGGTCGCACGGGCGCGCCGCCCCCGGTGGGCGGCAGCGGGCCGCCCCCACCCTTCGGGCCCGCCGCCCCGTACCGGACGGACCGGGACGATTCGCCGGCGGATCCGGACGGGGCGCCCGGCGCCGTCCGCGCGACGGGGGCCGTCCGGACCGGCCCCGGCGCCCCCCGCGGCGGGGAATGCGGGTGATCGCGCCCCATGCGGCGCGGCGCACCGGAAGCGAAGACTCCTCGCCGAGAGGCTCACCCCGCTGACCGAGGAGTGCACATGGGCAACCCCCTGCCGCTTTGTGTCGTGGCCCTGGACCCGGTGCTGGAAGCCGGCGCCGTCAGCGCGCTGTCCGGCAACCCGGACATCGCCCTGGTCCAGCCCGAGGAGAAGGCCGATGTCGCCGTCGTCCTGGTCGACCGGGTGGACCGTCAGGAGCTCGACCTGGTGACCGCGACGCGCACCGGACCGCACCGGCCCGCCGTCGTCGTGATCGCCGCCGACCTGTCCCCGGCCGAGGCCGCGGACGCCATCAACGCCGGGGCCCGCGGCCTGCTGCGCCGGCGCGAGGTCAACGCCGACCGGCTGGCCCGGACGGTGCTCACCGTGGCCGGCGGCGACTGCACGGTGCCGCCCGACCTGATCGACGGGCTCCTCGACCACGGCACCGACCTCGACCCGCACCCCGGCGCCCGCGGCCACGGCCCCGGCTGGGGCCTGGACGAACGGGAGCGCGCCGTCCTGCGGCTGGTGGCCGACGGCCACGAGACCGACGAGATCGCCCGGGCGCTCTGCTACTCCGCACGGACCGTCACCACCGTGGTCCGCGACATCACCCAGCGGTTCCGGCTGCGCAACCGCGCCCACGCGGTGGCCTACGCCCTGCGGGCGGGTCTGCTGTGAGCGCCCTCGCCCTCGCCACCAGGCCCGAGACCGAGCGGCGGCCCGCCACCGCCCTGCGCGTCCACCTCGGCCCGGCGGGCGGGCCGGCCCGCGAGAAGGTGGCCGCCGACCTGCGCCGGGCCGGCATCGAACTCGCGGCCGGCCACTCCGGGGCCACCGTCCGGGTGGCCGCCGGGCCGACGCCCGGCGCCGCGCTGGACGGCTGGCCGGAGCCCGACGGCCGCCCGCTGCTGCTGGTCGCCGACACCTTCACGGCCGACGGGGTCCGGCGGGCCGTCCGCGCCGGCGCGGTGGCCATGCTGCAGTCCGCCGAGGCCACCCCGGAACGCCTGCTCACCGCCGTCCGCTGCGCCCGGCACGGCGAGGGCCGGATGCCCTACGGCGTCCTGGTCGGCCTGCTCGGCCCGGCGGAGGACGGCGCGCCCGCCCCGCGCCGGCCCGCCCCCGAATCCCCGCTGACGGCCCGGCAGACCGCCGTGCTCGGACTGGTCGCCGAGGGCCACGGGAACGCGGCCATCGCCCGCGAACTCTCCTGCTCCGAGCACACCGTGAAGAACGTCATCTACGACCTGATGGCCCGGCTCCAGGTCCGCAACCGGGCCCACGCGGTGGCCCACGCCGTCCGCACCGGGCTGATCTGACCCGGCGCCGCCCCGGCCCGCCGCGGCCGGAGCCGCCGAACAGAGACATTGACGCAGCAAAAGCGGCGCCCCGCGCTGCCGCTCCTTCCCTACTCCCCCGCCGCACCCGACCGGCAAGCTCCGGTTGTGCCCCGACCACCCGGGGCGCGCGACGTTCTGACTATCCCTTGGAGGTGAGCCGGTGGACCGCGGTGACGTCCGGACGACATCGTTCTCGCAGCAACGGCTGTGGTTCCTCGACCAGCTGCGGCCCGGTACGGCGGATCATCTGCTGCCGCTGGCCCTGCGCCTGCGCGGCGGCGTCGACGCCGCCGCCCTCGCCGCCGCCCTGACCGCCGTGGTCGCCCGGCACGAGGTACTGCGCACCCGGTACGCGGCCGCCGACGGCGAGCCGGTGGCCCGGGTGGCGCCCGCCGTCGAGGTCCCGCTGGAGACCGTCGAGGCGCCCGCCCCCGGCGAAGCCGGCATCACCGCCGTCCTCGACCTGGTACTGCACCGGCCGATCGAGCTGACCACCGCGCCGCCGCTGCGGGCCACCCTGGCCCGGCTCGCGGCCGACGACCACCTGCTGGTCGTCGTGGTGCACCACATCGCCTTCGACTTCTCCTCCTGGAACGTCTTCACCCGCGAGCTGGCGGCCGCCTACCGCGCGGCGACCACCGGCAGCCCCGACGGCCTGCCGGACCTCCCGCTCCAGTACGCCGACTTCGCGGCCCGCCAGCACGAGCGCACCACCGGGCCCCGGCTCGCCCGCCAGCTCGGCTACTGGGGCTCCCGGCTGGCCGGGCTGCCGCCCCTGGAGCTGCCCACCGACCGCGCCCGGCCCGCCGAGTGGGACGGCGCCGCCGCGGTGGCCCGGTTCACCCTCCCCGCCGAGCTGGTGGCACGCGCCGACCGGCTGGCCCGGTCCCGGCGCGCCACCCGGTTCATGGTGCTGCTGGCCGCCTTCCAGGCCCAGCTGGGCCGGTACAGCGGGCAGAGCGACTTCGCCGTCGGCACCCCGGTCGCCGGCCGGGGCCAGGCCGCCACCCGGGACCTCATCGGCCCGTTCGTCAACACCGTGGTGCTGCGCGCCGACCTGTCGGGCCGGCCGAGCTTCGGCGAGCTGGTGGACCGGGTCCGCAGCGGCTCCCTCGCCGACCTCTCGCACGCCGAGACGCCGTTCGAACGCGTCGTCACCGAGCTGGCCCCGAACCGCGACCTCAGCCGCAACCCGCTCTTCCAGGTCTCCTTCCTGACCCTCGACTCCCAGGCCGAACCGCCCGCGCTGCCCGGCCTGGACGTCGAGCTGGTGCCCACCCCCGTCGCCGGGACGCCGTTCGACCTGGCGCTGGACCTGCTCGGCCGCCCCGACGGCAGCCTGGGCCTGCGCCTGCAGTACGCCACCGCGCTGTTCGCCCCCGAGACGGCGGCCCGCCTCACCGAGGACTACGTCGGGCTGCTGCGCGAGGTGCTCGCCGCCCCGGACGAACCGCTGGCCCTCGCCACCGCCCGGCTGGCGCCGCTGCCCTCCGGCGAGCGCCGCCGCCGGCTCGCGCTCGGCCTCGGCGCCGCCCGCGAGGTGCCCTCCCCCACCGTCACCGACCTCTTCGAACGGCAGGCCCGCAGCACCCCGGACGCCATCGCCGTCCGCTCCACGGACGGCGAGCTGAGCTACGCCGGACTCGACGCCCGGGCCGACCGCCTGGCGCACCGGCTGCGCGGCCTCGGCGTCGCCCGCGGCGTCCGGGTCGGCGTCCTGCTGGAGCGCGGCACCGGCCTGCTCACCGCGCTGCTCGCCGTCCTCAAGGCGGACGGCGTCTACGTCCCGCTCGACCCGATGCACCCGGTGAAGCGGATCGGCTACCTGGTCGAGGACACCGGGGCGGCCGTGGTGGTCACCACCGGCGCGCTGGCCGGCCGGGTGGCGGACACCGCCGCGACCACCCTGCTGCTCGACGGCGACGGCCCGCAGACCGGCCCGGTGACCCGGCCGGACCGGCTCGACCGGACCACCGGCCAGGACGACCTCGCCTACGTCTTCCACACGTCCGGCTCGACCGGCATGCCCAAGGGCGTGCAGATCCCGCACCGGGCGCTGACCAACTTCCTCCGGTCGATGGCCGCCCGGCTGGAGCTGCCGCCGCACGCCACCGTCCTCGGACTGACCACCGCCTCCTTCGACCCCTCGATGCTGGAGCTCTGCCTGCCGCTGCTCACCGGCGCCCGGCTGGTGCTCGCCGACACCGAGCAGGCCCGCGACCCCGAGCGGCTGATCCGCCTGATCGGCGAGGCCCGCCCGCACGTCGTCCAGGCCACCCCCTCGATGCTGCGGATGCTGACCGACACCGGCTGGCTGCCCGCTCCCGGCCTCACCGTGCTCTCCGGCGGCGAGAAGCTGCACACCGAGCTGGCGGCGACGCTCGCCGCCGGCGGCGCCCCGGTGTGGGACCTCTACGGGCCGACCGAGGCCACCATCTGGACCAGCGTGGCCCGCCACGGCGCCGACGGACAGGTGCTGACCTGGGCCGCGGTGGACAACACCAGCGTCCGGGTGCTCGACGACCGGCTGGAGCCGGTGGCCGAGGGCGGCACCGGGCAGGTCTGCATCGGCGGCGACGGCCTCGCCTGGGGCTACCGCGGGCGGCCCGGCCAGACCGCCGGCGCCTTCCTCCCCGACCCGCACGCCACCGTCCCCGGCGGCCGGCTCTACACCACCGGCGACCTCGGCCGGCTGCGTCCGGACGGCTCGCTGGAGATCCTCGGCCGCAGCGACCACCAGGTGAAGATCCGCGGCCACCGGATCGAGCCGGGCGAGATCGAGGCCGCGCTGCTCGCCCTGGACGGCGTGCGCTCCGCCGTCGTCCACCCGACCCCGGACGGCTCCGGCGGCCGCCAGCTCACCGCCTACCTGGTCGCGGAGGACGCCGAACGGCCGCCCACCGGCGAGGAGCTGCGCGCCGCCCTGCTCGACTCGCTGCCGCACCACCTCGTCCCGGCCGCGTTCGTGCTGCTGGACGCCATCCCGACCGCGGTCAGCGGCAAGGTCGACCGGCACGCGCTGCCGGTGCCGGAGCCCCGCACGGCCACCGCCGCCTCCGCCGCCCCGCGCACCCCGCGGGAGCGGGCCGTCGCCGCGGTCTGGGAGGAGGTCCTCGGCAGCACCGGGATCGGCGCCCACGACGACTTCTTCCGGCTCGGCGGGCACTCGCTGCTCGCCACCCGGGTGGCCGTACGGCTGCGCGCCGCCCTCGGGGTGGACGTGCCGGTGCGGGCGCTCTTCGACCACCCCACCGTCGCCGCCCTCGCCGCGGCCCTGGACGACTACCCGCGGACGGCCGCGGACGGCCCGCTGCCCCGGCTGACCGCCCGCCCGCGCGGGGACCGCGCGACCGCGGGCCGCTGACCCCTCCTTGCCCTCCTCGCCCCAAGGAACCCCCATGACCACCGCCACCACCACCGACACCTCCGTCTTCGAGAAGCTCGAGTCCGAGGTGCGGTCGTACTGCCGCACCTTCCCCGTGGTGTTCGAGCGCGCCAAGGGCGCGCTGCTGCACACCGACGACGGCCGGGCCTTCATCGACTTCTTCTGCGGCGCCGGCAGCCTCAACTACGGGCACAACGACGACGCGGTCAAGCAGCGCGTCCTGGACTACCTCGCCGCCGACGGCGTGATGCACGGCCTGGACATGCACACCGTCGCGAAGCGCGAGTTCCTCACCCGCTTCAACGAGATCGTCCTGCGGCCGCGCGGGCTCGACTTCAAGGTGCAGTTCACCGGCCCGACCGGCACCGACGCGGTGGAGGCGGCCCTCAAGCTGGCCCGCCGGGCCACCGGCCGCACCGGGCTGACCGCCTTCACCGGCGCCTACCACGGCATGTCGCGCGGCTCGCTGGAGGTCACCGGCAGCCGCCGGGCCCGCCGGGCCGGCGCGGTGACCGGCGGCGACGTCACCTTCGTGCCCTTCGAGGACGGCCCGCTCGGCCCGTTCGACTCGATCGACCTGATCGAGCGGCTCTGGGCCGACCCGTCCTCGGGCACCGAGCCGCCGGCGGCGGTCGTCGTCGAGCCGGTGCAGATGGAGGGCGGCGTCTACCCGGCGAGCCGGGAGTGGCTGCGCCGCCTGCGCGGCGTCACCGAGCAGTACGGCGTGCTGCTGGTCCTCGACGAGATCCAGTCCGGCTGCGGCCGCACCGGCACCTTCTTCGGCTTCGAGGACGCCGGGATCGTGCCGGACATCGTCACCGTCTCCAAGTCGCTCAGCGGCTACGGGCTGCCGCTCTCGCTCACGCTGTTCCGCCGCGAGCTGGACCTGTGGCAGCCCGGCGAGCACACCGGCACCTTCCGCGGCAACCAGCTGGCCTTCGTCGCGGCCACCGCCGCCTGCGAGTTCTGGCAGCAGGACGCCTTCCTGACCGCACTGGAGCGGAACTCGGCCCGGCTCGACCGGTTCCGGACGGAGCTCGCCGGGCTGGACCCGGAGCTGGTGCTGCGCGGCCGGGGCATGGTGCTCGGCATCGACACCGCCCCGGCGGGCGGCGCCGACCGCGCCGAGCGCGTCCAGCGGTACGCCTTCGACCACGGCCTGATCATCGAGCGCTGCGGCCGGCACGACGAGGTCCTCAAGGTGATGCCCCCGCTGACCATCGCGCCCGAGCTGCTGGACGAGGGCCTCGGCGTCCTGCACGACGCCCTGCGCGCCAACTGACGGTCCGCCACCCGAGTCACCGAGTCACCGCGTCACCGCGTCACCGCGTCACCCGAGGAGGAACCCCCCATGCCCCGACCGCCCCGCCGCCACCTGGTCTCCCTGGACGACCTCTCCGACCGCGAGCTGCGCTGGATCGCGTACCGCGGCGCCCAGTACGCCGCCGGCGAGTGCGAGAGCGCCCGGCCGCTCTCCGACGCCGTCGTCGGCGTGCTGTTCCGCAAGACCTCCACCCGCACCCGCACGGCGTTCTCCGCCGGCGCGCTGCGGCTCGGCGCCCGGCTGATCACCTACGGTCCCGACGACCTCCAGGAGAACACCGGCGAGACCACCGAGGACACCGCCGAGGTGCTCTCCCGGATGCTCGACGTGCTGGTGGCGCGCACCGCCGGCAGCACCGAGGAACTCCGCGCCTACGCCGCCCAGCAGCGGATGTCCGTCGTCAACGCGATGAGCGCCGCCGAGCACCCCACCCAGGCGCTCACCGACCTCACCACCATGCTCGGCCACTTCGGGCGGATCGAGGGACTGCGGGTGCTCTACGCCGGGGAGGGCAACAACACCGCCTCGGCGCTCGCCCTCGCGCTCGCCCGCTTCCCCGGCGCCGAGCTGCACCTGCGGACCCCGGCCGGCTACGGGCTCGACCCGGCCTACCTCGACCGCGCCCGCACCCTCGCCAAGGAGGCCGGCGCCCTGGTCGAGGAGCGGCACGACATGGCCGACCTGCCGGAGGCCGACGTCGTCTACACCACGCGCTGGCAGACCACCGGCACGGCCAAGGCCGACCCCGACTGGCGGCGCGACTTCGAGCCGTTCCGGGTCGACTCCTCCGTGCTCGCGGCCTGCCCCGGCGCCGTCTTCATGCACGACCTGCCGGCGCACCGCGGCGACGAGGTGACCGGCGACGTGCTGGACGGCCCAGCGAGCATCGCGTTCCAGCAGGCCGAGAACAAGTACCACAGCGCCCGCGCGGTCCTGGAGTGGTGCCTCGGCGGCATCCCGGCCGAACAGGCCTGACGGCCGGTCGGCCACCGGCGGACGACCCGGCGCACGTTTCCCAGGGAGGTAGCTCAGCAATGTCCGACACCATACGAATGCCCGGCGGTGGGTGGCGCCTGTGGCCGCACTTCGCACTCCGCGGGCCGGGCTTCCCCGCCGCCGGGGTGCTCCGGCTGGCGCCGGAGGGCCTGGCCACGGCCGCCGACAAGTTCACCCCCGGCGAGGTACCGGCGAAGGCCGACTGGGAGGCCTTCGAGGAGGCCTTCACCGCGGCCGCCGTGCAGACCGCGCGGGACCTCCAGGAGATCGCCGCCTCGGGACCGTTCCGGGCCGCGGTGGCCTGGCAGAACCGGGCGGTGCTGGGCACCGGCATCAAGTCGTTCCTCGACTGGACGCCGTCCGCCGAGGGCCGCACCAGCATGCCGCGCCAGCGCGAGGAACTGGTCGCCCACTACTGGCAGCGGTTCTGCGTCAAGAACGACACCATCGGCTTCTTCGGCCCGGTCGGCTGGGGCACCTTCGACACCGACCGGCGCGGCGTCGAGGTCCACCCCGGCACCGGCCTGGTCGCCGACTCCCAGGTGTACTTCTCCAGTTGGTCGATGGACGCGCTGGCCAAGGCGATCGACCGGGACCCCCGGGTCCGCGACTGGACGCCGCCGCGCCCGGTGCCGTTCGTCCGGGCCGCCGAGGGCACCGTGCTGGTGCCCGGCCGCCCGCCGCTGCCGGTCTCCGAGGCCGCGCTCGCCGTCTTCCGGCTCTGCGACGGCCGCCGGACCCCGGCCGGGATCGCCGAACTGGCCGGCCGGGAGCTCGGCCGGCCGCTGCCCGCCGCGGAGGTCACCGCCGCGCTGGAGTGGCTGGTCGCCCGTCGGCTGGTGCTGTGGAAGCTCGACGTCCCGGCCGGCACCTACCCGGAGCGGGAACTGCGGGCCATGCTCGACCGCATCGGCGACGCCGAGGTGCGCGAACCCGCGCTGGCCCGGCTGGCGGTCCTCGAAGAGGGCCGCGACCGGGTGCAGCGGGCCGGCACCGACCCCGAGGAGCTGACCGCCGCCCTCGCCGCGCTGGAGGGCGCCTTCGCCGAGATCACCGAGGTCGCGGCGGTCCGCGAGAAGGGCGCCCGGACGGCGCCCAACCGCGCCCTGGTCTACTCCGACACCCGCCGCTCCGCCACCGCCACCGTGGGCACCGCCGTCCTGGAACAGCTCGCCCCGCTGGAGCTGTGCATGACCGCCGCCCGCTGGATGACCAACCGGTACGCGGAGGCGGTCGGCGAGCGCATCCGCACGGCCTACCGCGCCCTGCGCGAGCGCGGCGGCGGCCCGGTCGACCTCGGCTCGCTCTGGTTCGCCTGCCTGCCCGCCCCGCACCCGGAGTCGATCGCCGACATCGAACGGATCCAGGCCGACCTGCGCGAGCGCTGGCGTCGGATCATCGACGCACCGGCCGGCGCCCGGCGGGTCCACCTCGCCGCCGCGGACATCGCCGAGCAGGTCCACGAGGCGTTCCCGGAGGGCGGCCGGGGCTGGTCGCTCAGCCGGTACATCAGCCCCGACCTGATGATCATCGCCGAGGACCTCGACGCCGTCGGGCGCGGCGAGTTCGAGCTCGTGATCGGCGAGCTGCACGTCGCGATGAACACCCTCGGGCAGTCCCTCTTCGTCCACCAGCACCCGGACCGCGAGCAGCTGATCGACGAGACCAGCCGCGACTTCCCCGGCCCGCGCCTGCTCCCGATGCTGCCCAAGGAGCTGCCGCTCAAGTGGTCCGCCCGCAGCCGGCAGGCGCTGGGACGGCCGCAGGACCACTACGTCGCCCTCACCGACCACACCTCCGACCCGCACCGCCCGCGCACCGTGCGCTCCGGCGACGTCCTGGTGGAGGAGCGCGACGACCGGCTGGCCGCCGTACTGCCCGACGGCTCCGAGTTCGAACTGCTCGACGTCTTCTGCCACGCGCTCACCAACCGCGTGATGGACCGCTTCACCCTGCGCTCGGACGGCGACCACTCGCCGCGGATCACCATCGACTCCACCGTGGTCGCCCGGGAGACCTGGCGCTTCGCCGGAGCCGCCCTGGACTTCGCGGACGAGAAGACCGAGGCCCGGCGGTTCGTCCGGGCCCGGCAGTGGCGGGACGCCCACGAGCTGCCCCGCTTCGTCTTCGTGGTCTCCCCCACCGAGCCCCGGCCGTTCTTCGTCGACTTCGACAGCCCGGTCTACGTCACCATCCTCGCCAAGGCCGCCCGCCGGCTCGCCCGCAAGGACCCGAACGCCCGCCTGACCGTCAGCGAGATGCTCCCCACGCCCGAACAGGCCTGGCTCACCGACGACCAGGGGCAGCGCTACACCTCCGAACTGCGCCTCGTCGCCGTCGACCGGACCACCGGGACGGAGGAGCCGGCATGAGCACCCCCGCCGGGGCCACCTTCGTCGACGCCATCCGGGCGCACGCCGACCGCGCACCGCAGGCCCCCGCCCTGCTGACCCCCGGCGGACCGGTCGGCTACGGCGAACTCGCCGAGCGGATCGACCGGCTGGCCGCCCACCTGGCCGCCCACGGCCTCGGGCCGGAACGGGTCTGCGCGGTGGCGCTGCCACCCGGCGCCGACGCCGTGGTGGCGATCGCCGCGGTCGTCCGCACCGGCGGGGCGTTTCTCGCCCTGGACACCGAACTGCCCGACGGGCGGCTCGCCGCGCTCGCCGCCGGCGGCGCGGCGGCGCACCTGCTCACCACCGCGGCCCTGGCCGACCGGCTCGGCCCGCTCGTCGGCGCGCCCGCCCTGCTGCTCGACCGGCTGCCCGCCGACCCGCCGGCCGCCCCCGCGTTCCCCGCCCCGCACCCGCGGTCGCTCGCGTACGTCAGCCACACCTCCGGCTCGACCGGAGCGCCGAACCCGGTGCTGATCGAGCACCACGGCCTCGACACCTATCTGCGTGCCGTCGCCCGCGACAACCACCTCGGCCCCGGCACCGTCACCCTCCAACTCGCCCCGCCCGGCTACGACGCCTCGATCCGGGACACCTTCGCCCCGCTGACCGCCGGCGGCTGCGTCGTCCTCGTCGACCGCTCGCGCCTGCTGCGCGCCGAGGCCTTCGCCGACACCGTCGCCGAGTACGGCGTCGACACCGTCCTCAGCACCACCCCGTCCTTCCTGACCTTCCTCTCCCAGCACCCGCGTGCCGCCGAACGGCTGCGCTCCCTGCGCCTGCTCTGCTCCAGCGGCGAGTCGCTGCGCCCGTTCCTCGCCGCCGGCGGCCGCGCCCTGGTCGGCGGCCGGCTGGTCAACCAGTACGGGCCCACCGAGTGCACCATGACCTCCACCCGCTACGAGGTGCCGGCCGACCCGGACACCGCCACCGACACCGTCGGCACCCCGATCGAGGGCACCGTCGTCCGGCTGCTCGACCCGCAGGGCCGCGAAGTCCCGGGCGGCCAGGTCGGCGAGGTGCACATCGGCGGCGCCGGGGTCGCCCGCGGCTACGGCGGACTGCCCGGCCTGACGGCCGACCGCTTCCCGCCCGACCCGCACGGCCCGCCCGGCACCCGGCTGTACCGGACCGGCGACCTCGCCCGGCGCGGCCCCGACGGCACCCTCGACTACCTCGGCCGCGCGGACCGCCAGCTCAAGATCCGCGGCCACCGGGTCGACCCGGCCGAGATCGAGGGCGCCCTGCTCACCCACCCCGACGTCACCGGCGCCGTGGTGACCGCCGAGACCGACGACCGGGGCCGGACCTGGCTCGACGCCCACGTCACCGGCCCGCTCGCCGCCACCCCCGACGCCCGGCTGCGCGCCCACCTCGCGCTCACCCTGCCGCCGCACATGATGCCCCGGCGCTTCACCCGGCTGGAGCGGCTGCCCGTGACGCACAGCGGCAAGACCGACCGCCGCGCCCTGCGCGCGCCCGTGCCGGAGGCCGTCGCGTGACGGCCGCCGACACCCGCCCGCTGACCGGTCTCGCCACCGACACCGGCCTGCCCGGGCCGGCCGACGTCCTGGCCGCCGCCGAGCGGATCGCCCCGCACGTGCGGCACACCCCGCTGCTGCGCCACGACACCCTGCCCGGCCTGCTCGTCAAGGCCGAACACCTGCAGCACAGCGGGTCGTTCAAGCTGCGCGGCGCGGCCAACGCGATGCTCGCGCTCGGCGCCGACGAGGTGGTCGCCGGCTCCTCCGGCAACCACGGCATCGCGGTGGCCACCCTGGGCCGGATGCTCGGCGTCCGGGTCACCGTGGTGATGGCCGCCGGCGCCGCCGAGGCCAAGGAGCGGGCGATCCGGGCGCTCGGCGGCCGGGTCCTGCGGGTCCCCGGCGGGGTCGCCGAACGCGACCGCCACGCCAGGGACCTCGCCGCCCGCACCGGCGCCGCGCTGGTGCCCTCCTCCGACCACGGACTCGTGATCGCCGGTCAGGGCACCGTCGGCCTGGAGGTGTTCCGGGACGCCCCCGACCTCGACGCGATCTTCGTCCCGGTCGGCGGCGGCGGCCTGCTGGCCGGCGTCCTGCTGGCGGCCGCCCGGCTGCCGAGGCCGGTGCGCGTCATCGGCGTGGAGCCCGAACGGGCCCGCCGTTACGCCCGCTCGATGGCCGCCGGCGAACCGGTCGAGCTGCCGCCCAGCGACACCGTCGCGGACGGGCTGCGCGGCCAGCGGCCCGGTGAGCTGACCTTCCCGATCGTCCGGCGGCGGGTCGACGACCTGATCGGCGTCGACGACGCGGCGGTGCTGCGCGCCATGGACCTGCTGCACCGCGCCGGCATCGCCGCCGAACCCAGCGGCGCCGCCGCGCTGGCCGGCGCGCTGGGCTCCGGCGCCCTGCGGCCCGGCGCGGCGGACCGCACCGCGGTCGTCGTCTCGGGCGGCAACTCCGCCGCCGTGCTGGCCGCCGCCGCGGCGCGCTGAGCGCCCTCTCGTTCCCCGTACACCCCACCCCTTCGGAAGGACCCACCATGACCACCATCGACACCGCCGAACTCGCCGGCCAGATCGCCGGCTTCTACCGCGAGACGCTCGGCGACGACAGCCTGGACACCGACAGCGACTTCTTCGAGGCCGGCGGCGACTCGCTCGCCGCCTTCCAGATCGTCGACCGGCTCCAGGAGCTGGTCGGCGCCGAGATCGCCGTCGCCCTGGTCTTCACCTACCCGTCCCCCGCGGAGCTCGCGGAGGTCGTCGTCGACGACCTGTCCCTCGCTCCCGCCTCGGCCTAGGGGGCACCGGCATGCACGAGGAATCCGTCTCCCTGAGCGGCCGGTGGCGGCTGTGGGACCAGGTCGCGGTGCGCGGCCCGGGGTTCCCGGCCGATGGGGTGCTCCGGCTGGCGCCGGAGGGCCTGGCGGCGGCCGCGGACAAGTTCGGGGCCCGGGACAAGCTCTCCGGGGCCGCCTGGCAGGCCTTCGAGGAGGAGTTCACGCAGTCCGCCGCCCGGGCGGCGGAGAACGCGCAGGAGATCGCCGCCTCCGGGCCGTTCCGCGCGGCGGTCGCCTGGCAGAACCGCGGGGTGCTCGACTCGGCGATCCGGCCGTTCCTCAACTGGTCGCCCGCGACCGAGGGCCGGACCTTCAAGCAGCGCCAGCGCGAGGAGCTGGTCGCCCACTACTGGCAGCGGTTCTGCGTCAAGAACGACACCATCGGCTTCTTCGGCCCGGTCGGCTGGGGCACCTTCGACCCCGACCGGCCCGGCATCACCATGGACCCGGGCACCGGGCTGATCGCCTCCTCGGAGGTCTTCTGGTCCAGCTGGTCGATGGACGCGCTGGCCCGCGAGATCGGCGCCGACCCGGCGGTACGCGTCTGGACGGCGCCCCGCCGGGTGCCCTTCGTCCGGCTGGAGGAGAACGCGGTACGCGTCCCCGGCCGCCCGCCGCGCCCGGTGGAGCCGGAGACGCTGCGGGTGCTGCGGCTCTGCGACGGCACCCGCACCGCCCACGCCATCCAGCAGGAGACCGGCCCGGGGACCGACGTCCCCGCGCTCCTCGACGAGCTGGTCCGGCGGCGCTGGATCACCTGGCAGCTCGACCTCCCCGCCGACATCCGGCCGGACCGCCGGCTCCGGACCGCCCTGGAGCGGATCGGCGAACCCGCCGTGCGCGCCGAGGCGCTCGCCCGGCTCGACGAGCTGGAGCGCGCCGGCGAGGCCGTCCGGGCCGCGGCCGACGACCCCGAGCGCCTGGTGGCCGCCCTCACCGAGGTCGAGCAGACCTTCCAGCGGGTGACCGACGCGGCCGCCAAGCGCGAGAAGAGCGGCACCACGGCGCCCGGTCGCGCGGTGGTCTACCAGGACTGCCGGCGTGCGGCCCACGTGACGCTCGGCAGCCGGGTGCTGGAGGCGCTCGCCCCGCTCGAACTGCTGATGGACGGCGCCGCCTGGCTCGCCGCCGCGCTGGCCACCCGGGTGTCGGAGCGGGTCGCCGCGGTGTACGGGAAGCTGCGCGCCGAGACCGACGCCGACCGCCCGGTGGACCTCGCCACCTTCTGGTTCGCCTGCATGCCCGTGCTGCACGGCGCGGCGGGGGCCGACGCCGCCGAGCTGCAGGCCGAGTTCGAACGCCGCTGGCAGCGGATCCTGCCGTCCACGGAGGGCGTGCGCCGGGTCAACGTCGCGGGCGCCGACCTCGCCGACCGGGTGGCGGAGGCCTTCGGGCCGGCCACCGCCGCGGGCTGGACCGCCGCCCGGTACATCAGCCCGGACATGATGATCGCGGCGGAGGACACCGCGGCGATCGACCGCGGCGAGTTCGAACTCGCCCTCGGCGAGCTGCACCTGGCCTCGAACACGCTCGGCAACGAGCTGTTCGTCAACCAGCACCCGGACCGCCGGGAGCTGTTCGACCGGACCGACCGCGACCACCCGGCGCCGCGGCTGATGCCGCTGCTGCCGAAGGAGCACAAGGCCCGGCTCTCCGCCCGGATCCGGCACGCGCTGGTCCGCCCGCAGGACTACCAGGTCGCCCTGCTCGACAACACGGCCGACCCGCACCGCGACCGCACGGCGCCGAGCGCCGACGCCGTGGTGGAGCAGCGGGACGGCCGGCTGACCGTGGTGCTGCCGGACGGCGCCGTGTTCCCGGCGATCGAGGTCTTCTCACACGTGCTGACCACCCTGGTGATGGACCGCTTCCGGCTGCTGCCGGAGGCCGACCACTCCCCCCGGATCACCATCGACAAGATGGTGGTGGCCCGGGAGACCTGGCGGTTCGTCGGCTCCGCGCTGGACTTCGCGGACGAGAAGACCGAGCCGCGCCGGTTCGTCCGGGCCCGGCACTGGCAGGACGCGAACGAGCTGCCCCGCTTCGTCTTCGTGGTCTCCCCCACCGAACCGCGGCCGTTCTTCGTCGACTTCGACAGCCCGGTCTACGTCAACATCCTCGCCAAGGCCGCCCGCCGGCTGGCCCGCAAGGATCCGGACGCCCGGCTCACCGTCACCGAGATGTTCCCCACGCCGGAGCAGGCCTGGCTCACCGACGACCAGGGCCGCCGCTACACCTCCGAACTGCGCCTCGTCGCGGTGACCGACTGACCGACCCGCACCACCCGAGCACCACCGACCCGGGCCGGGCTCCCCCAGGAGCCCGGCCCGGGTCGGTGGTGTGTCCGGCCGACGCGGGGCGCCGCGCGCGGCCGTCCCACGCGGGCTGTCGGGAACCAGGGCGGGGCCGGGGGCGGGGCGGGCCGTCGGCGGCGGGGTGTACCCGGCCCGGCGCCCGAGAGCCGGCGCCCGGAGCGCCGGGGACGGGGCGCCGGGGACGGGGCTCCCGGGACGAGGCGCCGGGGACGGGGCGCCCGGGACGGGGCGCCGGGGGGCGGGACCTCACCCCGGTGGAGCGACCGCGGCGGCGCGGCCCACCCCGCCCCGCGCCGACGGGTGGAGGCCGTCCGGGCCCGGCCCGGACACGGCGAAACCGCGAGGGCGGGGGCGCTGTGTGCGCCCCCGCCCTCGCGGTGGTTCCCTCCCCCGGGGTCAGCCGGTGCTCGCTCCGCCGTCGGCGAGGATCGCGGTGATCGTCTCGGCCAGGCGGCCGAGGTGGGGCGGCTTCATGACGCCGAAGTGGTCGCCGGGGATCCGGTGCAGGGCGACCTCGCCGGTGAGCTCCTGCCAGCGGGTCAGGTACTCCCCGAAGTCCTGCCCGGAGGCCACCTCGTGCTCGCCGTCGGCGAGTTCGTCGCTGGCGATCAGGTTCAGCCGCCCGGGGTAGTTGCGGTGACGGTAGGTCAGGCACATCTCCATGACCTCCCGCCACATCCGGGCGGAGGGCAGCCAGACCTCGCCGGCGCCGTGCTCCGGCAGCACGATCCCGACCTCGGGGTCGACGTCGTCCACCAGGTGTTCGAGCAGCGCCAGGGTCTCCCCGCGGAGCGCCGAGGTGTCCTGCCCGGCCGGGGCGGCGGCCAGTTCGGTCAGCTTCGCCACGCAGCTCTCGATCAGCCGGTACTCCTTCCACAGCTCGGGCCGCTCGTGGTTGTCCAGCCCCGGGTCGAGCAGGACGAAGGTGACCTCCTCGCCCTCGGCGGTGAGCCGGTGGGCCAGCTCGCTGGCGATGCCGCTGCCTCCGCACCAGCCGAACAGCCGGTACGGGCCCTGCGGGGCGGCGGCCCGCAGTTCGGCCAGGTAGCGCTCGGCCATCTGCTCGGTGGAGGGGACGGGCTGCCCGTTCTCGGCCTGGAGGCCGGGCCAGGCGAAGGCCGCGACCGGCTGGTCCGGGTCGAGGTACGGCACCAGCGGGCGGTACCAGTGGGCGCTGCCGCCGCCGGGGTGCACGCAGAACAGGGGCGGCCGGCTGCCTTCCCGGCGGAGCCAGACCAGCGCCTCCACCGGCTCGCCGGCCGCCGCCGCGTCGACGGCCGCCGCCAGCCCGGCGACGGTCGGGTCCGCCACGAACGAGCGCACGGTCAGGTCGATTCCGTGCCGCTCGCGCAGCAGGGCGGTGATGCGCAGGATGGCCAGCGAGTGGCCGCCGAGGAGGTAGAAGTCGTCGTCCACCCCGACCTGTCCGAGGCCGAGCACCTCGGCCCAGACCTCGGCGACGGCCCGCTCGGTGGCGGTGCGCGGCGCCGCGGAGCCGGCGGTCGGCGCGGGCCCGGAGGGCTCCGGGAGCGCGGCGCGGTCGATCTTGCCGTGGGCGGTGAGCGGGAGTGCGGGCAGTTCCACCCAGGCGCCGGGGACGAGGTAGTCGGGCACCCGCCGCCGGAGCTGCTCGCGCAGCGCGGCGACGTCCAGCGGGCCGGACCCGGGTTCCGGGACGACGTAGCCGACCAGGCGCTTCTGGCCGTCCGGTCCGGGGTGCACGGCCGCCGCGGCCGCCCGGACCGGCGCGAGGCCGCCGATCATGGCCTCCACCTCGGCGAGTTCCACCCGGTGGCCGCGGATCTTCACCTGGTTGTCGCGGCGGCCGACGAAGGACAGCGTCCCGTCGGGGTCGCGGCGGACGATGTCCCCGGTCCGGTAGAAGCGGGCGCCGGGGAGCTCGCCGGACGGGTCCGGCACGAAGCGGTCCGCGGTGAGGTCGGGGCGGCCGAGGTAGCCGCGGGCGAGCCCGGGGCCGCCGACCAGCAGTTCACCGGCCACGCCGAACGGCACCGGGTCGAGGTGGTCGTCGACCACCAGGACGCGGGTGTCGGTGATCGGCACGCCGATCGGCACCCCCCGGTCGGCGTCGGCCCCGGTCACCCCGCGCAGCGCCGTGCTGAAGGTGGTGCACTCGGTGGGTCCGTAGCCGTTGGTGAGCGCGACGCCGTGGCCGAGGGCGGTGCGCACGTGCGCGGGCGAGAGGGCGTCGCCGCCGGCCAGCACCTGCCGCACCCCGGCCAGCGCGGCCGGCTCGGTCTCCACCATGTGCTGGAACAGGCCGGCGGTGAGCCAGAGCAGCGTGACCCGGTGCCGGCGGAGCACCTCGGCCAGTTCGGCGGCGGTGGTCGCCCCGGGCGGGCAGACCGCCAGGCGGGCACCGTTGCCCAGCGCCCCCCAGACCTCCAGGGTGGAGGCGTCGAAGGCGAGCGGCGCGTGCAGCAGCAGCACCTGGCCGGGGTCGAGGTCGGCGTAGTTGGGGTCGTGCACCAGCCGGACCACGGCCCGGTGGGTGACCTGGACGCCCTTGGGCCGGCCGGTGGAGCCGGAGGTGTAGGTGACGTAGGCCAGGTTGTCGGGGTGGGTGCCCGCCTCGACCGGGGTCTCCGGCAGGACGGCGAGGCCGGTCCAGGCCGCGTCCAGCGGGACGCAGCGCAGGTCGGCGATCCGTGCGAGGCGGTCGGTGTCCTCGGGCCGGCAGATCACCACGTCGGCGCGGACGTCGTCCAGCACGAAGCCGATCCGGGCGTCCGGGTAGGCGGGGTCGAGCGGGACGTAGTAGCCGCCGGCCTTGAGCACGCCGAGCATGGCCAGTACCGCCTCGACGCCGCGGTCCAGGCAGATCGCGACCGGCGTCTCCGGGCCGACGCCCAGCCCGCGCAGCAGGTGGGCCAGCTGGTTGCTGCCGGTGTCCACCTCCCGGTAGGTGAGGCTCCGTTCGGCGTCCTCCAGGGCGATCGCGTCCGGGTCGGAGCGCTCCGCGACCAGCTCGGGCACGCAGACCTCGGGCAGCGGGCGGGTGGCGGGGGCGGTCGCGCCCGGCCGGTCCAGGCCGGGGGCCCGGAAGGCCTGCGGGTCGGCGTCGGCGTCCTCGGCCATCGCGGTGAGCACGGCGATGAAGGTCTCCCCGATCGCCGCCAGCCGCTCCCGGCCGACCCAGCCGGGGCGGCAGGTCATCCGCAGCTCGCCGGGGAAGGTCCAGACGTCGAAGGTGAACTCGTTCGGGCTGTGGTCGGTGACGGTGCCGATGTCCGACCGGTGCTCGTCGAGCACGTGGAAGTCCAGGTAGGCGAAGACCACCTCGACCAGTGGCTCGCCGCCGCCCCACTCGCGCTGCATCGCGGGCAGCGGGTAGCGGCGGTGCGGCCACAGGGCCAGCTCCTCGGCGAACACCGAGCGCACCAGCTCGCGCCAGCTCGGCGCCCGCAGGTCCACGGCGAACGGCACCGTGTTGAGGTACATGCCGCGGACCCGGTCGCCGCCCGGCAGTTCGGGCCGGCCGTTGGTCACCGCCCCGGCGAGGAACCGGCGCTGGCCGCTGAGCAGGCCGAGCACCTTCAGGTGGGCGGTGTAGAGGACGGTCTTGAGCGAGCTCTGGGTGTCGGCGGCGAGCCGGCGCAGCTTCGGCTCCAGCGCCGCCCAGGGCAGCCGAACCTCGGTGGCGGGCAGGTGCGCCTCGGCCGGGGCGGTGTCGGCGGGCAGCCGCAGCCGGTCGTGGCCGGTGATCCGGCCGCGCCAGAACTCCCGGTCCGCCGGGGAGGCCAGGGCGCGCTTCTCCAGCTGGATGAAGTCGGCGTAGCGGACCTCCGGCGGCGCCGCGGCCGGGGCGCCGGTGCCGGCGGCCAGCTCCCGGTAGGCGGCGCGCAGTTCGCCGATGACGGAGTGGTGGCTCCAGCCGTCCAGGATGGCGTGGCACTCGACGTGGGTCAGCAGCCACTCCCGGTCGCCGACCAGGTGGGCGTGGTAGCGCAGCAGCGGGGCGCGCCCGACGTCGAACGGGGTGCGCTGGGCCTCGGCGCGGAAGCGCCGGACGGCGGCCTGCTGCTCCTCGGCCGGCAGGTGGCGCAGGTCGTCCACGCCGATCTCCAGGTGCAGGTCGTCCGCCGCGTGCACCAGCTGGAGCGGTTCGGAGTACCCGGAGAGGTCGAAGGAGGTGCGCAGGATCTCGTGCCGCTCGATCAGCAGCCGGACCGCGCCGTTCAGCGCCTCGGCGGAGAACGGGCCGTCGTCGACGATCTGGAAGGTGCTGGCGTTCTGGTAGGTGTTGCGCTCGGGGTCGGCCAGCATCTCGTAGACCATGCCGACCTGGACCTGGCCCATCGGGTAGGCGTCGGCCAGGCCCTCGGGGAGGCGCTCGCGGTCGGCCGGGTCGAGCAGCTCGAACCGGCCCACCAGGGCGGTCTCGGCCGCGCCGGCGGCCGGCCGGTCGGCCGCCAGCGGGGCCAGCTCGGCGACGGTCTGGCGGGCGAAGACGTCCTGGACGGAGAGGGCGAGCCCCTGGTCGCGCAGCGCGCCGACGGCCCGGATGGCGCGCATCGAGTCGCCGCCGAGCTGGAAGAAGCCGTCGTGCACGCCGACCTTGTCGACGCCGAGGGCGGCGGCGAAGGCGTCCGCGAGGGTCTGTTCGAGGGCGCTGCGCGGGGCGACGAACGCGCCGACCAGCTCGGAGCGGGTCCGGTCGGGTGCGGGCAGCGCCTTGCGGTCGGTCTTGCCGCTGGGGGTCAGCGGCAGCGTCTCCAGCGTCGTCCAGTGCACCGGGCGCATGTGCTCCGGCAGCCGTCCGCGCAGGTGCTCGCGGGCCGCCTCGACGTCGGCCCCGGCCGGGACCAGGTAGCCGACCAGCTGGTCGTCGTGGACGGCGACGGCCGCGGCGGCGACGCCGGGGGCCTGCGCCAGGACCGCCTCGATCTCGCCGAGTTCGACCCGCTGGCCGCGGATCTTCACCTGGTGGTCGAGCCGGCCGAGGTACTCGATCTCGCCGTTCGCCCGGTACCGGGCGAGGTCGCCGGTGCGGTAGAGCCGGCCGCCGGGCTCGGTGGCGAAGGGGTCGGGCACGAAGCGGTCGGCGGTGAGCTCCGCCCGGTTCAGGTAGCCGCGGGCCAACTGGACCCCGCCGAGCAGGAGTTCGCCCGGCACGCCGATCGGCTGCGGGCGCAGCGCGGCGTCCACGATGTAGGTGCGGGTGTTGGAGATCGGGCGGCCGATGGTGACCGGCCGGCCCGGCTCGCAGCGGATCGCGGTGACGTCGACGGCGGCCTCGGTGGGCCCGTACAGGTTGTGCAGTTCGCAGCCGATCCGCTCGTGCACGGCGGTGACCAGCTCGGCGGGCAGTGCCTCGCCGCTGCACACCATGCGGCGCAGCGAGGGCAGCGGCGGCAGCGGCTCGGCGAGGAAGGCCCGCAGCATCGACGGTACGAAGTGCAGGGTGGTGATCCGCTCGGTGCCGATCAGTTCGGCGAGGTAGGCCGGGTCGCGGTGGCCGCCGGGGCGGGCCAGGACCAGGGTCGCACCGGTGATCAGCGGCCAGAAGAACTCCCAGACCGAGACGTCGAAGCTGTACGGGGTCTTCTGCAGCACCCGGTCGTCGGCGTCGAGCCCGTAGGCCTCCTGCATCCAGTGCAGCCGGTTGACGATGGCCCGGTGCTCGACCAGCACGCCCTTGGGGCGGCCGGTCGAACCCGAGGTGTAGATCAGGTAGGCCGGGTGCTCGGGCGCCGCCGCGAAGACCGGGTCGTGGCCCCAGCCGCCGGGCAGTTCGGCAGTGATGTCCACCAGGTGCGGGGCGCCGCCGGTCACCAGCGGGGTGAGCCCCGGGTCGGTGACCACGGCGAGGGCGCCGGAGTCGGCCAGCATGAAGGCGAGCCGGTCCGCCGGGTAGTCGGGGTCGAGCGGCAGGTACGCGCCGCCGGCCTTGAGCACCGCGAGCAGCGCGACCACCAGGTCGGCGCCGCGGTGCAGGCAGACGCCGACCACCGACTCGGGGCCGACGCCGAGCCGGCGCAGGTGGTGGGCGAGCTGGTTGGCCCGGACGTCCAGCTCGCGGTAGCTGAGCTCGGCGCCCTCGAACCGCAGGGCGGTGGCGTTCGGGGTGCGGGCGACCTGCGCCTCGAACAGCAGCGGCAGGGTGCCGGTGGGGTAGCCGCGGCCGGTGGCGTTCCAGCTGAGCAGCTGGCGCTCGCGCTCCTCCCGGGGGAGGATCTCCAGCTCGTCCAGCGGGGTGTCGGGCTCCGCGACGGCGTGCTCCAGCAGCTGGGTGAACTGGGCGGCGAACCGCTCGGCCGTCGCCCGGTCGAACAGCGCGGAGGCGTAGTTGACGCCGCCCGCGAGCGAGCCGTCCGGCTGGGCGGCCAGGCCGACGGTGAGGTCGAACTTGGCGGTGCTCTCGCCGACCGGCAGCCGCTCGACGGTCAGGCCTCCCATGGCCGCGGGCGTGGAGGCGCCGGCGGCGTCCTGCCACAGCAGCATGGAGGAGAACAGCGGTGTCCGGGCGGGGTCGCGCTCGGGCGCCAGCTCCTCGACCAGGCGCTCGAACGGCACCTCCTGGTGGCCGTACGCGTCCAGGGCGGTCTCCCGGACCTGGGACAGCAGCTCGGCGAAGGTCCGCGGGCCGGCCAGGTCGACCCGGAGCACCAGGGTGTTGAGGAAGAGGCCGACGACGTCCTGCACCTCGGCGCGGTCGCGCCCGGCGACCGGGGAGCCGACGGCGACGTCGCGCTGCCCGCTCCAGCGGCCGAGCAGGACGGCGTGGGCGGCCAGCAGAGCCATGAAGGGGGTGGCGCCGTGGTCCCGGGCCAGCGCCGTCAGCCGTCCGGCGGTCGCGGCCGGGACGACCAGCGGCACCAGGGCGCCGGCCGCGTCGCGCACCGGCGGGCGGGGCCGGTCGGTGGGCAGCTCCAGCGGCGCCAGTGCGGCCAGCCGCTCGTTCCAGTGGTCGAGGCGGCGCCGGAGCGCCCCGTCGGAGAGCCGCTCGCGCTGCCAGACGGCGTAGTCGGCGTACTGGACCGGCAGGTCCGGGGTGCGGGCCGGGCGCCCGGCGACGGCGTCGTCGTAGCGCTCGGCGAGTTCGCCGACCAGGAGGTCCTCGGACCAGCCGTCGCAGGCGATGTGGTGGACGGTCAGCAGGACGACGTGCTCCCGCGGGGCGAGCCGGGCCAGGACGGCGGACAGCACCGGGCCCTCGGCGAGGTCCACCGGACGGCGGGCGCCGGTGGCGAGGTCGGCCAGCCGGGCGTCGGCGGCGGCCCGGTCCAGGGTGCTCAGGTCCTCCTCGGTGAGCGGCACGACGCTCGGCGCGTCGACCACTTGGACGGGTTCGCCGTCGACCACCGGGTACCTGGTCCGCAGGACTTCGTGGCGGTGCTGGATCCCGTCGAGCGCGGTCCGCAGCGCGGCCCGGTCGAGGGGGCCGGTCAGCCGCAGCGAGGCCGTCACCAGGTACTCGGTGCTGCCGGGCTGGAGCCGGTCGAGGATCCAGAGGCGGCGCTGGGCGAAGGAGAGCGGCAGCGGGCCGCCGCGCGGTGCCCGGGCGATGCCCTCGGCCGGGGCGGTGCCCGCCCGGCCGGCGAGGCGCCGGCGCAGCAGCTCCTGCCGCAGCCGGGTGCGGTCCGTGGTGTCGGTCATCGGTGCCCCTCCTCGGCGAGCAGGCCCGCCACTTCCTCGTCGGTGAGCGCGGTGATCTCGGCCTCGACGGCGTCGGTCACCGCCTCGGTGAGCCGGGCCACCGTGGTGGCCTCGAACAGCAGGCGCAGCGGCAGCTCGACGGCGAACGTCTCGCGGAGCCGGGCCAGGACCCGGGTGGCCAGCAGCGAGTGGCCGCCCAGGGCGAAGAAGTCGTCCTGGACGCCGATCCGCTCGACGCCCAGCACCTCGCCCCAGATCGCGGCGACCGCCTCCTCGGCGGGGTCGCGCGGGGCCAGGTGCTCGCGGGCCCCGCCGGCCAGGGCGGCGGAGGCGTCGGGCAGTGCCTTGCGGTCGACCTTCTTGCTGGCGGTCAGCGGGAGCGCGTCGAGCGGCACCCACAGCGCGGGGATCATGTACTCGGGGAGCAGCGCCCGCAGGTGGCCGCGGAGTTCGGCCACGTCGGGCATCGGGCTGCCGGGCCGGGCGACCAGGTAGGCGGCCAGCCGGCGTTCGCCGGGGGCGGTCTCCGGGGCGGTCACCACCGCCTCCTGGAGGGCGGGGTGGCGGGCCAGCGCCGCCTCGATCTCGCCGAGTTCGATGCGCAGGCCGCGGACCTTGACCTGCTGGTCGATCCGGCCGAGGAACTCGATGGTGCCGTCCGGCCGGTGGCGGGCGAGGTCGCCGGTCCGGTAGAGGCGCCCGCCCGGCTCGCCGCCGAAGGGGTCGGGCACGAAGCGCTCGGCGGTCAGCTCCGGGCGGCGGTGGTAGCCGCGGGCCAGCCGGACGCCGCCCAGGTACAGCTCGCCGGGGACGCCGACCGGGACGGGCCGCTGGTCGGCGTCGAGGATGTGCGCGCGGGTGCCGGGGACGGGCCGCCCGAGCGGCAGGGCCGAGGCCTCGTCACCCTGCGCCGGCACCTCGGAGACGGGGTGCAGCAGGCAGGTGACGGTGGCCTCGGTCGGGCCGTAGTTGCACAGGAAGCGGGCGGGCAGGCCGGTCTGCGCCCAGCGCCGCGCGTCCAGGCCGGTGACCACGTCGCTGCCGACGTTCATCAGCTTGAGCCCGCTCAGCAGGTGCAGGTCGGGGGACTCCAGGACGGCCCGGTAGTAGGACGGCGTGATCTCGACGACGGTGACGCCGTGCTCGGCGAGCCGGACCGGCAGCTCGGCCGGGGTCCAGAACACCGGGTCGGCGACCACGATGGTGGCGCCCGCGACCAGGGTGGCCGCGATCTGGTCCATCGCCACGTCGAAGGTGAGGGCGGAGAGCAGGACCACCCGCTCGCCGGGGGCGATGCCGTACTGGTCGGCGATCACCCGGCAGTGGTGGGCGTAGGAGCGGTGCTCGATCATGACGCCCTTGGGGCGGCCGGTCGAGCCGGAGGTGTAGATGACGTAGGCGAGGTTCTCCGGCCGGATCAGGACCGGCTCGGCCCCGGTGGCGGCGCTGTCGGTTCCGGCGGCGGTCCCGTCGTCGGTGCGGGTCCCGTCGTCGGTCCCGTCGGCGAGCACCACCCGGTGGGAGCCGGTCACCCGGTCGGCGAAGGCCCCGGTGGTGACCACGAGTTCCGGGCCGGCGTCGGCGAGCATGAACTCCAGCCGCTCGGCCGGGTGCTGCGGGTCGAACGGCACGTACGAGCCGCCGGCCTTCAGCACCGCGAGCAGCACCACGACCGCCTCGACGCCGCGCTCCAGGAGGGAGCCGACGACCGTCTCCGAGGTGACCCCGAGGGCGCGCAGCCGGGCCGCGAACCGGTCGGCCCGCGCGTCGAGTTCGGCGTAGCTCAGCCGCTGGTCGCCGAAGACCACGGCGACCGCGTCCGGGGTGCGCCGGGCCTGCCGGGCGAAGAGCTCGGGCACGCAGAGCCCGTGCTCCTCGACCGGGTCGAGCTCGGCGGCCCGCCCGCCGGCCGGGTCGGCCCAGCGGGTGAGGACGGTGTGCCGCTCCTCGTCGGTGAGCATGCCGAGGTCGCCGATCCGGGCTCCGGGGGCGGCGGTGACGCTGCCGATCAGGGTCAGGTAGTGGCCGGCCATCCGTTCGACGGTCGCCCGGTCGAAGAGCGCGGTCGCGTACTCGAACCAGCAGTACATCCGGCCGCCGCGTTCCTTGACGGTCACGGTGAGGTCGAACTTGGCGATCTCCAGGCCGGCCCGGACCGGCTCCACGGCGGCCGCGCCGAGCCGGGCGGGGACGCCGGCCAGGTGCTGGTGCTCGAACATGACCTGGAACAGCGGGTTGCGGGAGAGGTCCCGCTCCGGGCGCAGCGCGTCGACCAGGTGCTCGAACGGCACGTCCTGGTGGGCGAAGGCGTCGAGCACCGAGCCGCGGACGTGGTCCAGCAGGTCCGGGAAGGCCGGGTTGCCGGCCAGGTCGTTGCGGATCACCAGGTTGTTGGTGAAGAACCCGACGAGGTCCTCGGTCTCCTGGCGGGTCCGCCCGGCGACGGGGGTGCCGACCGCGAGGTCGTCGAGGCCGGTGTAGCGGTGCAGCATCACCTGGAAGACGGCGAGCAGCACCATGAACGGGGTCGCGCCGTGCCGGCCGGCCAGCTCGGTGACGGCCCGGCCGACCTCCGGCGCCACCTCGACGACCACGTTGGCGCCGCGCGAGTCGCGGACGGCCGAGCGGAGCCGGTCGGTGGGCAGCTCGACCGGCGTCAGGCCGCCCAGGCGGTCGCGCCAGTAGGCGAGCTGGTGGTCCAGCCGGCCGGCGTCCTGCTGCTCGCGCTGCCAGACGGCGAAGTCCGCGTACTGGACCGGCTCGGGGGCCGGCAGGGCCGGCGCGTCCTCGGTGAAGGACCGGTAGGCGAGGTCGAGTTCGCGCAGGTAGACGTTGGTCGACCAGGCGTCGAAAGCGATGTGGTGCAGGGTCAGGACGAGCAGGTGGTCCTCGGGGGCGGTGCGGATCAGGGTCGCCCGCAGCGGGTGGCCCTGGGCCAGGTCGAACGGGGAGCGGGCCAGCTCGTCGACCAGGGCGCGGGCCCCTGCCGCGGCGTCCGGCCCGGCCGACAGGTCGGTCAGGGTGAAGTCGACCGGCCCGGCGGGGTCGACGACCTGGACGGGGTCGCCGCCCTCGGAGCGGTACCGGGTGCGCAGCACCTCGTGCCGGGCGGAGAGCGCGTCCAGCGCGCCGCGCAGCGCCGCGGTGTCGAGCGGGCCGGTCAGCCGCAGCGCCAGCGGGACGACGTACTCGTGGCTCCCGGGCTCCAGCTGGTCGAGGAACCACATCCGCTGCTGGCCGAAGGAGAGCGGCAGCGGGCGGTCCCGGCCGACGGGGCGGACGGCGTCCGCCCCGGTGTCGGGGCCGGTAGCCGCGGCGCCGTCGATCCGGGCGGCCAGCCCGGCGACGGTCGGCGCGTGGAACAGCTCGCCGACGGTCAGCTCGATGCCGAACGCGCGCCGCAGCCGCAGCACCAGCTTGATCGCGAGCAGCGAGTAGCCGCCGAGCAGGAAGAAGTCGTCGTGCGCGCCGACCCGTTCGACGTCCAGCACCTCGGCCATCAGTGCGGCGACGGTCCGCTCGGCGTCGGTGCGCGGGGCCTCCCAGGCCCGCGCGGCCGGGCGCTCCGGCTCGGCGGCGGGCAGCCGGCGGCGGTCCACCTTGCCGTTGGGCGTGAGCGGCAGCTCGTCGAGCTCGACCACGGCGGACGGCACCATGGCCTCCGGCAGCGCGGCGGCCAGCCGGGCGCGCAGCCCGTCCGGCTCGATCCGCGCCCCGGCGGCGGCCACCACGTAGGCGGTCAACCGGGTGTCGCCGGTGCCGGACCGGTGGGCGGCCACCACGGCGGCGGCCACCGAGGGGGCGGTCGCCAGCAGCGCCTCGATCTCGCCGGGCTCGATCCGCACGCCGCCGATCTTGACCTGGTCGTCGACGCGTCCGACGTACTCCAGCGCGCCGTCCGCGCGGCGGCGCACCAGGTCGCCGGTGCGGTAGCGGCGGGCGCCGGGCACGGCGGCGAACGGGTCCGGGACGAACCGGTCGGCGGTGAGGTCGCCGCGGCCGGCGTAGCCGCGGGCCAGACCGATGCCGCCGACGCAGAGTTCGCCGACGACGCCGACCGGCACCAGACGGTCCTCGGCGTCCACCACGTAGGTGCGCACATTGGGCAGCGGCAGGCCGATCGGCACCTGCTCGCCGGGCTCGGCCGGGTCGTAGGGCCAGGCGGTGGAGTCGATCGCGCACTCGGTGGGGCCGTAGGTGTTGACCACCTCGACGTCGACGATCCGGCGCAGCCGGGCGCAGAGTTCGGCGGGCAGCGGCTCGCCCGCCGAGCAGACCACGCGCAGCGCGTCGCAGTCGGCCAGCGCCGGTTCGTCGAGCAGCAGGCGCAGCATCGAGGGCACGCCCTGGAGCACGGTGACGCGGTGCTCGGCGACGGCGCGGGCCATCACCGCCGGGTCGCGGTGGGCGTCCCGCGGGCCGGTGACCACGGTGGCGCCGCAGACCAGCGGGGAGAGGAACTCCCAGACCGCGGCGTCGAAGCCGATGGTGGTCTTCTGCAGCACCCGGTCACCGGGGCCGAGGCCGTAGCGCTCCACGGACCAGAGCACCCGGTTGCGGATCGCGGCCTCCGGGACGACCACGCCCTTGGGCCGGCCGGTGGAGCCGGAGGTGTACATCACGTACGCGGCCTCGGCGCCGGTGGCGCCGGCGGGTTCGAGGTCCGCCGACGGCGCCCCCGCCGGGTCCTCGCCGCCCTCGCCGCCCTCGCGGTCGAGGACGAGCGTGTTCGGGTGCGGCGGCAGCTGGCCGAGCAGGGACTCCTCGGTGACCAGCAGGCCCACCCCGGCGTCGGCGACCAGGTGGGCCAGCCGCTCGGCCGGCTGCTCCGGGGCCAGCGGCACGTAGACGCCGCCCGCGGTCAGCACCGCGAGCAGGGTGGCGACTAGGTCGGTGCCGCGGTGCAGGGCGACGCCGACGGGGCTCTCCCGGCCGACGCCGCGCGAGCGCAGCACCCCGGCGAGCCGCCGGACCCGGTCGGCGAGAGCGGCGTAGTCGGTCCGCCGCGCGCCGGACACCACGGCGACCGCGTCCGGGGTGGCCAGTGCCTGGGCGAAGAACAGTTCGGCCAGCGACTGCCGCGGGCGCCCGGTCTCGGTGCGGTTCCAGCGGGCGAGGTCGGCCAGCTCCGCGTCGGGGACGGTCTCCAGCGTGTGGGCGGGGGCCGCCGGGCGCTCGGCGACGGCCGCCAGCAGCCGCAGCAGGCTCGCCGCCATCCGCTCGATCCGGGCCCGGTCGAAGAGCGCGGTCGGGTAGATCAGCCGGGCCGCGAACGAGCCGTCGGGGAGCTCGGACAGGTGCAGCGAGAGGTCGAACGCGGAGTGCTCGGTGGCCGCCTCGACCTTGCTCACGTCGAGCCCGGGCAGCCGCAGCGGGCGGCGCTCGGCGTTGTGCAGCGCGAAGCCGACCTGGAACACCGGGTTGCGGGAGAGGTCGCGCTCGGGGGCGAGGTCGGCGACCACCCAGCCGAACGGGACGTCCTGGTGCTCGTAGGCGTCCAGGGTGGTCTCGCGGACCCGCGCCAGCAGGTCGAGGAAGGATCCCCGGCCGGACAGGTCGGTCCGCAGCACCAGCGTGTTGAGGAACATGCCGACCAGCGGCTCCAGGGCCACTTCGTCGCGGTCCGAGACCGAGACGCCGACGGCCACGTCGCGGGCGCCGGACCAGCGGGCGAGCAGCAGCTGGAACGCGGCCAGGTGCACCATGAACGGCGTCGCGCCGCCGTCCCGGCCGAGCGCGGCCAGCCGCTGCGCCAGCTCCGCCGGCACGGTGAACGGGACGCTGTCGCCGGCCGGGTCCCACTGCGCCGGGCGGCGGCGGTCGGTGGGCAGCTCCAGCGGTTCCAGGCCGGCCAGCCGCTCCCGCCAGTAGCCGCGCCGCCGCTCGGCCCGCTCGGGGGTGGCGGCCCAGGTGTCGCGCTGCCACTGCGCGAAGTCGGCGTACTGCACCGGGACGGGCTCCAGCGGCGACGGCCGCCCGGCCGCGAAGGCGTCGCAGAGCTCGTGCAGCTCGCGCGCCAGGATGCCCCAGGACCAGCCGTCGAAGGCGATGTGGTGGACGGTCACCAGCAGGACGGCCTCGTCCTCGGCGAACCGGGCCAGGGTCAGCCGCCAGGGCGCCCGGGCGCGCAGGTCGATCGGGGCGCGCAACTCGGCGGCGTGCAGCTCGCGCACCCGCGCCTCGCGGCCGTCCGCCGGCACCCCGGTCAGGTCGAGCACGGCGAGCGGCACGGGGCCGGGCTCGTCGACGTACTGCACCCCGGTGCCGCCCTCGGTGCCGTAGCGCGAGCGCAGCACCTCGTGCCGCGCCGCGACCTCGGTGAACGCGGCCTCCAGCACCGGCAGGTCGAGCGGGCCGCGGATCCGGAACGCCTCGCACATCAGGTACTCGGTGGAGGCGCCGGAGCGCAGCTGGTCCAGGAACCACAGCTGCTCCTGGGCGTAGGAGAGCGGGAGTCCGCTGTCACCGGTGGGCATCGGACGCCTCCAGGAGCGAGTCGGGGCTGACGGCGGCCGAGTACGGCTCGGCCATGGCCACGGCGATCCGGCGCGGGCCGGTGAACGGCTCGCGGGCGTGCGCCGACAGCATGTTGTCCACCAGCAGGACGTCGTCCCGCTGCCAGTCGAAGCGGCGCCACTCGGCGCGGTAGCAGGCGCGCAGGTGCGCGATGACCTCGTCCGGCACCGGCCGGCCGTCGCCGTAGTAGGTGTTGGTCGGCAGCTGGGAGTCGTCGTACATCTCGCGCAGCGCCGAGCTCACCTCCTCGCCGAGCGTGGTCACGTGGAAGAAGGTGAGGTGGTTGAACCAGACCGTCTCGCCGGTCACCGGGTGGCGGTGCACCGCCCGGCGGCGGGCGCGGGTGCGCAGGCCGTCGGCGGTCCACTCGGTGGCGACGCCGTTGCGGGCGCAGTAGGCGTCGACCTCGGCGCGGTCGGAGGTGTTGAAGGCCTGCTGCCACGGCACGCCGAAGCCGTCCGAGAAGTTGCGCACCACCATCCAGCCGCGGGCGGCGAACTCCTCGCGGACGGCGGGGTCGATCGCCTCGTACACCCGGCGGGTGTCGGCGAGCGGGGTGGCGCCGAGCGTCTCCGGCGGCTCGACGCAGTGGAAGAACAGGGTCATCGGCCAGTCGGCCTGGTAGGAGTTCTCGTTGTGGAGGAAGATCTCCTCGCTCGGCGGGTAGTCGGTCGAGGTGTACACCTGCCCCTTGATGGTGCTGCGCGGCGAGGACCGCTCGGCGTAGGCCAGGGGCGAGCCGGACACCGCCCGCACCGCCGCCTCGAACCCGTCCACCCCGCCGACGCCGAACCCGCGCAGCAGGACCGCGCCGTGTTCGAGCAGCCGGCCGCGGACGAACGGTCGGGCGGCCGAGAGGTACTCGGCCAGGGGCATGCCGGGAGTGTCGGCCGGCACCGTCAGGGGGAGGACGGAGCCCGCGCCGTTCTCCCGGGGTCGGTCCGCCGGCGCGGGCCGTATGGAGGGGTTCGCAGTCATGCGCCTCAGCGTCGTCGCCCGGCGGCCGCTCCCCGGAGAGAACAACCGGCAGTCACGGCGGCAGGCTTGGCGTCGCGGTGACTGCGCCTCCTTCTCTGCAGCCGGACCGGGCCGGTGCGGCAGGCTCGCTGGCGCCGCCACCGGTCACGTGAGGTGCGTGACGCGGCAGTTCACCCGAGGGAGGCCCGTCGTGGCCGAGGAAGACACCGACGACCGCACCTACCGCGTCGTCCTCAACGACGAGGAGCAGTACTCCGTCTGGCCCGCCGACCGGGACCTCCCGCTCGGCTGGTACGCGGAGGGCACCGAGGGCACCAGGGCCGACTGCCTGACCCACATCGGCACGGTCTGGACCGACATGCGGCCGCTCAGTCTGCGCCGCCAGATGGAGCGGGCGGCCGGCTAGCGGCCGGTCCGGCCCCGCGAGGTGTGTGACAGATGACCAGCCCCGACACGCGGGCTCCGGCGGACGAGCAGACCCGGCCGCCGGACCCGCCCGATCCACCCGCTCCGGCGGACGCGGCCGATCCACCCGGCCCGGCGGACGCGGCCGGGACGGAAGCCGTGGTCCCGCTGCACCGCAACCGCGACTTCCTGCTGCTGTGGGGCGGCTCGGCCGTCTCCCTGCTCGGCTCGACCGCGACCACCATCGCCTACCCGCTGCTGGTCCTCGCCCTCACCGGCTCGCCGTTCGACGCCGGGCTCGCCGGCTTCGTCGCGCTGCTGCCCGCCCTGCTGCTCCAGCTGCCGGCCGGCGCCCTGGTGGACCGCTGGCCGCGCCGGCGGCTGATGATCTGGTGCGACGCGCTGCGCGCGCTCGGCGCGGCGGTCATCGCCGGCGCGGCGGCGCTCGACCTGCTCAGCCTCCCGCTGGTGCTGGTGGTGGGGTTCACCGAGGGCGCGCTCACCGTCTTCCACGGCCTCGCCGCGCACGCGGCCGTCCCCAACGTCGTGGCACCGGGCCAGCTTTCGCTGGCGCTGTCCCGCAACGAGGCGCGCGGGCGGGGCGCCGTGATGCTCGGCACGCCGCTCGGCGGCATCCTGTTCGGGCTCGGCCGGGCCGTGCCGTTCGTCGCCGACGCGCTGACCTACCTGGTCTCGCTGACCGGCCTGCTGTTCATCCGCAAGGAGTTCGAGGCCGAGCGGTCCGCCGGCACCGGCACCATGCGCGAGCAGGTCCGGGAGGGCCTGGGGTGGCTCTGGAAGCACCCCTTCCTGCGCACCACCACCCTGCTGGTGGCCGGCAGCAACCTGATGTTCCGGGCGCTGTTCCTGGTCGCCATCGTGCTGGCCACCGACGTCGGCGCGTCCTCGGCCGGGGTCGGCCTGATGGTCGGGGTCGCCGGTGCCGGCGGGCTCGCCGGCTCGCTGGCCGCCCCCTGGTGCGCCCGCCGCCTGGGCCTCAGCGCCCTGGTGATCGCGGCGAACTGGGCCTGGGCCGTGCTGATGGTGGTGATCGCCGTCAGCCGCGACCCGTTCACGCTCGCCGCCGCCTACGCGGCGATGTGGTTCGTCGGGCCGCTGTGGAACGTGGCGCTCGGCAGCTACCAGCTGGGCATCACCCCCGACCGGCTGCGCGGCCGGGTGCTCGCGGCGATGAGCACGCTGTCCAACGGGGCCCTGCCGATCGGCTCGCTGCTCGGCGGCCTGCTGCTCGACTCGGCCGGCGCGCGGACCGCCGCGGTGGCCCTGGCGGGCTGGATGGTCCTGCTCGCCGTCGCCGCCTCGGTCGCCCGCACGGTGCGCACCGTGCCCGGCCCGGCGAACCCGTGACCCGGCGGCGCCACCCCCGCCGCCGTACCGCTCCGCCGGCGGCCCTCGCCCCGGCCGCTCCCCCGGTCCCCGCGCTCCCCCGCGGCCACACCCCCGGCCCCGGCGGCGACGGCCGGACCACCCCTCGATCCAGTGCTGACAGGAGGAACTAGCGTGTTCCGCACCATGCTCGGGCCGCGCCCCGATCCGACGGGGCGAGGCCATCATGCCGGCACCTGACGACCGGCCGGCCGGCGTCCTCGGCACGATCGGCGGCACCCCGCTGGTCGAACTCGCCAAACTCGCCCCGGGCCGACACTTCACCACCTACGCCAAGCTGGAGGCGTTCAACCCCGGCGGCAGCATGAAGGACCGCTCGGCGCTGGAGATGCTCCGCGAACGGATCCGCACCGGCGCGCTGGTGCCCGGCCGCTCCGTGGTCGTCGAATCCAGCTCCGGCAACCTCGGGATCGGACTCGCCCAGGTCTGCTCCTACTACGGGCTCCGGTTCATCTGCGTGGTGGACCCGCGCACCAACCGCCAGAACATCGCCATCATGCGGGCGCTCGGCGCCGAGGTGGAGGTGGTCCAGGAGACCGACCCGGTGACCGGCGAGTACCTGCCGGTCCGGATCCGCCGGATCAGCGAGCTGACCGCCCGCATCCCCGGCGCCTACTGGCCCAACCAGTACGCCAACCCGCTGAACCCCCAGGCGCACCGGCGGACGATGCGCGAGATCCTGGACGCCGTCCCCGGCGGGATCGACTACCTGTTCTGCGCGACGAGTTCCTGCGGCACCCTGCGCGGCTGCGCGGAGCAGGTCCGCGAACTGCGCCTGCCGGTGACAGTGGTCGCGGTGGACGCCAGGGGCAGCGCCATCTTCGGCGGCGTCCCGACCTCCCGGCTGATCCCGGGCCACGGCGCGGCCGTCCGGCCCGCGCTCTACCGCGACGGTCTCGCCGACGAGGTCGTCCACGTGACCGACCTCGAATGCGTGGTCGGCTGCCGCCGGCTCGCCGGGCGCGAGGCCATCCTGGCCGGCGGCTCGTCCGGCGCGCTGGTGGCGGCGATCGACCTGATGGCCGACCGCATCCCCGCCGGCTCGCGCTGCGCGGTCGTCCTGCCCGACCGCGGCGAGCGGTACCTCGACACGATCTACAACGACGAATGGGTCGCCCGCCACTTCGGCGACGTGTCCCACCTGTGGAAGGAGAAGGAGTACGCGATGAAGGTGGCACCATGCTGATCCTCGGAGCAGGGGAGGTCCGGCAGGTCCTCGACGGTGCCGAGAGCGAGGTCGTCGCGGCCGTCCGCCGCGCCTACGTCCTGCACGACCGGGGCCGCACGGCCCTGCCGCACTCGGTGTTCCTCCGCTTTCCCGACGACCCGCGCAACCGGATCATCGGGCTGCCCGCCTACCTCGGCGAGGACGTCCCGGTGGCGGGCATCAAGTGGATCTCCTCCTTCCCCGGCAACACCGCCGCCGGTCGGGAGCGCGCCTCCGCCGCGGTGATCCTCAACTCCATGGCCACCGGGCACCCGGAGGCCCTGCTGGAGGGCTCGCTGATCTCGGCCCGGCGGACGGCGGCCAGCGCCGCCCTCGCCGCGTCCGTCCTCACCTCGGAGACCCCCGAGACCGGAGCCACCCTGATCGGCTGCGGCGTGATCGGCTTCGAGATCCTGAACTACCTCCGGGCCGTCCTGCCGGACCTCGGCACCGTCACCGTGTTCGACCTCGACCGGTCCCGCGCGGAGGCCTTCGCCGCCCGCTGCGAGGCCCGCTGGCCCGGGCTCAAGACGGCCGTCGCCGAGACGGCCGAGGACGCGATGGCCGCCCACCGGCTGGTCTGCCTGGCCACCACCGCCGGGACCCCGCACCTGACCACCGAGGCCTGCCGGCCGGGCACCCTGGTGCTGCACGTGTCCCTGCGCGACCTGACCGCCGAGAGCATCCTGGGCGCGGTCAACGTGGTCGACGACGCCGACCACGTCTGCCGGGAGCGGACGTCCCTGCACCTGGCCGAGGAGCTGGTCGGCAACCGGGACTTCATCTCCACCTCGCTCGGCGCCGTGCTCCGCGCCGACCAGCACTACCGGCGCACCGAGGACGGCGTCACCGTCTTCTCGCCGTTCGGGCTCGGCGCGCTCGACCTCGCCCTGGCGGGCCTGGTCCACCGGCAGGCACGCGAGCGCGGGCTGGGCACCCGGGTGGCGGGATTCCTGCCGGAGGGCGCCGGAGCCGCCGCCGGGTGACGCCACCGGCGCCGCCGGGGCCCCGGGACCGCCGCTCGGCCGGCGGCGGCCCGGGGTGCGGGGGCGGTCGGGGCCCGGGGGCGGGCGGGGCCCGGCGGCGGGCGGGGCCCGGCGGCGGGGCGCGCCGCGGGACACCCGGGGGTGCGCCCCACCGACCGGAAACCGGGTCGTCGCAGGTCAGAGCCGTGGGCCGGTACGATGATCCCTCACCTATCGGGGGGTCAGATGAGCCAGCCGGACGTTCCGGCCCTGGGACCGCTGCTGCGCGCGCACCGCCACGCCGCCGGGCTGACCCTGGAGGAACTGGCGGAGGGTTCGGGCGTCAGCGCCCGCGCCATCGGCGACATGGAGCGCGGCCACAGCCGCGGCCCCCAGGCCCGCACCGTCCAGGCCCTCGCCACCACCCTGGGGCTCGCCCCGGCCGCCACCGGGACGCTGCTGGGCGCGGCCCGCGCCGGCCGGCGACGGCACCCGGCCGCCGAGGCCACCGGGCTCTGCGACCTGCCGCCCGCGGTACCCGACTTCACCGGCCGCGAGACCGAGACCGACTGGCTCGCCCGGACCGCCGGCGCCCCGGCCGGTCCACCGGTCTCGATCGTCTCCGGCGCGCCCGGACTGGGCAAGACCGCACTCGTCGTGCACGCCGGGGCGCGGCTGGCCGACCGGTTCGCCGACGGCTGCTTCTTCGTCGACCTGCGCGGCCTGGACGCCGAACCGGTCACCCCGCACGACGCCCTGGGCCGCCTGCTGCGGGCGCTGGGCGTCCGCGAACGCGACCTGCCGGGCGAGACCGACGAGCGCCGCGGGCTCTACCGCCGGCTGATGCGGGAGCGGGAGGCCCTCGTCGTCCTGGACAACGCCGCCCACGAGGCCCAGGTCCGCGCGCTGCTGCCCGGCCCGGGCGCGGGCCGGCTCTGGGTGACCAGCCGCCGCACGCTCGCCGGGATCGAACACGCCCGGCGGCTCGTCCTGGCGCCGCTGCCCGTCGGCGCCGCCACCGCGCTGCTCGGCGCGATCCTCGCCCAGCGCGAGGACGAGCCGGCTGGCGGGTCCGCCCCGGCGGCGCTGGCGCGGATCGCGGAGCTGTGCGGGCACCTCCCGCTGGCGCTGCGCATCGCCGGGAACCGGCTGCTCAGCCGACCCGCCTGGAGCGCGGACGGCCTCGCCGAACGGCTCGGGGACGAGGACCTCCGGCTGCGCCGCCTGACCGCCGGGGACCTGCGCATCCGCTCGGCGTTCCGACTCTCCTACGAGCAGCTGGCCGAGCCGGTGCGGCGCCTCTTCCGCCGGCTCGCGCTCGTCCCGGGGGCGGACTTCGACACCGGCGCCGGCGCCGCCCTCACCGGTCTGCGGCCGGACGCGGTCGAGGAGATGCTCGACGAACTCCTCGACCTCGGCCTGCTCGGGCACACCGCCGGCGACCGGCTGCTCTTCCACGACCTGCTGCGGCTGTACGCGCGCGAGCGGCTCCACGAGGAGGAGACCCCGCAGGACGTCGCCGCCGCCGAGGCGGCGCTGTACCGCTGGCTGCTCGACGGGGCGGCGGAGGCCGGGCAGTGGTTCCAGCCCGGACCGCCGCCGGCCGGCCGCGCGGCAGCACCCGTCGGCTTCGGCTCGGCGCGGGCCGCGCAGGCCTGGCTGGAGGCCGAGAGCGCCAACTGGCTGGCCGCCCTGCGCGCCGCGGCCGCGGCCGGCCGGCACACCGACGTCGTCCGGACCGCGGAGTCCATGCACTGGTTCTCCGACCGCTGGACCAACTGGGGCCACTGGCCCACCGTCTTCGGACTGTCCCGCACGGCGGCGCACGCCCTGGGCGACGACGTCCTCGCGGCCACCCACGCCAACTACCTGGCCTGGGCGGTGCACTACTGCTCGCACCAGCCCCGCGAATCGTCCGCCATCGCGGAACAGGCGGCCGAACTCGCCCGCCGCGGCGGGGACGTCACCCAGGAGGCGTGGGCGCACTTCTACGCGGCGGCGGCCGCCAACCGGCTGGGCGAGCCCGCCGACGCCGTCCCCCGGGCCCGGCGGTCGGCCGAACTCTTCGCGACGGCGGGCGACCGCGAGGGCCGCCCCCAGGCCCTGCTGGCCCTGGCCTCGGCCCAGGCCGGCACCGGCGGCCACGCGGACGCGGTGGCCACCACCGACACCATCCTCGCCCTGCTCGCCGACCCGGCCACCGCACCCGCCGCGCACATCGGCGACTTCACCCGGACCAACGCCCTGTCCCAGCAGGGCGGCGCCCTGCTCGCCCTCGGCCGCGCCCAGGAGGCCGAGCGCACCTACGCCGAAGCCCGCACCGTGGGCGCCCGCGTCGCCGTCCCCCTCCTCCAGGCCATCGCCGCCCTCGGCCAGGCCCAGGCCCTGGCCGCCCTCGGCCACCACGACCGCGCCCTCACCGCCGCCCGCGAAGCCAGAACCTTCGCCGAATCCGCCGCCGACCCCACCCGCCTCACCGAAGCCACCCAACTGGAAGCCACCCTGACGGCGCTGAAGGACTGACCCTGGCGCGGCGCCGACGGAGCCGGACTCGTTCCTGCCCGAGCGCCTCGGGGCGACCCTCAGGTGTCCGGCACGGCGGAGCTGCCCTCTGCTACCGGCTCGGGGCCTCGTGCGCGGTCCGCAGTGGTCGATCGGAGCGCCACCCGGCGAACGAGCCGTCGCGGGAACGTACGCCCTCAAGGTCGCCTTCGAACAGCACTGCGGCCTCCGGCCTGCGTGCCGGAGGATCGGCCAGATAGCTGTTGCCGTGATCCCAGGTCCGAAGCTCGCCCGGGAGCGCTTCGTACCAGGCCAGGCCACGGACATTGCAGTTCCTGCACAGGAGCCCCCGCACACACCGCCCGCACGACGACTGTCCGGGGCAGCATCGGTGGTCGTGATCGATGTGCCACCAGGACGGGCCCTCCATCGACGAATCGCCCCCCAAGCGGTGGCACAGCGGGCAGGTATCGTCCTGTGCTCTCAGGATCGCGTTCACCCGGGCGAGCGTCAGCTTGTGCCGGCGCGCCTGCCGGATCGCGTTGCGACACCTCTGACATGTCTTCCCCCGGGGGCCCGCATCGATCCGCCACAGCGTGTCCGCGCACACTTCGCAGGGGTCGCCCAGGGTCTCGACCCATGCGTAGAACTCCTCGTCGGTTTCCCAGTCCACCGGAGCAGGTTAGAGAGCATCACTGACAGTCCCGGGACGGTGACAGCCGCCGTCCTGACCACGCTGGACTGCGACTGCTCCGCACCCGACCTCCGCGCCTGTGCGCCGGCCGCTCTCGCCGACGCCGCGGTCAGGTGTCGGCCAGGCCCTGTTGGATGGCCAGCACCGCGAGGCGGACGCGGTTCGGGCTGCCTTCGGTGCGATCAAGCTGGTCTTCCAGGACGGGTACCTGCACGACCTGCCCGGTTTCACCCCGATCGGCGCGGTGGACGCCGGGGGGGCCACTGACTCCGCCACCGCTCCGGACGCGTTGATCCCGTCCGGCCCCCGGTCGACCGGGCTCAGCCCGGGAGGGCCGGGTGGGTGGCGGGGTCGTGGGCGGTGGACTGCCAGGCGCGGGGGGTGAGGCCGTAGGTGGTGCGGAAGACGCGGCTGAAGTGGCTGGTGCTGACGAAGCCCCAGCGGCCGGCGACGGCGGCCACGGTGGCGGGGCGGGCCGACGGGCGGGCCAGGTCGCGGCGGCACATCTCCAGGCGGCGCCGCTGGATCCAGCGGCCCACGGTGACGCCCTCGTACTGGAAGAGCTTGTGCAGGTAGCGCACCGAGAAGTGGTGGGCGGCCGCGATCCCCTCCGGGGAGAGCCCGGGGTCGGGGAGCCGGCGCAGGATGTACTCCTTCGTCCGGGCGATCGTGGCCAGGACCTCCTCGGGCACCGGTCCGGCCGCCCGCCGGCGGTGCTCGTGGGCGAGGACGGTGAGCAGGTCCAGTGCCGTACCGGCGAGCCGGGCGGCCACCTGCGGGTCCGGTGCGACCCCGGGGCGGGCCAGCCGGTCCAGGTAGGCGGCCACCAGCGCGGCCGTCCCGGTGTCCGAGCGGAAGGCCGTGCCGGACAGCTCCCGCAGGTCCTCCTCGGCCACTCCGGCCGCTGCCCGGGGCCAGTGGAAGGCCGTGCCGGAGAAGGCCTCCGACACCTCCAGGACGACCGGGCGGCCGGTCCGGGCGACGGCGAACTCGCCCGGCCGCAGGGGCGTCCCGTGACCGTCCAGGAGCAGCGCGGCCGTGCCGTGCCGCGGCAGCACCAGGGTGATGTGGTCGCCGCGGCCGCACAGCACCACGCTGCGGCCGTGCGCGGCCGGCCACGGACCGGCGACGATCGAGGAGACCCGCAGCGGGCCGAGCCGGTGGCCGGCGATGCTCGCGGCGAAGGGGACGTGGCCGGACGCGACGGGGACGGACGGGACGGGGACGGGGACGGGGACGGGGGCGAGGACGGGCATCGGTACTCCTGCGACGGCCGCCGGGGTGGTCCCGGGCGGCCGGGTGCTGGCACGGGGTGAGGGAAGGGCGCGGGCGACGCGGCCCGCCCTCCCATCCCAGCCGGTCGGACAGCGGGTGACCAGGAAGAACAGCAGGAGGAACTGCGCGGTCGCCGGTGCCGCACGAGCCCCCGTCCTGCCCCGCACCGGCCCCGGCTGCCAGCGGCGGCCGGCCTACCAGGAGTGGCGGTGCAGGGCGAGGTGGAGGGTGTCCACGGCCTGGATGAGGGCGGAGCGGGCCGAGCCGGTGCGGCAGTGCGAGTCGAGCAGGACGAAGCCGTGCACCACGCCCTGGTAGCGGGTGGCCACCACCGGCACCCCGGCCCGGCGCAGCCGGGCCGCGTAGGCCTCGCCCTCGTCCCGCAGCACGTCGGCCTCGGCGGTGATCACCAGCGCCGGTGGGAGCCCGGCTAGCTCCTCCAGTCCGGCGCGCAGCGGGGCCGCCAGGGACTGCGCCCGGCCGGCCGGGTCGGGCAGGTAGGCGTCCCAGAACCGGCGCATGTCCGCCCGGTGGAGGAAGTACCCGTCGGCGAAGGCACGGTAGGAGGGGGTGTCGAAGTCCGCGTCGGTCACCGGGCAGATCAGCACCTGGTGGAGCAGCTCCGGGCCGCCGCGCCGGCGCAGGAGCAGGGTGAGCGCCGCGACCAGGTTGGCGCCCGCGGAGTCGCCGGCGGCGGCGATCCGGCTCCCGTCCAGCCCGATCTCGTGGCCGTGCGCGGCGATCCAGCGGGCGACGGCGTAGCACTGCTCGACGGCGACCGGGAACCGCTCGGCGGGCGGGCGCCCGTAGTCGACGAGGACCACGGCGGCGTCCGCGCCCACGGCGAACTCCCGCAGCAGGTGGCGGTAGCTGTCGGCGTCGCCCAGCACCCAGCCGAGGCCGTGCAGGAAGAGGACCACCGGGGTCGGCCGGGCGGCGTCGACCGGGCGG
Organism: Kitasatospora sp. NPDC005748; assembly: GCF_040630735.1. Taxonomy (NCBI): domain Bacteria; kingdom Bacillati; phylum Actinomycetota; class Actinomycetes; order Kitasatosporales; family Streptomycetaceae; genus Kitasatospora; species Kitasatospora sp. NPDC005748. The sequence continues at coordinate 128,316 of NZ_JBEXYD010000001.1, forward strand.
ATCACCTGGATCCGGACGTGACCGGCCGGTGTCGGCAGCGCCAGCCGGGTGGCGACGGTGTCCCGGTGGCCGTCCGACGGGTGGGGCCCGGCCAGGAAGGCGAGGTCGAGGGGCTCCGGCGCGCTCCCGCCGGGCGGCGCCGCCGTCCGATCGCGGCGGGCGTGGGCGCGGGCGGCCAGGAAGTCCTGGAGGCCGTCGTCCAGGATCGGGCCCGGGGCCTCGGGGGTGGTGCTCTCGGACACTGGTGTGCTGCTCCTGGCGTAGCGGCCGGGTCGGACCGGCTTCCGCGGGTGGGCGTGGCCCCGCCCGGGTGGTCGCGGGCTCGCCCGGCGCCGCGGGTCCGGGCACGGCGGCGAGCCGGGGGTACTGCCACCGTGCCCGGAGAGCGTGCCGGCCGGGGCCCGGGGCGCCCGGCCGGCACGTCGTCACCTTAGGGACCGGCCGGGCCCGGGACCGTACCCTGAGCGCACTGGAAGCCGCCGCTCCGTGCACGGCGGTCGGCCGGTCCCGCGCGCCGCTCCGTGCACGGCGGTCAGCCGGCCGTGCGCGCCTCCTCCGTACGCCGCGCCCGCCACTCGCGCGGGGACGTCCCGTACGCGGCCCGGAAGGCCCGGCTGAAGTGCGCGGGGTTGACGAACCCCCAGCGCTGGGCGACCGCCGAGACGGTCGGCGCGCTGCGGCTGCGCCGGCCGAGCTCCCGGGCGCACTCCTCCAGCCGGCGCCGCTGGATCAGCCGGCCCACCGTCACGCCTTCGTTCTCGAAGAGCCGGTGCAGGTAGCGCACCGAGATGCGGTGGGCGTCGGCGATGCCCTGCGGGGTCAGCCCCGGATCGCCGAGGTGGCGGTCGATGTGGGCGCGGACCAGCCGGACGAGGTGGGCGCCGGCCTCGTCGGGGCCGGCGGCCGGGCGCCCCGCCAGCTCGCCGACCAGGGTGAGGAACAGGTCGGCGACGCTGCCCGCCAGGAGGTCCCCGACGGCGGACGGGTAGCTGGGCGCGGCGTCGGCGAGGGTGTCGAGGAAGGGCAGCAGGACCGCCCCGAGACTCTCCCGCGAGGTGACGGCCCGCCCGGTCACCCGGCGGATGTCGGCCTCCGGCACACCGAGCAGCCGGTGCGGCAGGTGGAACACGTGGGAGCGGAAGCGCTGCGGGTAGTCGACCGAGTAGGGGCGCGCGGTGTCGTACAGCACGAGGTCGCCGGGCGCGACCTCGGCCCGGCGGCCGTCCTGGGTCAGCACGGCGTGACCGGACACCTGGACGCCCACCGCCACCTGGGCCTCCGCCCCGGCCGAGCGCGCGATCAGGCCCGGCGTCCGGGACAGCCGCGTGGCGTCCGCCTCCAGGGTGGACACCCGCAGGCTGCCCAGCCGGTGCGACTCCAGCCGGCCGTCGAACGGGCCGTCGGCGAGCGGCACCACCTCCACCGGCGCCAGCGCGTACGAGACCGCCCGGCCCCAGTGCCCCGCCTTCTCCCCGTCCGGCACCGCGGCGGTTGTGACCCGCAGGTTCACCTGGCTGCCCCTCTCTGTCGGCGTTCACGGCCGAAGCCCCGCACGACCAGCCTGCGGCAGGCAGCAGAAGAGTGCCTAGGTCGTCTGACTGTCGTTCTGACGAGCCGGGGCGACCGGGCGCGCTGGGCTCGGCTCCCCCGGGCCGGCGACCCTCCCGGCGGGGTCGGCCGTCCGTTCCGCCCGCGCCGGGGCGCGGCACCCGGCGGGCCTGGTCGCCGGGCGGCGACCCGTCGCCGGGCAGGGTCAAGGCTAACCGGCCGTCAGCCGTGCTCGCGCCCGCCCGGCACCGCCCGCACGCCCCGGACCTGCGCCGATGCGCCGGTCCGGGGCGTGCGGGGGCCGCGGGGGGTGGTGGGGTGGCCGCCGGGGCGGGCCACCCGCCGGATCAGGCGTCGGATCAGGCGCCGAGGAACTCCAGCAGGTCCTTGGTGAACGCGGCCTCGTAGGCCCCGACCAGGCCGTGCGGGGCGCCCGGGTAGACCTTGAGGACGCCCTGGGAGAGCAGCTCGACGCTCTTCTCGGCGGAGGCGGCGATCGGCACGATCTGGTCGTCGTCGCCGTGGGCGACCAGGACCGGGATGTCGATCTTCTTGAGGTCCTCGGTGAAGTCGGTCTCCGAGAACGCCTCGACGCAGTCGAGGGCACCCTTGAGGCCGGCCTGCATGCCCTGCAGCCAGAACTCGCGGCGCTTGCCCTCGGAGACCTCGGCGCCCGGCCGGTTGAAGCCGAAGAAGGCCTCGCTGAGGTCGTAGTAGAACTGCGAGCGGTCGGCCGCGACACCGGCCCGGATGCCGTCGAAGGCCTCGATCGGGGTGCCCTCGGGGTTGTCCTCGGTGCGCAGCATCAGCGGCGGCACGGCGCCGAGCAGGACGGCCTTGCGCACCCGGTCGCTGCCGTGCCGGCCGAGGTAGCGGGCGACCTCGCCGCCGCCGGTGGAGTGGCCGACCAGGACGGCCTCGGTGAGGTCGAGCCGCTCCATCAGCTCGGCCAGGTCGTCCGCGTACCGGTCCATGTGGTTGCCGTCCCAGGTCTGCTCGGACCGGCCGTGCCCGCGCCGGTCGTGGGCGACGACCTGGTAGCCGGCCTCGGCGACGGCGACGGCGAGGCCGTCCCAGGCGTCGGCGTTCAGCGGCCAGCCGTGCGAGAGGACGACGGGGCGACCGGTGCCCCAGTCCTTGTAGAACTTCTGCGAGCCGTCGGAGAGCGTGATGGTGGGCATGAGGCGCCTTTCGGAAGGGGTGTCACGGCCGGGCCGGAGAGCCCGGCCGGGGGAGGGCCCGGAGAGCCGGGCCGGGGGGGGCGGCCCGGGGGCGGCCACGGGGTGGGCCCGGCCTCCGTGCGGAACACCGGGAACGCTAGGGCACCGGCGGGCCAGGCGGTGCTCCCTCCCTGCACAGCCCTTGCCCACGCGCGCACCGCCCGTCTCCCCGACCACCCGGGGCGGCTCCGGGCCGGCCGGGGACCGCCCGGCCGGTCTCCGCATACCGGACAGTCAACTACCGCATCGAACACGGCCTTTCACGTCAACGGACCATCCGTCCAGGGCTATTGACTAAGAATCCAACAGTGGCGATTCTCATCGCATCGAGTACGCGGGACATGACAGTCGCCCGGCGCGAAACAATCAAACACCCCGCGCGGGCGGGTCGTTCGTCCCCGTCGTCCCTGCATCGACGACACGAATGGTGACCGATGAAACCCCCACAGTCCCACCCTCATCCGCACCGCAGGCGCAGAATCGTCACGGCCCTGGCCTCGCTCCTCACCCTCTTCTCCCTGCTGTTCGCGGCCCCCGCGCCGGGGGCCTCGGGCGGGACGGGCTGGTGGAACCCGGTCGCCCGGCCCGCGCCGGACTCGCAGATCGGCGTCACCGGTGAGCCGTTCCGCGGGACCGACGCCCAGGGCAAGGTCCGCGGCTTCGTCGACGCGCACGACCACCTGATGTCCAACGAGGCCTTCGGCGGCCGTCTCCTGTGCGGGAAGACGTTCTCCGAGGCCGGGATCGCGGACGCGCTCAAGGACTGTCCCGAGCACTACCCCGACGGCTCGCTGGCGGTCTTCGACATGATCACCAAGGGTGGCGACGGCAAGCACGACCCGGTCGGCTGGCCCACCTTCAAGGACTGGCCGGCCCACGACTCGCTGACCCACGAGCAGAACTACTACGCCTGGGTCGAGCGGGCCTGGCGCGGCGGCCAGCGGGTGCTGGTCGACGACCTGGTCACCAACGGGGTGATCTGCTCGGTCTACTTCTTCAAGGACCGCGGCTGCGACGAGATGGACTCCATCCGCCTCCAGGCGCAGAAGACGTACGACCTGCAGTCCTACATCGACCGGATGTACGGCGGAACGGGGAAGGGCTGGTTCCGGATCGTCACCGACAGCGCGCAGGCCCGCCAGGTCGTCGCGCAGGGCAAGCTCGCCGTCGTGCTCGGCGTGGAGACCTCCGAGCCGTTCGGCTGCAAGCAGATCCTGGACGTCGCCCAGTGCGGCAAGGCCGACATCGACCGCGGCCTGGACGAGCTGTACGGCCTGGGCGTGCGCAGCATGTTCCTGTGCCACAAGTTCGACAACGCGCTGTGCGGGGTCCGCTTCGACGAGGGCGCGCTCGGCACGGCGATCAACGCCGGCCAGTTCCTGTCCACCGGCACCTTCTGGACCACCGAGCAGTGCGCCGGGCCGCAGCACGACAACCCCATCGGCCTCGCCGCGGCACCGGAGGCCGAGAAGCTGCTGCCGCCGGGGGTGACCGTGCCGGCGTACGCGGCGGGCGCCCAGTGCAACTCCCGCGGCCTCACCGACCTCGGTGAGTACGCCGTGCGCGGGATGATGCAGCGCAAGATGATGCTGGAAGTCGACCACATGAGCGTCAAGGCGGCCGACCGCGCCTTCGACATCCTGGAGTCCGCGTCCTACCCGGGCGTGATCTCCTCGCACAGCTGGATGGACCTCGACTGGACCGAGCGCGTCTACAAGCTCGGCGGCTTCGTCGCCCAGTACATGAACGGCGCCGAGGCGTTCAGCGCGGAGGCGAAGCGCACCGACGCGCTGCGCGACAAGTACGGGGTGGGCTACGGCTACGGCACCGACATGAACGGCCTCGGCGGCTGGCCCGCGCCGCCCGGCGCGAACGCCCCGCACCCGGTCCAGTACCCGTTCCGCACCACCGACGGCGGCTCGCTCGTCGACCGGCAGACCACCGGCGAGCGGACCTGGGACTACAACACGGACGGCGCCGCGCACTACGGCCTCGTGCCGGACTGGCTGGAGGAGATCCGGCTGGTCGGCGGGCAGGGCGTGGTGGACGACCTGTTCCGGGGCGCCGAGTCCTACCTGACCACCTGGGGCAGCACCGAACAGCACCGGGCCGGCACCAACCTGGCCGCCGGCGCCCCGGCCACGGCCGCGTCCACCGAATGGAACCCGTTCGTCAGCTACGCGGCCGGCCGGGCCGTGGACGGCGACGGCGGCACCCGCTGGGCCAGCGACTGGAACGACGACCAGTGGCTGCGGCTCGACCTCGGGTCCACCACCCTGGTCGGACGCGTCACGCTGGACTGGGAACGCGCCTACGGGAAGGCGTACCGCATCGAGGTGTCCACCGACGGGGCCACCTGGAAGTCGGTGTGGTCCACCACCACGGGGGCGGGCGGGCTGGAGACCGCGCGGTTCACCGGCGTCCCGGCCCGGTACGTCCGCGTCCACGGGGTCCAGCGCGGCACCAGCTGGGGCTACTCGCTCCACGAGGTCGGGGTCTACAGCACCTGACGGGCGGCGCGGGCACGGCTTCGCGGCCCCGGGCGACCGTCCGGGGCCGCGGGGCGTGCGCGACGGTCAGTTCCGGCGGGTGTGCGGCATCAGGTAGACGTCCACCGCGACCTGGCGCTCGGGGTGCGCCGAGGGGAACGAGGAGAACTCCAGGTAGTACGGCAGCGGCGGGCGCTCGGTGCGCTGCATCCCCTTGGTGGCGGCGCTGACCGCCAGGTGCATGTAGGTGAACGGGATCAGCTCGGGCGGTCCGACGTGACGCATCGCCAATCCTGTTGAAGCCGGAACGACTTGGACGCCCATCCCGTCCCTGGTCTGCGGGTCGAAGCGGTCCGAGACCGGGACGCAGATGTCGTGCCGGGTCCGGGCGCCGATGAAGAAGTCCGGGTCGTCGTAGGAGACGCCCAACGCCTTGGAGCGGGCCGGGCAGTGGCCGTGGGTGGTGAGCCAGCCGCGCAGCCGCTCCCAGGCGGTGTCGGCGCTGTCGATCGGTCCGAGGTGGGAGTAGAACGCGACCCGGCGCTGCGGGATCGCGGCCGGCCGGATGTCCGAACCGGCCGCACCGGCGGTCGGCCAGGCGGTGTTCTGCGGGTTGGTGCGCAGGTCGGTGGGACATATCCCGTACGCGGACCGGAACGCGCGGGTGAAGGCCGCGTGCGAGTTGTAGCCGGCGCTGACCGCGATGTCGATGATCGTGCGGTCCCCGTAGACCAGCCGGTAGGCCGCCAGGGAGAGCCGGAGCCTGCGGACGTAGCGGTGGATCGGCTCGCCGACCTGGTGCCGGAAGACCCGGCGCAGGTAGTCGGGCGAGGTGTTGGTGGCCATCGCCAGCTCCTCCAGCGAGACGGCGGCCTCACCGTCCCTGACCTGGGCCACGATGTGGGGGATGGCCCGGCGCAGACGCTCGTCGTGGCTGCTCAGCGTGTCGATCTTCATAGCAGACTGAAGCCCTCCGCTTCTCGGGTCCCTCGGGCGGGGTCCGACGGGCGACCGGAGCCGAGCCCGGGCCTGTTGGAGCCGACGCCTGACCGACCGATGGCATGACAATCGATCGCACCTCAATGCCTACCTGCGCGGTCACCCCCCGTGCGCGCCAGGGTCAGACGTCCAGATCCACCTCGCCCCGTGGCATGTCCGATGGACGGACGCCGCCCTGACAGCGGCTCCCGGGGACGGGCGAAGACGGGCCCCGACGGGCACCTGGCCCTGACGGGGATTCTCACGATGCTAGGGGGGGCGTCCATGGCTGTCCAGCGGGCCGCAGCCGGTGCACGGAGGTGCGCCACGGCGGCCACGGGAGGTCAGGGGTCCGTACCCGGGTGTGCCGACGCCTCAGGACACCGGCTGGCGCAGGATGGTACGGCGTCGCTCGGGGGCCGTCCTGGTCGGGTCCGAGAGGTAGATCTCGTGGTGCCGGCCGGCCTCGCGCAGCCCCTCGGTGTGCAGGTAGTCGTGCAGCAGCTTCACCGTCCGCGGCTCGGTCTCGTACGGGCCCTGGTGCAGCACCTGGACGCAGCGGCCCTCGGTGAAGGACTCCCGGCGCAGCCGGCCGACCGCCTCGGCCCCGGCCTTCCCTTCCGCCTTCCCTTCCGCCTTGGCCTCCACCTTGGCCTCCGCCTTGGCGAGCGCGGCCGCGAGTTGCGCGTCGGTGTAGGGGACGGGCTGGCGGATCAGCAGGGTCCACCGCCAGCCGGCCCGGGCGCCGGGGCCGTAGGAGTCGGCGGAGACGGCGTCGAAGTGCGGGTCGTCGCTGTGCCAGAGCCCTTCCAGCGGCATCACCGCGTAGTCCGTCCCGGTGTCGGCCCGGACGGCGAACTTCAGGGCGTAGGAGACCGCGTACAGCGCGGCGATGGCGGGCCCGAACTCGGGGCTCTGCTGCGGGTCGCCGGTCCCGTCGAGGGCCAGGAAGGCGAACTCGGGGACGTCGAGCGGTTGCGGGACGGCCTTCGCGCGGTACAGCTCGCCGCCCAGCTTGCGGTGGTCGGTCTTCTCGGCCTTCTTCCCGGTCTGCCCGGTCTTCCCCCCGGCCTTGCCGGCCTGCCCTGCCTGCTCTGCCTTCTCGGCCTTCTGCTCGGTCTTGTTCTCGGCCTTGCCGGTGGTACCCATGGTGCACAACTCCCGTACGACTGCGGATCGGGGCGCCCGGGGCGCCGGTGGAACAGGGCGACCGGTGGCCCCCGCAGGGGCGAACGAGACGGCGCGACGACGGTCACCGCGCGTCCGGTCGCACGGTCCGGGCCGCCGCCCCGCCGTCGGTCCGGGCTCCTGACCCGGGCTTCACCCAGGAGCGGGCCGGTCCGGGACCGCTTTTCCACCGTTGCGGTCAAGTACTCCCCCGGCAACCGATCCAAAGCTTGACTGAGCCGGTCAACAACGCTCCTACCGCTTCTCACCCGGTCGTTTCGCTGCGAGAACTGACGTGCGCGGTTCCCCCATCCGGATGACGAGAGGGATGCATCGTGACTCCAGCCGCCCAGTGGACCCCCGTGCCGGTGCCGGCCGCAGCGGACCCCCATGAGGTCCCGTCGCACTGGTTCAACCTCGTCCCCAGCCTGCCCGGCCCCGTCCCGCCGCCCCGCGAGCCCGAGGGCGCCGAGCACGACGCCTGGGGCTCCCGGCTCGCCCTGCAGCAGCGGATCCGGCTCGACGCCGTCCGCGCCCAGGACGGTGCCACCGAACCCTTCCTGGCCATCCCGGAGCGGGTGCGCGAGGAGCTGGCGTCGATCGGACGCCCCACCCCGCTGCTGCGGGCCCGGGCCCTGGAGCGCTACCTGGAGACCCCGGCCCGGATCTACCTCAAGCGCGAGGACGTGCTGCCCACCGGCAGCTTCAAGCTCAACTCGGCCATCGCCCAGGCCCACTACGCGGCCGAGCAGGGCGTCGACACGATGGTCACCGAGACCGGCGCCGGCCAGTGGGGCCACGCCGTGGCCTGGGCCGCCCGCCGATTCGGCCTCAGGGCCGTCATCTACTGGGCCGGCGTCTCGGCCCGCCAGAAGCCCGGCCGCCGGGCGCTGATCGAGATGCTCGGCGCCGAGGTGCACGCCTCCCCCAGCGAGCGGACGCCGGTCGGCAAGGCGCTGCTGCGCGACGGCCGGCACCTGCTGGGCTCGCTCGGCACCGCGATCGGCGAGGCGATCAGCCACGCCGCGCTGCACCCGGAGACCCGCTACATCTCCGGCAGCAACCTGGCCCACGTACTGATCCACCAGACCGTCATCGGCCAGGAGACCAAGGCCCAGCTGGCCGCCCTCGGCGAGCGGCCGGACACGCTGGTGGCCTGCGTCGGCGGCGGCAGCAACCTGGGCGGCTTCATGGGCCCCTACCTCGCCGAGAAGGCGGAGCGCGGCGACGACCTGCTGCTGCTCGGCGCGGAGTCCGCGAGCGCCCCCCGGCTGACCCGGGGCACGCTGCGCTACGACCACGCCGACCCGGAGGGCGTCACCCCGCTCGGCAAGTCGTACACCCTCGGCCGGGACTACGAGCTGCCGGAGACCCACGTCGGCGGTCTGCGCCAGCACAGCGGCTCGCCGCTGATCGGCGTGCTGCGCGGCGAGGGGCTGCTGGACGCGGTCGCGTACGAGGAGACGGACGTCTTCGAGACCGGGCGGCTGGTGCTCTCCACCGAGGGGATGCTGATCGCGCCGGAGTCCTGCCACGCCCTGCGCGCGGCCGTGGACCGGGCCGTCCTGGCCCGCGAGACCGGGCGGGCCGAGGTGATCGTCGCCTGCGTCAGCGGCAACGGGCTGCTCGACCTCGACGGCTACCTCGCGCACCGCTGACCACCGGCGCCCCGCGCCCACCACAGGCACCCGTCACCGGGCCCTCCGCCGGGCCCCGCACCACCGCCCGCGCACGCCGAGAGCGTGCCACCGCGTACCCGGGGCCGCGCGCACCACCGGGGGCACCACCCCCGCGCACGACCGAGGTCACGGCACCACCCGCACCGGCACCGCCCGGGCGAGGCGCACGCGCCCCAGGATCACCCGTTCCGACACCACCCGTTCCGACACCCTGCACGAAAGGACCGACGTGTCCGACGGAACCATCATCGAGCTGTCCAGCGGGACCAGCCCAAGCTGCCCGTACTATCTCGGCGAGTCCATCGGCGACCGGCTGCCCGAGTACCTCGGCCGGCACGCCTTCGACGAGTTCTACCTGGTCACCAGCCAGCCGCTGTACGAGCTGTTCGGCCGGGACCTCGCCAACCGGCTCGGCCGGGCCGGCGTCGCCGTCAACCTGATCACCGTGGCCGAGGGCGAGGGCGTCAAGGGCTGGCCCGAGCTCACCGCCCTCTGCGAACGGCTGGTGGCCGCCGGGGCCACCAAGGACTCGATCGTCGGCGCGCTCGGCGGCGGCATGATCAGCAACCTGGCCGGACTGGCCGCCGCCATGGTCTACCGGGGCCTGCGCTTCGTCGAGATCCCGACCACCATGCTGAACCTCACCGACGGCACCCTCAGCAACAAGCAGGCGATCAACGGCGCCCTCGGCAAGAACCAGTTCGGCGTCTACCACGCGCCGCTGTTCATCTGGGCCGACGTGGCGATGCTGCGCAGCGAGCCGGAGCGCCAGCACCGCAGCGCGCTGGTGGAGGCGCTGAAGAACGGCCTGGTCAACGACGCCGCGTGGGTCGACCGGATGGAGGGCCTGCTGACCGGCGGTGTGGCGGGCATCCGGGACGACCTGCTCGGGGTCTGCCACGAGGTGGTCCGCAGCAAGCTGGGCATCCTGGCGCAGGACCCGGGCGAGCGCGGCGCCGGCATCATCCTGGAGTACGGCCACACCGTGGGGCACGCCGTGGAGTTCCTCTCCGGGGGCGCGCTGCTGCACGGCGAGGCGGTCGGCATCGGGATGTGTGCCGCGGCCCGGCTGGGCATCCGGCTCGGGATCACCGCCCCGGAGGTGCTGGCGCGCCAGGAGCACCTGCTGGGCACCCTGATCGGCAGTCCGACCACGGTGCCCCGGGAGTTCACCCCGGAGCGGATCGTCGAGGTCATCCTCAGCGACAACAAGCGCCGGGCGGGCAGCGCGGTGCGGTTCGTGCTGGTGCCCGAGATCGGCCGGGTGCACATCGTCGACGGCGACCACGAGACGCCGGTGCCCGAGCCGCTGCTGAAGAGCGTCCTCGCCGAGGCCTGACCGCCCCCGTACGCGCCCGGGCACCGCGCGCACACCCCCGACCGCCGGCCCAGCAGGGCCGGACGGCCCGTTCGGCCTCCCGAAGGAGTCATCCATGAACGACGCGCATTCGCCGGAGATCGCCGAGACGGTCTACCGGCTCGACGGCCCGCTGCGCTGGGCGCTCGGCGAGGTGCAGGACCTGCTGCGCTCCGTCGGCGCCGCGCCCGGCCAGCAGGTGGTCGACGTCGGTGCGGGCACCGGCTACGCGGCCGTGCCCGCCGCCCGGCTGGTCGGGCCGGAGGGCTCGGTGCACTGCGTCGACGGCAGCCCGGAGCTGCTGGAGGTGCTCGCCGGCCGGGCCGCCCGCGAGGGCGTGGCCGACCGGGTGACCCGCACCGTGAGCCCGGTGGTCCCGCTGCCCGTCGCCGACGCCGCCGCCGACCTGGTGATCTCCACCTACGTCCTGCACGAGCTGGCCGACGACGCGCCCGCCGCGATCGCCGAGATGTACCGGGTGCTGCGCCCCGGCGGGCGGGTGGCGCTGGCGGACTACCGCAAGACCGCCGACAAGGAGCGCAACCGGGAGATCGAGGCCTGGTACGCCCGCCAGCCCGACGGCGCCGGTCCCGAGGAGGTGCACCTGCGCTTCACCCTCAACGAGTTGGAGGAGATGCTGCGCGCCGCCGGCTTCCAGCGGATCGAGCTGCGCACCTGGCACGACTTCCACGTGCACGCCACCGCGGAGAAGTGACCGGCCCCCCGGGCACCGGAGCCCCGGCGCGGCACGCACCGACGCGGCCGCGCACCAGCACCCGGCGACCGGCCGGTCAGGACCCGCCGGTCACCGTCGTCACCAGCCAGAAGGAGAACTGTCGTGGTCAAGCTTGCCTACAACGCCAACGGCCTGCGGACGATCTCGGTGGAGCGGGCGATCGAGGCGGTCGCCGACGCCGGCTACGAGGGGATCGAACTCTCGCTCCACCCGGCCCACCTGGACCCGTTCGCCTTCGGCCCCGCCGAGGCCGCGCCGATCCGCAAGGCCCTGGAGCGCACCGGCCTGACGGCCTGCTGCCTGGCCGCGGGCGCCGACAACCTGCTCGGTGAGGAGCGCTTCGAGCCCTCGCTGATCCACCCCACCGCCGAGGGCCGGGCCCGCCGCGTCGACCTCGTCCTGCGGTCGGTCCGGATCGCCGACGAACTCGGCATCCCCTACGTCAACTTCGCCACCGGCAAGCGCAAGCCCGAGGTGGCCGAGGAGCAGGCCCGGCAGTGGCTGGACGAGGGCGTCCGGCAGGTGCTGGACGGCCCGGGCACCGCGGTGCTGGCGATGGAGCCCGAGCCGGAGTTCTTCCTGGAGAGCAACGACGGGGTCGCCCGGCTGGCCGACGCGCTGGCCTCGGACCGCTTCGCGCTCGCCCAGGACCTCGGCCACTGCCGGGTGGTGGAGGAGGACTACCTCGCCTCGGTGGAGCGGAACCTGCCCTATACGAAGATCATCCAGGTCGAGGACATCAAGGGCCGGGTGCACCACCACGAGATCCCCGGGGACGGCGACATCGACTTCGCCGGCTTCTTCTCGGTGCTGGGGCGCGGCGGCTACGACGGCTACGTCAGCGTGGAGCTGTACAACCACGCCGACCGCTACGAGCACGCGCTGCGCCGCAGCCGCGAGGTGCTGACCGCCGCGATCGCCGCCGCCGCGCAGGGCTGAGCCCGTCGTGCCCGCCGACCGCCCCGGCCCGCCGCCGCCCCCGCCGCCGCTGGCCCCCCGGGCCCTGCACGGGACCGGACTGACGCCGCTGTTCGACCACCACATCCACACCGACCTGCGCAACGCGGACGACTACGAGCTGATGGCCGTCAGCGGGGTGCTCACCGCGCTCGCCCCGTGCTCCGCCTCGCTGGAGGCCCGGGACTCCGGCAGCGCCTTCGCCGCCCGCTTCGAGCGGCTCGCCGGAGCCGAGACCGCCCGGGCCGCCGCGTACGGGATCGACCTGCACGTGGCGCTCGCGGTGCACGCGGCCGACATGGCGGGGCTGCGCGGCGCGCTGGCCGGGATCGAGGTGCTGGAGCGGTACCTGGACCACCCGAGGGTCCGGGCGCTAGGCGAGGTGTCGCTGCGCGGCGGCGGCCCGGACGAGGTCGAGGTGCTGGAGCGGCAGCTGAAGCTGGCGTCGGCGCGCGCGCTGCCGGTACTGGTCGAGTCGCCGCCCGCGCTGCCGGCCTTCCGGGAGATGCTGGCGCCGCTGGCGGGCGCGGTGGAACGGGCCGGCATCGACCCGGCCACGATCGCCCTGCTCGACCTGGACGAGCAGCGGATCGACCTGCTGGCCGAACACCCGGCGCTGCGCGGGCTCGGCGGGTACGGGATCGCCGTCGCCCCGCGCCAGGACGCGCTGTTCCAGGTCCGCGAGAAGCAGTCGCACCGCGAGGTGCTCGGCCTGCTGGACCGGTTCGGCCCGGAGCGGCTGATGCTCAACACCGGCCTGCACTTCGGCTCGGCCGACCCGCTGGGTCTGGCCAGGACGGTGCACCGGCTCCGACTCCATGGTGTCCCCGAGCAGATCGTGAGGGCTCTCGCTCATGGCAACGCTGCCCAGTTCTTCGCCGTCCCCCACCGGGTCCCCGCCGCCGGGTGAGCCGGCCGGCGCCCGCCCGCACGGGCTGCCCGACCGGGGCGTCCCCGTCGAGCGGGTGCTGGCCGAGCTGGCCGGGCTCTGCGCGGACGACCACGACTACCGGGACGGCACCGTCTTCAACTCGATCTGCTCGACGCCGCTGCCGGTGGCCGAGCAGGTGTTCGCCGCCCACCAGCAGTCCAACATGGGCGACAACCGGATCTTCCCCTCGCTGCCCCGCGCCGAGGCCGAGGTGACGGCCATGCTGGCCGACCTGATGGACGGCCCCGGGGCCGCCGGGGTGGCCACCTCGGGCGGCACCGAGGCCAACCTGCTGGCGGTGCTCGCCGCGCTCCGGCACCACCGGGCCCGCTTCGGGGCCGGTGCGCCGGCCCGGGTCCTGATGGGCGACAGCGCGCACTTCTCCTTCGACAAGATCGCCGCGCTGCTGGCGGTCGAGGTGGTCCGCGTCCCCTCCGACGAGCGGCTGCGGGTCGACACCGGGCGGCTGCTGCCGCTGGTGACCCCGGAGACCGCGCTGGTGGTGGCCACCGCCGGCAGCTCCGAGTCCGGCGCCGTGGACGACGTGCCGGCGATCGCCGCGCACGCCTCGGCGCTGGGCGTACCGGTGCACGTGGACGCCGCCACCGGCGGGTTCCTGGTGCCGTTCGCCCGCGAGCTGGGCGACGACCTGCCGGCGATCGGCTTCGGCGTCGACGGCGTCAGCTCCATCACCCTGGACCCGCACAAGTACGGCGGCGCGCCGATCCCCGCGGGCCACGTGCTCTTCCGCGACCCCGGGGCGCCGGACGCGCTGCGCACCTCCTCGCACTACCGGGGCACCCTCGACCACCACGCCCTGCTCGGCACCCGGCCCGGCGGCGCCCTGCTGGCCACCTGGGCGGCGCTGCGCGCCCAGGGCCGCAGCGGCTACCGGGCCTCGGTCGCCGGGCTCTGGGAGCGCCGGGCGCTGCTGGTGCGGCTGCTCACCGAGGCCGGTTTCGAGGTCGCCCCGCGGCCCGAGCTCACCGTGGTGACGGTCCGCCACCCGAGCCCGGAGAAGCTGGTCGACGCGCTGGAGGAGCGCGGCCTGATCGCCTCGGTGGCCCGCCGGCTGGGCCTGCTGCGGCTGGTCGTGCACTGGCACCAGAGCGAGCGGCAGCTGCGCGGCCTGGTCGCCGCGCTGGCCGAGGTCGACGGGGGCCGGCCGTGAAGATCCTCTTCGTCTCGATCAACAAGCTGAAGTCCTTCCGGCCGGTCCTGCCGATCGGCATGGTCACCATCGCCACCCAGGCGCGGGCGGCCGGGTACCAGGTCGAGACGCTGGACCTGATGTGGGAGGAGGAGGACGAGCCGGTCGTCCGGGCCGCGGTCCGCGCCTTCAAGCCCGACGTGGTGGGGATCTCGATCCGCAACGTCGACTCGCAGAGCATGCTGGAGCCGGTCGTCTACACCCCGCTCGCCCGCGAGGTGGCCGACTGGTCGCGCGACGAACTGCCCGGCGTCACCGTGCTGCTGGGCGGTCCGGGGTTCTCCACCGTCCCCGAGGACCTGATGGACTTCGTCCGGGCCGACTACGGGATCACCGGTTTCGCCGAGGAGTCCGTCCAGCCGCTGCTGGACCACCTGGCCCGGGGCGAGGAACCGCTGGACGTGCCCGGGGTGATCAGCCCGCGCGAGGGCGGCGGCTACCACCGGCGCGACGCCGTCTTCCGGATCGACTACCGCAAGGCCGCCCGCCCCGACCCGGCCCTGTACGACCAGCGCTACTTCAGCTACTCGTACGAGACCCACGACCGCAGCCTCAAGGTGCCGGCGACCATCCAGACCAAGAAGGGCTGCGTGCTGGAGTGCGTCTTCTGCAGCAACTTCCTGGTGGACGGCACCGGCGTGAAGTTCGACGAGGTCTCCCGGGTGGCCGACGAGGTGGAACGGCTGCGCGACGAGGGCCTGGAGGTCCTGGAGATCGTCGACGGGGTCTTCAACCTGCCGCTCAACTACTCGCTGGAGGTGCTGCGGGAGTTCGTCCGCCGGGGCATCGAGATGCCGTGGTCCTGCATGGTCAACCCGGGCAACGTGACCTCCGAACTGGTCGACCTGATGGTCCGCACCGGCTGCTACTACGTCGAGTTCGGCACCGACTCGGCGTGTGACCGGATCCTGCGCGGGCTGAAGAAGAACTTCCGCCAGCGCCAGATCATCGAGTCGCACCGCAAGTTCGTCGAGGCCGGCATCCGGGTCGAGCACTGCCTGTTCATCGGCAGCCCCGGCGACGACCGGGACTCGGTCCGCGAGACCTTCGACGTGATGGAGCAGCTCGTGCCGCCCGCCACGCCCGACGTGCACGCCTTCTGGACGCTCGGCCTGCGGGTCTGCCGGGGCACCGCCCTGCACACCACCGCCGTCGCCGAAGGCATGATCACCGGAACGGAGCGATTCATCGTGCCCAAGTACTACTGCTCCCGCGCGGTCATCGAGGACGCCGCCGTCCTCGACGAGATCCAGGCGCGGGTGCTCGCCAACGACAACTGGTACCTGTGGTGGGGGCTCAACTCGATCAGCCTGCGCGAGCGCATCACCATGGCCCGCGCGGAGAGCGAGCGGATCGAGGCCGAGCTGAACGACCACCTGCCGCCGCTCCCGGCGGCCGGGGACGGTGCCCGGTGAGCGCCGGGGCGGACCTGCGGCTGACCGGCCCCGGCCGGCTCACCGTCGACGAGGCGAAGCCGCCGACCGCGCCGCTCGGCCCGGACGAGGTCCTGGTCGAGGTCGACCGGGTCACCCTGTGCGGCAGCGACCAGGCGCTGTACGACGGCGCCTACGGCGGCCCGAGCAGCTACCCGCTGCGCTTCGGCCACGAGTGGTCCGGCCTGGTGGTCGGCACCGGGAGCAACGGCCGCGCGCTGCTGGGCCAGTGGGTCACCGGCGACTGCTCGCGCTGGTGCGGGGACTGCCCGCGCTGCGGCACCGACCGCAACGTCTGCACCCGGATCGAGAAGTTCGGCCTCACCGTCGACGGCTTCTCGACCCGGCTGCGGACCGTGGACCGCCGCTACCTCTACCCCGACACGCACGGCCTGGGCCCCGGCCTGCTGGCGCTCTCCGAGTTCTTCGCCGTCGCCGCCCAGGGCCTGCAGCGGATCGACCCGCGCCCCGACGAGCGGATCCTGGTGATCGGCGCCGGCGCCCTCGGCCTGGCGAGCTACCTGCTGCTCACCGGGGCGTACGGGGCGGGCGGGGTGGAGCTGCTGGAGGCGGACCCGGTGAAGGCCGCCGCCGTCACCGCGCTACTGCCGAGCGCCCGGGTCCGCACCGCCGCGCCCGAGCCCGACGCCGCCGCGCGGTCCGCCGGCGGGTACGCCGCCCTGACCGCCGCCGCCCGGTACGACCTGACCGTGGACTGCTCCAGCGGCGCCGACGGCCTCGCCACCGCGCTGGCCTGCGCCGTCCCCCGCGGCCGGGTGCTCTGCTTCGGGCTGCGCCGCAGCGCCGCGCTCCGCACCGACCTGCTGGTGGCCAACGCACTGACCCTGGTCGGCTCGATCGGCGGCACCGGCGGCTTCCACCGCGCCCAGGAGTTCCTGGCCGGCCACCGCGAGGAGGCCGGGCTGCTGGTCACCCACCGCCTGCCGGCCGAACGGGCGGCGGAGGCCTTCACGCTCGACCCCCGTACCCGGATCAAGACCCAGCTGATGTTTGGAGAGGATGCCCGGTGACCACCGCCGACCGCCCCCCGCACCTGCGCTATCCGGAGATCC
Organism: Kitasatospora sp. NPDC005748; assembly: GCF_040630735.1. NCBI lineage: Bacteria > Bacillati > Actinomycetota > Actinomycetes > Kitasatosporales > Streptomycetaceae > Kitasatospora > Kitasatospora sp. NPDC005748. The sequence continues at coordinate 145,094 of NZ_JBEXYD010000001.1, forward strand.
GGGAGGCCGCGCTGGCCGACCTGGCCGCGTTCGAGAAGCTCAGCCCCGACCAGGTGCCCGACCACCAGTTCGCGCTGCTGCGGCGCCAGTTGGACCACGCTTTCGCCAACTCGCCATTCTACCGGGAGCGCTGGGCCGGGCGGCACGGCTCTCTGCGGCCCACCAGTGCCGAGGAGCTGCGGACCCTGCCCTTCACCACCAAGGCCGAGCTGCGCGGCGCCTACCCGTTCGGCCTGCTGGCCGTCGGCCGGGAGGAGCTGATCCGCTACGGCGAGTCCACCGGCACCACCGGCAGCCCCACCTCCTCGATGATCACCTACGAGGACTGGATCCGCGGCAACGTCGCGGTCGAGCAGTCCGTCGGCCACGTGCTCGGCCCCGGCGACCTCGTCTTCATCGCCATCCCCTACGAACTCGCCTTCGCCTCCTACGACCTGGACCGGGCGCTGGAGCAGAACGGCGCGGCCGTGGTGCCGGTCGGCACGCTCAGCCTGGTCTGCCCGTTCGAGCGGATGGTCGAGATGATGTGGACCGTCCGCCCGACCGCCCTGGTCTGCACGCCCAGCCGGGCGCTGCGCCTCTACGACATGCTGAAGGACACCGGGCGCGACCCGGCCGAGATCGGGCTGAAGACCTTCCTCTACGTCGGCGAGACCTGCTCCCCCGCCAAGCTGGAGAAGATCGCCGCGCTCTGGGGCGTCCGGCTCTCCAACGCCTACGGTTCCACCGAGACCAACTCGCTCGGCCTGGTCTGCGAGCGGGGCAGCCTGCACCTCACCGAGGACCGGCACCTGTTCGAGGTGATCGACCCGGAGACCACCGAACCCGTCCCCGACGGCACCGCCGGCGAACTGGTCATCACCGCCCTGGCCGGCCGGGCCATGCCACTGCTGCGCTACCGCAGCGGGGACTTCGTCACCGTCTCCGCCGAGCCCTGCGCCTGCGGCAGCCCGCGCCGGGTGCTCTCGCACCACGGCCGGGTCAGCGAGCAGCTGACCGTCGGCGGGCAGCGGATCAACAAGCTGGCGCTGGAGCAGACCGTGCTCGCCACCGAGGGCGCCGGCCTCTACTGGGCGGCCGGCGTCTCCGGGGACCACCTGGAGATCCGGGTCGAGGCCGAGGTCGAGGACCCGGCGGCGCTCTGCGCGGCCGTCGCCGAGCGGGTCACCGCGGAGTTCGCGGTGCCCGCCTCGGTCGCCCCGATCGACCGCGCCCAGGTGCGGCGGGCGATGGACCGGATGCTCAAGCCCGGCAGCCTCACCATCGAGGACCTGGAGGCGGTCTCATGACCCTCGGCCTGCGCCCGGGCAACCCCGCCGAACCCCGGCACAACGACCCCGGCACGATCGCCGTGGTCGGCCTCGGCCGGCTCGGCTCGGTGCTGGCCGACCGGCTGGCCGAGCGCTTCCCGGTGCTGCTCAACGACAGCGACCCCGCGGTCGCCCGGCGGGTCGCCGCCGAGCTGTCGCTGCCCGACATGGACCAGCGCGAGATCCTCTCCGCCGCCGACACCGTGCTGCTCTGCGTCCCGCCGCAGGAGACCGCGGCCGCGCTGCGCCGGCTCGCCGCGCTGACCGAACAGGTCGGCCGCCGGGCGCTGTTCGTCAACATGGCGACCAGCGTGCCCACCGAGGACCTGCCGGACCTCGGCGTGGAGGTGGTCGGCCTCAAGCCGGTCTGCCAGTTCACCGCCGTGGCCCTCGGCCTCAAGACCGTCCTGGTCACCTCCGCACCGCGCCGGATCGGCCTGCTGCGGACCCTCGCCGCCGACCTCGGCGAGGTGGTGCTCGGACCGGAGGCGTGCGTCGGCCCGGCCAACCGCGCCGCCACCAAGGCCGCCCTGCGCGCCTGCGCCGAACTGGCCGCCGAACTGACCGGCCGCGGCCTGCCCACCGACATCGTGCGGGCGGCGATCCGCAACGTCTTCGTCGGGACGGCGCTGGACTACCCGCCCTCGGACGCCAACCCCTACACCCGCTCGGTGCTGGAGGAGATCGCCGCCGAGGCCGCCGAGGCCGCCGGCACCGCGCCGCCCGCCGCCGACCGGGCACCGGCCGGGCCGCGGGCCGCCGTCCGGCCACCGACCGTCCTGCCACCGACCGTCCTGCCGCCCACCGACCTCGTCCCGCCGGACGCGCTCGGCTGGGCCGCCTGGGCCGAGCGCCCCGTCACCCCGGGAGGACCCGCATGACCACCACCCCGCCGGACGTCCCGCACGGCGGCGCGCACTGCGAGACCGCGTCGATGCGCAAGCAACTGGCCGCGCACGACCTGCCGATCAGCGAGGCGATGCTGTTCGGCGTGGCCGGCGGCATCAACTTCATGCACATGCCCGCCCCGCCCGGCGGACGCGGCTTCACCGGCGGCCGCAACGGCCCGTTCCCCGAGTTCACCCGGCGGATGGCGGCCGGCGTCGGCCTCGACCTGGAGGTCGCCGTCACCGACGACCCCGGGCGCGCCTGGGGCGACCTGCTGGCCGAACTCGACCTCGGCCGCCCGGCGGTGGTCTACGCGGACCTCTTCCACCTGCCGTACTTCCAGGCCACCCGGCACTTCGGCGGCCACGCGATCGTCGTCGTCGGCCACGACCGGGACAACGACACCGTCACCGTCTCGGACCGCCCGGCCCGCGCGCAGACCCTGACCACGGCCGAACTCGCCACCGCCCGGGCCTCCGGCCACCAGCCCTTCCCGCCCCGGCACGCCCTGCTGCGCGCCGACTGGAAGGCCGCCCGGCACCCCACCGAGGACGACATCCGCCAGGGCATCCGCTGGTCCTGCCGCGCGATGCTGCACCCGCCCGTGCCCAGCTTCGGGCTGCGCGGCCTCGACTCCTACGGCGCCGGTCTGCGGCACCTGCTGCTCAGCGACACCCCCGCCGCCGCCGTGGTGGACGAACTCGCTGGCGCCTACGTCGACTTCGAACTGGCCGGCACCGGGGGGAACGCCTTCCGCAACCTGTTCCGGACCTTCCTGACCGAAGCCGCCGAGCTCACCGGGGACCACCGGCTGGCCGACGCCGCCCTGCTCTGCGCCGACAGCGCCGGGCGCTGGGAACGGGTGATCGCCCTGCTGCTGCCCGACTGGACGCCCGCGTTCACCGAACTCGGCGCCGCCTACCGGGCACGGGAGGCCGAGCTGCTGGACGGCGGCGCCGCCGCCCTCGCCCGGGCCGCCCTGCTCGGCGAGCGGCTGCCCGACCTGCGGGCCGCCGCGGCCGCCGGGCTCGCCCCGGTGCGCGAGCGCCTCGCCGGGGAGCTGCGGGCGGCCCTGGCCTCCGTCGCCGAGACCGAGCGGGAGCTGTTCGCCCTGCTGAGGGAGGTGTGAGCGGGGTGTCCACCGGCCTGCTGCCGGCCGTCCGGACGCCGACCCGCCACCGGCTCTCCGACGAGGCCGACCGCCTGGCGTACGACCGGTACGTGGCCGCCCGCAACCAGTACAAGGAGGAGTTCCTCGACCTGCTGGAGAGCGCCTGCACGGACGGCCCGGTGCTGGAGGTCGGCCCCGGCTACGGCGGGTTCGCCGCCCTGCTGCTGGCCCGCCGCCCGGTCGACCTGCGGGTGCTCTGCACCGACCCGGGCGCCGTCGCCCCGCTGCGCGAGCGGCTCGGCGCGGCGGTGCCGGTCGACCACTGGCCGGCCGGCGCCCCGCTGCCGGCCCCCCTCGCCGGGCGCCACCCGCTGGTCTACAGCGTGCACGCGCTCGGGGAGTGCACCGACCCCACCGCCCTGCTCCGCGGGGCGGCGCGGGCCCTGGCCCCCGGCGGCCGGCTGCTGGTCAACGACCTGCGCCGGGACCCGGATCCGTTCATCCTCGAATACACCCTGCGCGAGATGGCCGCCGACGACTCGCCCGACGGCCAGTACCGCTTGCGCACCTACCTGGACTCCCTGCGCGGCGCCTGGACCGGCGCCGAACTGCGTCAACTGCTCGACGTCGCGGGGATGGCCGACTGGGCGGTCGGCCCGGACGGCCCGATGGCACTCACCGTCGAGCACCACCGCGCCACCTGACGACCGGAGAGGCACATGACCCAAGAAGCGATCACCCGGAACTTCCTCGACACCCCCAGCTTCTGGCGCGACTACCCGGAGCGGGACATCGAGTTCGTCCGCTGGTACCCGTGCGACGTCAAGCCGCTGTCGGCGGACCAGATCTACGCCACCCGGGAGAAGTTCCCGAAGACCACGTCGTTCTACGTGCACATCCCGTTCTGCAACCAGGTCTGCACCAGCTGCCCGTACAACAAGTTCTCCACCCGCAACACCCTCACCCAGCGCTACATCCAGGCGCTCAAGCGGGAGATCGACCTCTACTCGCAGCTGCCGCACGTCCGGGACACCGTCTTCACCTCCGGCTACTTCGGCGGCGGCACGCCCACCACGCTGCGCGCCGAGGAGCTCGACGACCTGCTGGGCTACATGAAGCAGCGGCTCAACTTCAGCCCGGACTGCTCGGTCACCATCGAGTCCACCCCCGTCGACGTCGACCAGCAGAAGCTGGACGTGCTGCTCAAGCACGGAGTCAACCGGATGAGCCTGGGCGTCCAGACCTTCCACGACCCGCTGCTGCGCTACCTCGGCCGGGCCCGGGCGCACACCGGCGAGTCCGCCACCCGCACCATCGAGCTGATCGACCGCAGCGGCCTGGAGAACCTCTGCATCGACTACATGATCGGCATCCCCGGCCAGACCCCCGAGCTGTGGGCGCAGGACATCCGCACCCTGATGGACCTCCCGGTGACGTCCTTCTCGGTCTACAACTACGCGGTCATGCCCGGCTCGGAGGTGTTCTTCGCGCTGCAGAGCGGCGCCACGCCGCCCTGCCCGAGCACCCGCGAGGCCGACGAGATGTACCAGTACCTGCACACCACGCTGATGGACGCGGGCTACCTGGCGCTCACCTACAACGACTTCATCGAGCCGATGCGGCCCGAGTGGGAGGCGGCCGGGGTCAAGACGTACCCGGTGGTGAAGGACGGCAGCAAGCCGTACCGCGGCCTGGAGACGGACACCTTCTACCTGACCGACCACCTGTCCCAGATCTGGGGCCGGTGCGGGGACATGGTGGCCATCGGCTCGGGCGCCTACGGGTACCTGAACAACCACATGTACCTCAACGAGCCGGACATCGAGTCGTACATCAGCCGGTGCAACGAGGGCCGGCTGCCGGTGGTGATGGGCGCCTACACCGACGAGCACGAGCAGCGCTGCCGCAGCCTCGTCCTGGGGCTGAAGCTGCTGCGGGTCAAGCGCTCGGTCTACCGCGAGCGGCACGGCGTCGACCCGTACGAGTACTTCAAGGACAAGATCGACGACCTGGTGGCCAAGGGGCTGCTGGAGGTCGACGCCGACGCGATCCAGGTCACCTACCCGAAGGGCTGGTACTACATCGACAACATCTCCAAGAGCTTCTACTCGGACGCCAACTACCGGCTCCCGCAGCCGACCTCGGCGAGCACCGAGATCCTCAAGTGGCAGATCGACCGCACCGACGGCCGGAAGGGGCTCCCCCTTGTCCAGTTCTGAGACCACCGCGCGCCGCTCCCGCCGGGGGCGGATCTTCGACCTCGCCGAGCGGGCCCCGCAGGGCGACCCGTTCGAGACCGCCGAGGAGTGCCGCGCCTACGACCGCAGCGTGCGCACCTCGATGATCATCCCGATGCAGCACATGATGAAGCTGATCGGGCCGGACTGCGGTCCGGACAAGGACGTCCTGGAGATCGGCTGCGCCAGCGGCCTGCTGTCGCTGCGCCTGGCCGCCCAGCACCGCGACTCCACCTTCACCGGGCTGGACAGCAACGACGCCTTCCTGGAGGTCGCCCGGGAGAACACCATCTTCGCCAACCTGGTCTCCTACGGCGGCGACTTCGCCTGCGACTGGGCCCGGTACAGCCGGCTGCCGTACCCGGACGACAGCTTCGACGTGGTGTTCAGCTTCTGCGCGATCAACCGGTGGGACAAGCCCGCCCGGATCCTGCCCGAGCTGGCCCGGGTCTGCCGCCCCGGCGGCGCCGTCCTGCTGTACGACCTGGCCCGGGACGCCGACGAGGGCATGGTCTCGTTCGTGCTGCAGTACGCCGGCGGTGACGCCAACGCGTTCATGACCTCGCTGCGGGCCTCGTACTCCACCGAGGAGATGCGCGAGCTGCTCGACCAGGTCGGCCTGAACGACTGGAGCGTCACCAAGGAAGGCATCAACCTGGTGGTCTCCTCCCGGGCCAGGGACACCGGGTACACGGTCGGCGAGCCCGGCATCTACGAGCGGATCTTCGACTGACGGTCCCCGTCCCCAGGTCCGGGTGGGGTGCCCGCCGCTGCGGCGGGCACCCCACCCGGACCACCCCCGGACCACCCCGCCCGCGCCATCGCCCGTCCCCGGAAGGAGCACGACCATGCCCACCGCCGATCTTCGCCGGTACCGGGTCGGCGTCGTCCAGCTGTCCGTCGCCACCAACCGCCGTGCGGAGAACCTGGCGCGGGCCGAGAAGCTGGTGCGCGCCGCGGCCGACGACGACTGCCGGCTCGTCGTCCTGCCCGAGGTGTTCGCCACCGCGCTCAACCTGCCGAAGAGCCACGAGATCGCCGAGCCGGTGCCCGGGCCGCTCACCGAGTGGCTGGCCGGCCTGGCCCGCGAACTCGGCGTCTGGATCGCCGCCGGCGTGCTGGAGCGCGCCGGGGACGACGTGCACAGCACCGCCGTCCTGCTGGACGACACCGGGGAGCTCGTCGGCACCGCGCGGCGCACCATGGTGTACGACCTGGAGGCGCACTTCATCACGGGCCGCACCGGCGCCCGCGTCTTCCCGACCCCGCTCGGCCGGATCGGCTTCGCGCTCGGCTACGACGTGCAGTTCCCGGAGGTGCTGCGCGGCCTGTTCGCCGACTCGGCGGAGATCATCGTGGCCCCCTCCGTCCTGCTGCGGCCGTTCGCCGAGCCGGTGCGGCAGATGCTGCTCGCCCGGGCCGCCGAGAACTGCGCCTACGTGCTGTTCGCCAGCGCGACCGGCGAGAACACCCTCGCCGGGCTCACCTACATGGGCCGCAGCGCGATCCTGCGCAGCCCGCTGGCGATCGGCGCCTACTCCCGGGACTTCCGCAAGCAGCAGCCGGTGCTCGCCGAGGCCGACCGCGAGGAGGTACTGCTGACCGCCGACCTGGACCTGCACGAGCTGCGCCGGATGCGCGAGGCGGCGCCGTTCGCCGCCGACTTCCGCCGCTCGCCGCTCGGCCTGGCGCTGACCGCCGCCACCCACCCGGACGGGCCGCTGCCCGACTGGGCCGCCGCGGCCCTCCCCCCGCACACCGCACCGCATGCCGCTTCGGACACCCCGGACGCCCCGACCCCGGAAGCCCCCGACGCCCCGGCGGCCCCGCACACCTCGGCGGCCCCGGACACCTCGTTCGCCTCGGATGGAGCCTGACCAGATGACCGTCGAACGCTCGCTCGCCACCAGCCGGCCCCGGGTCGCGCTGATCCAGTCCTTCTGGGACCCGGACCCGGAAGTCAACCTGGCCCGGACCCTCGCCCTGCTGGACACCGTCCAGGACGTCGAACTGATCATCCTCCCGGAGTTCTTCCTCGGCCCGCCCTTCTACTTCCCCGGCCGCGCCCACCTCAAGGGCGTGATCGACCAGCCGGTACCGGGCCCGCTCTTCGACCAGCTCGCCGAGGTGGCCCGCGCCAAAGGCTGCTACCTGCTCTGCGGCACCGTCGTGGAGCGGGAGGGCGACCGGTACTACAACACCTCCGTCCTGCTGGACGACCAGGGCCGGATCGCCGCCAAGGCCCGCAAGACCCACCGGTTCGCCGCCGAGATGGTCACCGTCTCGCCCAGCGACGAACTGGTCATCGTGGACACGCCGTTCGGCCGCCTGGGGATCTGCGTCTGCTCCGACTTCTGGATCCCCGAGGTGCCGCGGACGCTGGCGATGCGCGGCGCCGAGATCATCGCGGTGCCGGGGGCGGCGCTGCGCGGCAACATCCAGATCACCCGGCCGTGCATCCAGGCCAACTCCTCCTTCAACGTCTGCTACACCCTGCTGGCCAGCGCCGTCGGCGAGGTGACCGGCGAGCGCGCCGGACGGACCGTCACCATCTCGGTGGCCGGCCACAGCACCGTCGCCTCGCCCGAGCACCTGGTCGGCTCGCTGGACGAGGAGGAGGGCGTGCTGATCGCCGAGCTCGACCTGGACCGGGTGCGCGAACTGCGGGAGGTCGACCTGTCGTTCCGCAAGAGCCTCTACTTCTGCCTGCACGGCCGTCGGCCCGAGCTGTACCAGGACCTGCTGAAGCCGTACGCCGGCCACCAGGACCTGGAGACCCTCATCACGGACTACCTCACCGCCCGACGGAGCTGATTCGCCATGGCACCCAGCCTGCTGTACCCCGCCGCCGACCACCTGCCCACCGGTGCCGACCGCGAGCCCGCCCTGAAGGAGGTCCTCGACTGGGCCGACCGGGCGGCCGCCACCAACACCGCCGACGCACTGCTCGCCTTCTTCGGCCAGCCGCTGGACCCGCGCACCCTGCGGCTGACCGGCCTGCACCACGTCGCCGTCTACCTGGGCGACTACCGCACCGAGGAGGAGTACGAGGCCTGGCTGGAGACCGTCCGGTCCCACCCGGGACTCGGCCGGGTGTCCGCCGGCCCCTCGCACATCGCGCCGCGGGTGCACGGCACCCCCGGGCACTGGATCAACCTGACCACCGAACGCGGCACCGAGGTCGAGTTCTTCACCTGCCGCGCCTACGGGGCCTGGGCCGACGAGCCGCCGGAGCGCAAGCGGGCGCTGATGTCCCACCTCGGACTCAGCGTCGACACCCCGGACCACGTCCGCCGGGTGCTGGACTACCTGGCCGGCTTCGACAGCGTCGAGGTGCTGGCCTACGCCCCCGAGGACGAACTCGGCCACACCTACGGACACCTGCTGCGCACCGACACCGACCGGGTGCTGGAGCTGGTGCACGCCGGACGGAGCCAGGCATGAGCGAGCGGAGCGAGGTCATCATCCAGTGCCGCGCGTTCCGCGAAGCGGCCACCGAGCGAAGCGAGGCGGGCGCATGAGCGGGTTCCCGGTACCGGCCCGGCTGCCGGAGAACGTGCCCGGGCGGTTCTACGTCAACGCGGAGTGCACCGACTGCGACACCTGCCGCTGCATCGCCCCGGACTCCTTCGTCCGCAACGACAAGGCCGGCTACACCTTCGTCGCCCGCCAGCCGGCCGACGAGGACGAGGAGGAGCTGGTGTACGAGGCGATGGACTGCTGCCCGGCCGACGCCATCTGCGAGGACGAGTGAGCCCCCGTCCGCCGGGGCCGAGGATCCTCGGCCTCGGCGGCTCGCTGCGCCCCGGCTCGACCAGCCAGCTGCTGCTGCGCCGCGCCCTCGCCGTCCTGGACGCCGACGGCTGCCGGACCTCCCTGCTGGACCTGCGCGAGCTGGACCTGCCGTTCTGCAACGGCGACAAGCAGGACCCGTGGCCGAGCCGCCCGGACGTCAAGCTGCTGCGCGAGGAGTTCCGCGCCGCCGACGGCGTCATCCTGGCCGGGCCGGAGTACCACGGGACCATCGGCGGGGCCCTGAAGAACGCCCTGGACCTGCTGGACTTCGAGCACGTCGAGGGGAAGGTCTTCGGGGCGATCTGCGCGCTCGGCGGCCGCAGCAACTCCAACGCGCTCAACCACCTGCGCCTGGTGGCCCGCTGGTACCGGGCCTGGATGGTGCCCGAGCAGGTCGCCGTCCCGCAGGCCCGCGGCGCGCTGCCGGGCGGCGAGCCGGCCGATCCCGAGCTCGGTGCGCGGGTGGACGAGCTGGCCCGCAGCGTGGCCCGGGCGGCGGCGCTGCTGCGGCCCGGGGCGGGCGGTCCGGCCGTCGTCGGGTCGGTCCGGCCGGGACCGGCCGTCCCGGAAGAAGTTCCGAACGTGTCCAGGACAGTCAAACGCGGGAGCTGACCCGTTGGTAGCGTCACCCCTGTGAATAAGACGCACACATTGGGTGCGCATTTCCAGGGGGCCGGAGAATGGTTCCCGGTGCACCCCAGACCACTTCTCGTGATCAGTCTCCGCCATCCGTCCAACGGAACTCCGCGGGAGGCGACCTGGCTTCGCCTCACCGCCTTTCTGTTCAATCGCGGGATTTCCGACGACCGCACCGTCGGTATCGAAGTCCTGTACGACGATCCGGAGTCCACGGCGCCCGACCGGCGGCGTTTCGACGCCTGCCTGTCGGTGCCCCGGGACCGGGTCGCCGGGCTGTCCCTGCTCGATCCCCGCCGGGACAGCCTGGGCATCCGCGTGCTGCCCGTCCTGAGCGAACGGCTGATGCTCTGGCGGGGCGGTTCGGCCCAGGCCGAACCGCCCGTCCGCCACCGGCACGTCACACCGGCCGCCGACCTCCCGCTGCGGGCCAACTGGCCGCGCTACGAGGTCTACCGGGGCTCGCCCGTGCTCACGCCCGGGCACCCCGAGGTGATCGGCTGGTACGCCACCGCGGCCTCCTCGGCCGGCGCCGTGGGCGGCAGCCACCTCCCCCCGCGCACGCCCGCCACCGGCGTGCCCCGCCGGCCGTACGGTGCGGTCCGGCGCGCCTCCGGAAGGGGTCAACGACCATGACCACGACGACCACGATGAACTGGGACCGGGCCTACAAGGCCGGTGACCACCACCAGTACTGGGAGCTCAGCGCCCCCTCCCCCGACCTGGTCGGCTTCCTCGCCGCCACCCCGCCCGCGCCCGGCGCCCGGGCCCTGGACCTCGGCTGCGGCACCGGCTGGGACACCGTCGCGCTGGCCCGGGCCGGGTACCGCGCGACCGGGGTCGACATCAGCGGTGAGGCCGTCGGCATGGCCGTCGCGCGCGCCGCCGAACTGGGCCTGGAGATCGAGCTGTCGGTCGGCGACGTCCGCGGACTCGACCTGCCGGACGAGGAGTTCGACCTGCTGGTCGACCGCGGCTGCTTCCACCACCTCGGCCCGGACGACCGCGACCGCTACGCGGCCGAGGTGGCCCGGCTGCTGGCCCCCGGCGGCCTGCTCTACCTGCGCGGGAGCCGGCAGGAGATGTTCCCCTTCAAGCCGGTGGACGCCGCCTCGCTCGCCCGGCACTTCCCCTCGGACCGGTTCAGCACCGGCCCGTTGATGCCCTTCCAGCTCCACACCGACGTCCTCCAGCTGGACGCCAACGCGGTGGTCCTGCGCCGCGCCGACTGACTCCGGGGCGGCCCCCGCCGCCCGCCGGCGCGCCCGTGCGGCGCGCCCGCCACCCTCGCGGCGGACCGCCGCGACCACCCCTCGCGATCCGTTTCGCGCCGGCCTGACCGAGACCGGCGGACATTCCGTGCTTCCCCGTTTCCGGAGCCCGATGCCCGCTTCGTCCGACGGCTTCCGGCGCTCCAAGAAATGAGCCACCTATGCCCACCCCGCAAAGCCGGGACAAAAGTCCCTGGCTCATCCTCGGCGTGCTCAGTATGGGCTTCTTCATGACGCTGCTCGATATGACGATCGTCAATATCGCGCTGCCCCATGTGATGACCGGAGTGCACGCCTCGCTGGACGAGGGCCTGTGGGTGTTCAGCGCCTACATCCTCGGCTACGCCACCCTGCTCATCGTCGCCGGCCGGCTCGGCGACCTGTTCGGCCCCCGCCGGGTCTACCTGTACGGCCTGGCGGTGTTCGTGGTCGCCTCCTGCGTGTGCGGGGTCGCCCCCAACGCGGGCGTGCTGATCGCGGCCCGGGCCGTCCAGGGCATCGGCGGGGCCATGCTCGCCCCGCAGATCCTGCCGATCGTCACCATGGTCTTCCCGCCCTCCAAGTGGGGCGCGGCGTTCGGGTTCACCGGCGCGCTCTCCGGGCTCGCGGTGCTCACCGGGCCGACCCTGGGCGGGGTCATCGTCAGCTACCTGGACTGGCGGTGGATCTTCTACCTCAACCTGCCGATCGGCGTCGCCACCGCCTACCTGGTGCTGCGGCACGTCCACGACTACCGGCCGGGCAAACGCCAGCCGCTCGCCGTGCTGCCCACCGCCCTGCTCGTCCTCGGCCTCACCGCGCTGGCCTTCGGTCTGATCGAGGGCGAACGCCTGGAGTGGAACGCCACCGCCTGGGCGGCGATCGCGGCGGGGCTCCTGGTCCTGACGTACTTCGTCCTGGACCAGCGCAGGCACCAGCGGTCCGGCCCGCTGCTCCCCTTCGACCTGCTGCGACTGCGCAACTTCGCCTCCGCCAACATCATCGCGGCGATCATGGGCTTCTCGATGCTCGGCGCCTTCCTGCCGATCTCGCTCTACCTCCAGACCGTGCTCGGGATGTCCCCGCTGCGGGCCGGCTTCACCATCGCCGCGATGCCGCTCACCTCGGCGCTGGTCGCCGGGGTCGGCGGCAAGCTCTCCGACCGCGGCTCGGGCAAGGCCGTCATCCTGACCGGGCTGGCCTGCTTCACCGCCGGGCTGGGCTCGTTCATCCTGGTCACCGGGACGGACACCGGCACGCTCCAGCTGATCGGCCCGTTCGTGCTGGCCGGCCTCGGCATGGGCCTGGTGTTCTCGCCGCTGTTCAGCGTCGGCATGCGCCAGGTTCCGCCGCCGCAGGCCGGGGTGGCCTCCGGACTGGTCAACACCGCCCAGGAGATCGGCGGCCTGCTGGCCAGCGCGGCGATCGGCGCGATCCTGTCGCTGCGGCTCTCCAGCGGCCTGCGCGGCTGGGTGAACGAGCAGGCGCTCGCACTGCCGCCGGAGGCCCGGGAGGGCTTCAAGCGGGCGTTCGCCCCGCTCACCGACGGCGCCCTGAAGATCGGCAGCGGCGGTCCGCCGCCCGCCCTGGCCGGGGCCGACCCGGCGCAGGCGGCCAAGGTCCAGGACGCCTTCGCCGAGGCCTTCACCAGCGCCATGCACAGCGGGCTGCTCCTGCCGGTGGGCCTGCTGGCCGTCGGCTGGGTGGCCGCCCTGCTCCTCATCCGGGACGTCCCGGCACCGGCCTTCGGAGCTCCACGACCGCCCGCCGCCAGGGCCACGGGCAGCGCCCCGGCGGCGGCCGAGAAGGCCTGAGGCCACCGGACCGGTGGCTCCGCGCCACCGACCGACGTCCCCCGTCCACCATCCACCCACCACCTACCGATCCGAACCGCATCCGGCCGGTCCGCACCGGCGGAACGAACAGAACCGAGGAGTCATCCGATGTCCCAGTCCCCCGTGGTGCTGTCCACGCACATGATGGCGACGTACATGGTCAAGCCCGGCTGCGCCGAGCAGGCCCGTGACATCATCGCCCGGCACTGGCCCACCCTGAAGGCGCACGGCCTGGTCACCGACGAGCCCGCCACCGTCTACCACAGCGAGAGCGAGCACGGTCCGGTCTTCTTCGAGATCGTCACCTGGGTCGACGAGAACGCGGTCAGCCGCGCCTTCAACACCCCGGACGTCAACGCGATCTGGCAGGAGATGGCGGCGATCACCGAGGCCCGCGAGGGCCGGCCGCCGGTGGACTACCCGATCGTGCACCGGATGGGCTACTTCCAGGACGAGCCCGACCTCCCCGAGGAGGACGCCTACACCGGGCTCGCCCACTACCTCGTCCGCCCGGACAAGGTCGCCGAGTTCCACGAGCTGATGGCCCGTGACTGGCCGACCCTGCGCGACGAGAAGCTGACCACCGGCGACCGCGCCGTCGTCTACTTCGGCGAGGACGCCACCGGCCCGTTCTTCCTGGAGATCGTCCGCTGGTACGACCAGCAGGGCCCCAGCATCGCGTACCGCAACGACAAGGTCAGCGCGATCTGGCAGGACGTGTTCCGCTACACCGAGGGCCGCAGCGGCCGCCCCGCCTCCGAGTACCTGTGGGCCGGCGAGCTCCGCTACCCGTACCACGACGCCGACTGACGTAACGTCAACACCTCAGAGAACCATCAGCGTTCGGACGGGCCGGGGCGCCGCCCCCGGCCCGTCCGGCCCCGTCCGACCGGAGCTTCCTCGGTGACCCGCAAGACCCCCCAGACCTTCGACACCCCGCCCGCCCCCGTCCTGGCCGACCGGCTCAGGTCCGAGCTGGAGGACAGCGCCGTGCCCGGCCGGGCCGACGGCGAGAAGGCCTACCTGAAGAGCCGGCTGGAGCACATCGGCGTACCGCTGCCCGCCATGCGCACCGTGGTGCGCAACTTCGTCCGCCGCCACCCCGGGATCGACCGGGACACCCTCCTGGAGCTCACCGAGGAGCTCTGGGCCCCGCCCGTCCACGAATCGCGCTCCTGCGCCGCGCTGCTCCTGGAGAGCCGCTCCGACCTGCTGGTCCGCGAGGACACCGGCTACCTGGAACAGCTGCTGCGCGAGTGCGAGACCTGGGCGCACGTCGACCTGATCGCCCCCAAGGGCGCCGGCGCCCTGCTGCTGCGGCTGCCGGAGACCGCCGAGGACTTCCTGCGCTGGAGCCGGGACGACCACCAGTGGGTACGGCGCGGCGGCATCCTGTCCTACCTGCTGGCCCTGCGCGACCGGGGCGAGTTCCCGCACTACTTCGCCGCCTTCGGCGAACTCGCCGACCCGCTGCTGACCGACTCCCGGTTCTTCGTGCGCAAGGCGCTGGGCTGGGCCCTGCGCGAGGGCGCCAAGCACCACCCCGAGGAGGTCGCCGACTGGCTGCGCGCCCGCCTGCCCCGGGTCTCCGGGCTCACCCTGCGCGAGGCGATCCGGCCGATCGACGACGACACCTGCCGGAGCCTCCTGCAGGAGCACGCCGAACTCGGCGGGCGCCGACCGCGCGGCTGACCGCCCGCGCCGCGCCCGGCCGCCACCGCACACCGCCCGGAGGCCCGCATGACCACGCACAGTCCCGCCGACCGGCACCGCCGGCCGCTCCCGGTCGTCCAGGTGCTCGCCGAGGACGGCCGGCACCGGACGATCTGCCGGATGTGCCACGGCGGCTGCGGCGCCGTCGTGACCGTCGACCAGGGGCGGCTGACCGCCATCGAGGGCGACCCGGAGAACCCCAACAACCACGGGTTCCTCTGCGCCAAGGGCCGCGCCTCGCTGGAGCACCTCAACCACCCCGACCGGCTGACCACGCCGCTGCTGCGCACCGGGCCGCGCGGCAGCGGCGAGTTCCGGCCGATCGGCTGGGACGAGGCGCTGGAGCGGACGGCCGTCGCGCTCGACCGGGCCCGGATCGAGCACGGCCCGGAGGCGGTGGTGCTGGCCCAGGGCACCGACCGCAACTACCAGGAGTGGCTCTTCCGGTTCGCCAACAGCTTCGGCACGCCCAATGTGCTCGGCCCGGCGCACGTCTGCTTCTACCCGAGGGTGATGGCCGGCATCCTCACCGCGGGCGGCTTCACCTTCTGCGACTACGAGGGCCGGCCCGACCTGGTCCTGGTCTGGGGCTCCAACAAGGCGCTCACCCACGGCGACGGGGTGATCGGCACCCGGCTGCTCGCCTCCGTCCGGGACGGCTCCCGGATGATCGTGATCGACCCCCGGCGGACCTCGCTGGCCGCCCGCGCCGAGCAGTTCCTCCAGGTCCGCCCGGGCGGGGACGCGGCGCTGGCGCTGGCGATGATCCACACCGTGATCGAGGCGGACGCCTACGACCACGCCTTCGTCGAGAAGTACACCGTCGGCTTCGAGGACCTCGCCGCCCACGTCGCCGACTGGACGCCGGAGTCGGTCGCCGAGCGGACCGGCGTGCCGGCCGACCTGATCAGATCGGCCGCGCTCGCCTACGCGGCCGCGTCGAGCGCCGCGATCGAACTCGGCACCGGGCCCCAGCAGCACCGCGACTCCTTCCACACCTGCCGGGCGGTCCTGCTGCTCTCGGCGATCTGCGGCAACCTGGACCGGCCCGGCGGCGACGTCCTGTGGGACCCGCCCGGCATCGACGGCCGCCGGTCCTTCCCGCGCGCCGAGCTGCTGGCGCCCGAGCAGGCCGCCAAGCGCCTCGGCGGCGACCGGCACCGCATCCTGGCGATGTCCGGCTGGGCCCACCCCGGCTCCGTCTGGGACGCCGTGCTCGAACCCGACGCCCCGCACCCGGTGACCACCATGCTGGTGCACGGCAGCAACCTGCTGCTCAACTACGCCGACTCGGACCGCGTCCGGCGGGCCCTGGAGCGGCTGGACTTCCTCGCCGTCGCCGACCTGCGGCTCACCCCGACCGCCGCCATGGCCGACGTCGTCCTCCCGGTCGGCGGCTGGCTGGAGCGGGACCAGATCGTCGAGCACGCCCACTACGTCGCGGCCCGCCGGGCCTTCGCCAAGGTCGGCGACACCCGCTCCGACGAGTGGATCCTCACCGAACTGGCCCACCGGCTGGGCCTGTCCGCCGACTTCTGGCCGGACGCCGCGGACTCCCTGGACACCCGGCTGGAGCCGATCGGCATGGACTGGCGGCAGCTGGCCGAACTCCACTACCGGGCGACCCCCCTGGAGTACCACAAGTACCGCAGCCGCGGCTTCGGCACCCGCAGCGGCAAGGTCGGGCTGCGCTGCGACGCCCTGCGCGCCTTCGGCTACCCGCCGCTGCCCACCCCCGGTCCGCCGGTCGGCGGGCCGGAGGACGGCCCCTACCTGCTCACCTCGGCGCACTCGGCGTTCTACTTCAACTCCGAGTTCCGCGACCTGCCCTCGCTGCGCTCCAAGGAGCCCGAGCCCCGGCTGGAGATGCACCCCGAGGCCGCCGCCCGCGAGGGCCTCGCCGACGGCGAGTGGGCGGAACTCGCCACCCGCACCGGCCGCATCCGGCTGCGCGTCCTGCTCACCGACCGGATCGCTCCCGAGGTGGTGATGGCCCCCGCCGCCTGGTGGTACCCGGAGCGCGGCGCCGACGGCGGCTGGCGGGAGGCCAACGTCAACCTGCTGACCACCAACGAGGACGAGAACGCCGAGATGGGCTCCTCCACCTTCCGCGGCCTGCGCTGCACCGTCACCCGCGCGGCGGACCAGTCCCCGGCCCCGGGCGGACCGGCCGCCGCCGCGGCGGATCCGCGGGCCCCGGGGCGGTGAGCCCGGCCGTCCGCCGGGCCGGCGGCGGGCGCCGACCGGTCAGCCGGCCCTCGCGCTGCGGAACGCCTCCCGGTAGCTGTTGGGCGGGACGCCGACGATCCGCTTGAACTGGCGCCGCAGCGTGGTGGCCGTCCCCATCCCGGTGGCGACGGCCACCGCCTCGACGCTCTCGTCGGTGGCCTCCAGCAACTCCTGGGCCCGGCGGACCCGCTGGTTCAGCAGCCACTGGAGCGGTGTCTGCCCGAGCACCGACCGGAACTGCCGGCCGAGGTTGCGCGGGCTGGTGTTCGCCCGCCGCGCCAGGTCGGTCACGGTCAGCGGCCGGTCCAGCCGCTGCTGCGCCCAGGCGAGCACCTGGGTCAGCGGGTGGTCGCCCGTCGCCTGCACCGGCGTGGCCACGAACTGGGCCTGACCGCCCGTGCGGTGCGGCGGCATGACCAGGCGACGGGCGACCGAGTTGGCGATCCCGGCGCCGTGGTCGAGGTGGATCAGGTGCAGGCAGAGGTCCACGGCCGCCGCCTTGCCCGCGGAGGTGAGCACGCTGCCGTTGTCCGTGTAGAGCACGTCCGGGTCGACCACGGCCAGCGGGTGGCGGGCGCTCAGCTCAGCGGTGTGGGCCCAGTGGGTGGTGGCCCGCCGGCCGTCCAGCAGGCCCGCCGCGCCGAGCACGAACGCGCCGGTGCAGAGCGAGGCCACCCGGGCGCCGGCCCGGTGCGCGGCGCGCACCGCCTCGACCAGCTCCGGGGGCGGCGGCTCGTCGACGTCGGCCCAGGCGGGCACGATCACCGTGTCGGCGTCCACCAGGCGGTCCAGCCCGTGGTCCGGCTCGACGACGAACGGGCCGACCCGTACCGGCCCGGGCCCGCAGAGCACCACGTCGTACCAGCCGTCCACGGCCTCGCGCGGAGGATTGCCGAAGATCTCGTAGGCCACCCCCAGTTCGAAGTGCAGCAGGTTTCCGGCGGTCGGCAGCGCGACAGTGGGCATGTCCGAAAGTGTACGGGTGTTGTCGTTCCGGACCATCACACCCGGGCCCCGCCGGCGACCAGACTGAGGGTCGACAGGACGACGAGAACGGGGAACAGCGATGGGTACGACGGCTGCAGTGGTGGTCTACGGCGCGACGGGGCACACCGGTCGCTTCATGGTGGCCGAGTTGCGACGGCGTGGCTTCGCCCCCGTCCTCTCCGGCCGCAACGCGGCCCAGTTGGAGGCGCTCGCGGCCGAGTGGCCCGGTACCGAGGTCCGGCCGGCCACCGTGGACGACCCGGCCTCGCTGGACCGCGCCCTCGCCGGGGCGGCGGCGGTCGTCAACTGCGCCGGACCGTTCGCGGTGACCGGCGGCCCGGTCGTCGAGGCCGCGATCCGCGCGGGGATCCCCTACGTCGACGTCGCGGCGGAGATCGAGGCGAACGCCGCGACCTTCGCCGACCACGCGGACGCCGCCCGGGAGGCCGGCACCCCGGTCGTCCCGGCGATGGCCTTCTACGGCGGCCTGGGCGACCTGCTGGTCACCGCCGCGATGGGCGAGTGGACCTCGGCGGACCTCGTGCACGTCGCGTACGGGCTGGACAGCTGGCACCCCACGCCGGGCACCCGGGAGGCCGGCCGGGTGTCCCACGAGCGCCGCGCGGGCCGCCGGGTGAGGTTCGCGGACGGCGCGCTGCGGTACCACGACGACGCGCCGTCCGAGCAGCAGTGGACGTTCCCCGCGCCGCTGGGTACCCGCGCGGTGCTCGGGGAGTTCACCATGGCCGACGTCGTCACGGTACCCAGCCACCTGGCCGTGCCGGAGGTCCGCACCTACATGACCGTCGAGGCCGCGGGTGACCTCGCCGGCCCGGACACCCCGGCCCCGGAGGCGGTCGACGACCTGGGCCGGTCGGACCAGAGCTTCGTCGTCGACGTCCTGATCGAGTCCGGCGGGGTCGGGCGCCGGGCCACCGCCCGCGGCCGGGACATCTACGCGATCACCGCCCCGCTGGCGGTGGAGGCCGTCGAGCGCCTGCTGACCGGCCGGAGCCGCACCACCGGGGTCGCCTCGGCCGGCGCGATGTTCGACGCGGCGGACTTCCTGCGGGCGCTGGGCCCGCACCTCTCGGTCGAGCTCCCGCACTGACGCCGCTCGGCCGTCCCCCGCTACCCGCTACGCCTCACCGGCGCGCAGCGGGTAGCGGGGGACGGAGCGGCGGTGGGCGATCCGCCAGCCGTCCCCGGTGCGGACGTAGACGTCGAACCAGTCCCCGTTGTGGACCGTCCCGTCGAACTGGATCGCCAGGTAGCGGCTGTGGCCCCGGACGGTGCCGTCCGGCTCGACGGTGAGCACGCTGTCCAGGGTGTGCTGGTCGGGGGACCGGCTGCCGAGGTCGCGGCTGAACACCCGGATCTTCTCCAGTCCGCTGAACACCGCTCCGGTGCGGGCGAGTTCGAGCACTCCGTCGGCGGTGAAGACCTCACCCAGCGCCCTGGTGTCGGCGTTGTCGAAGGCGTGCGGGAAGCGGGCGAGCAGCTGGCGGATCTGCTCGGCGTCGGTCGGGGACAGGTCGGCGGCCATGCGGTCTCCTCGGCAGGGAAGTCGGGGCGGGGGTCCGGCACCCGGACCTCGACCGCACCGGTGACCTGACGTCGCGTCAGCTGAGTGCACCCCGGTGACGGGGCTGCCGGCCGGGGCCCGCGGCCGACGTTCTCCGCCGCCCGATTCTAGGAACGCCGGGACGATCTCTCAACGGCCGGACCGGGGATTCGGCGGCCTCGGGGCATTCCGAAAACCGCACGTCACAGGAGCGAAACACAGCCGCCACATTGACCCGTGGAACGCCACTGCGACCCGCCTGCCGGCCGACCCGCCCGGCGCCGGGCGCACCGGCCTCAGCAGGCGCAGGAGATCCCGGAGCGCGGGGCGCCTTCGTCAAGATACCGCCAGCCCGTGGGCGCCCAGCCGGATGCGCAGCCCGCGCAGTTCGTGGCGGGCGAGGGCGGGCAGCGCGGTCGCCTCGTCCAGGACCGGGGCGAGCAGCTCCACGGCAGTCCGCGGGTCATGGGCACACAGGTGGCAGTCGGCCATCCGGATGGTGAACAGCAGGCGGGTGGAGGGCAGTTGGTCCGGGGCGAGCAGCCGCAGCGCGGTGTCGGCGGCGTCCACGGCGCGCAGCGCCAGCCGGTGGTCCCCGACGGCCGCGGAGGCGTCGCGCAGTGCGGCGGCGGCGGCCGACTCGACCCGCAGCCGCATCGAGGCGATGGAGAGCCAGGGCGCGTCGGTCTCGTCGTGCTCGCCGATGTGGTCGAGGTGCAGCCGGGCGCGGCCGATGTGCCGGACGGTCGCGCGGACGTCCCCCGCCAGGGCGTGCGCCCGGGCCTGGCCGATCTGGGACATCGCGCCGGCCCAGTGCCGGCCGGGCGCGGCCCGGGCGATCTCGCGGGCGTAGCCGAGCGCGGCGGCCGGGTCGCCGTCGAGCCGGGCGAGGGTGCTCATGTCGCTCAGCGCGGCGACCTGGGTGGCCGGGTCGTCGGCCAGTTCGGACCAGGTGAGCGCGCGGTCGAAGCAGGCCATCGCGGTGGCGTTGCGGCCGTGCTGCATCCGCAGCCCACCGGCCGCGTGCGCGTACTCGGCGGCGAGCCGGGCGAGCGCCTGGCGGGCCCGGGCGTCGGTGGTGCCGCCGAGCCGGCGCAGGATCGCCCGCAGGGTCTCCTCGACGGCGGCCGTGCCGGGCCCGGCGGGCGCCTCGCCGGCGCGCAGGTGGGCGGCGAGCAGGCCGGTGAGGGCGTGTGCGGTGTCGGCGTCCAGCGGCGGCGCGGTGTCCGGGGCGGCGGCGCAGAACGCGGCGTGCAGGGCGGCGAGTTCGGCGGCCTCGGGGACGGCGCAGCCGGTCGCGCCGTGCAGCGGGCAGAGCAGCCCGTAGTCGGGGAGCCGGCGGGGCGGGCCGCCGGCCGCGAGCGGCGGCAGCGGCGAGGGCGGGGCGGCGGGGCTGCCGGGCAGTGGCGGGCGGGCCCAGCCGGCCGGTCCGGGCGGGGCTGGCGGGGCGGCCGGGGCTGGCCGGTCCCACTCCCCCGCGTCCCCCTCCTCGGCCCGCAGGCAGGCGGTGCGCAGTTCGCCGCCGGCGCCGAGCAGACCGTCCAGCCGCTCGGCGATCCGCGGGGTGGTCCGGCGGGCGCCGTGTTCGAGCTTGCTGACGGCGGTGTGGTCGTAGCCGATCTCGGCGCCGAGCTGGGCCTGGGTGAGGCCGGCCCGGCGGCGCCAGTGCCGCAGCCGGGCGCCGAAGGCGCGCCAGAGCGGGTCGGCCGGCGGCGGACCGACGGACGGTACGTCGGTGTGGCTCCGGTGCACGGGGCTGCCCTCCCGAGTCGGTTCCGGTCCTTCCGATGGACAGGACGGTACTGGACCGGGCGGGCTCCGTACATGAGGTGGTCTCAACCTCTTGGTCTCAACCTCTTCACAAAACCCGCAGCTTGACAGAACTTGCCAACTGCACGGAAGCCATGCCGCAGCCGTTGACCGGGGCATGACGGCATGTGAGTGTTCCGGCACCCGAGCGCGGACGCCCGCAACGGCCGTCCCCCGATGCGGCCCCGCGGTGAGCGCCAGACAGGCACGTCGTCCGCGGTCGAGCACCCCCACGTTC
Organism: Kitasatospora sp. NPDC005748; assembly: GCF_040630735.1. Classification (NCBI taxonomy): domain Bacteria; kingdom Bacillati; phylum Actinomycetota; class Actinomycetes; order Kitasatosporales; family Streptomycetaceae; genus Kitasatospora; species Kitasatospora sp. NPDC005748. The sequence goes on from NZ_JBEXYD010000001.1 coordinate 166,696, forward strand.
GAGGAGCCTCGGAATGAAACGCAGATTACTGACGGCGGGAACCACCCTGACCGTCCTGGCCGGCATGCTGACCGCCACCGCGGTCGGACAGGCCGCCGCCCAGCCCGGCCCGGCCGTCAGCGCGCCGCCGAGCGCCCTGGCCGCCGCCGTCTCCGCCGCCGACCAGGCGGCCGCGGCGGGCCTGGACGCCCTGGCCAAGGGCCCGGGCGAGACCTACGAGCGCCAGTCCGTCACCCCGTGGCTCGGCGGCCTCTACTCCGTGGCCTACGAGCGCACCTACCAGGGCCTGCCGGTGGTCGGCGGCGACGCCGTCGTCATAGCCGACGGCCAGGGCAGGGTCCGCGGCCTCCAGTCCGCCGCCACCGGTCCGGTCGGCGGCCCGACCAAGGCCGCGATCAGCGCCGCCCAGGCGGAGAAGACCGCACGCACCCGGCTGGCCGCCGTCGACGGCGTCGACACCCGCCGCCTGGTGGTCAAGGTGCAGGACGGCACCGGGCGGCTCGCCTGGGAGACCGTGCTCACCGGCCGGACCGGCGCGGCCCCGAGCCGGCTGCACGTCTTCGTCGACGCCCGCACCGGCGAGGTGATCGACAGCTACGACGACGTCAAGGCCGGTACCGCCAACAGCAAGTGGAACGGCCCGGCCCCGGTCACCATCAACACCACCGCCTCGGGCAGCACCTACTCGCTGCGCGACCCGAGCCGGTCCGGGCTGAGCTGTGCGGACTACAGCTCCGGCCAGGTGTTCTCCAAGTCCAGCGACTCCTGGGGCACCGGCAACCCGACCAGCAAGGAGACCGGCTGCGCCGACGTGATGTTCGCGGCGCAGAAGGAGTGGGACATGCTCCGCGACTGGCTGGGCCGCAACGGCCACAACGGCAACGGCGGCAGCTGGCCGGTCAAGGTGGGCCTGAACGACGTCAACGCCTACTGGGACGGCTCCTCCGTCTCGATCGGCCACAACAACGCCAACGAGTGGATCGCCTCCATCGACGTGGTCGGCCACGAGTTCGGCCACGGCATCGACCAGTACACGCCGGGCGGCGCCAACAACGAGAACGGCCTCGGCGAGGGCACCGGCGACATCTTCGGCGCGCTGACCGAGGCGTACGCCAACGAGCCGTCCCCGTACGACAACCCGGACTACACCGTCGGCGAGATGATCAACCTGGTCGGCAGCGGGCCGATCCGCAACATGTACAACCCCTCGCTGGTGGGCAACAACCCCAACTGCTACTCGTCCTCGATCCCGAGCACCGAGGTGCACGCGGCGGCCGGCCCGCTGAACCACTGGTTCTACCTGCTCTCCGAGGGCTCCAACCCGGGCGGCGGCAAGCCCACCAGCCCGACCTGCAACAACTCCTCGGTGACCGGCGTCGGCATCAAGGACGCCGGGCGGATCTTCTACGGCGGCATGCTGCTCAAGACCAGCGGCATGACCTACAAGAAGTACCGGGTCACCACGCTGACCGCGGCCAAGAGCCTCGACCCCGGCTGCGGCCTGTTCACCCGCACCAAGGCGGCCTGGGACGCGATCAGCGTCCCCGCCCAGAGCGGTGAGCCCACCTGCACGCCGTCCGGCACCAACGACTACTCGCTGCTGGTCAACCCGACCGCCGGCTCCGTGCAGCCCGGCGCCGCCACCAGCGCCACGGTGAGCACCGCGGTCACCTCGGGCACCGCCCAGGCCGTCAACCTGGCCGTCTCCGGCGCCCCGGCCGGCGTCACCGCCTCGGTCAGCCCGTCCTCCGTGCAGGCCGGCTCCTCCGCGACGCTGAACGTCTCGGCCTCCTCCTCGGCCACCCCCGGCACCTACGTGCTCACGGTGACCGGCACCGGTTCCGCCACCCACAGCGCGCAGTACACGCTGACGGTCGGCAACGGGAACCCCAACCCCGGCGTGCCCGACATCAGCGTCGCCAACGTCCAGGCGCACCTCGCCCAGCTGAACACCATCGCCTCGCAGAACGGCGGCAACCGCCGGGCCGGCTCGGCCGGCCACAGCCAGTCGCTCGCCTACATCAAGGGCAAGCTGCAGGCCGCCGGCTACACCGTCAGCGAGCAGACCTGCACCTCCTGCACCTACAGCTCCAACAACCTGATCGCGGACTGGCCGGGCGGCCCGGCCGACCAGGTGACCATGTTCGGCGCCCACCTCGACAGCGTCGCCGCCGGCCCGGGCATCAACGACAACGGCTCCGGCTCCGCCGTCCTGCTGGAGAACGCGCTGACCCTCGCCCAGCAGAACCCCACCCTGACCCGGCACGTCCGGTTCGCCTGGTGGACGGGTGAGGAGCAGGGCCTGCAGGGCTCGCAGCACTACGTCAACCAGCTGGGCTCCACCCAGCGCAGCGCCATCAAGGGCTACTACAACTTCGACATGGTCGGCTCGCCCAACGCCGGCTACTTCATCAACAACATCGGCTCCGCCACCTCCGCCCCGATGAAGGCCTACTGGGACTCCCTGGGCATCCAGCCCGAGGAGAACGTCGAGGGCCAGGGCCGCTCCGACGACTACTCCTTCCAGCAGGGCGGCATCCCCACCTCCGGCTACGCGGCCGGCGCCAGCGCCGTCAAGACCGCGGCCCAGGCGACCAAGTGGGGCGGCACCGCCAACCGGGCGTACGACTCCTGCTACCACCAGGCGTGCGACACCACCAGCAACATCAACGCCACCGCCCTGGACCGCAGCGCCGACGGCGTCGCGTACACCCTGTGGAAGACCTCGGTCGGCACCGGGCCCATCCCGACCAACGACTTCTCGGTCGCGGTGAACCCGACCACCGGCAACGCCCTCCCGGGCGGGAGCACCAGCGCCACGGTCTCCACCGCCACCACCTCCGGCTCCGCCCAGACGGTGAACCTCACCGCCTCGGGCGCGCCCAGCGGGGTCACCGTGTCGGTCAGCCCGTCCTCGGTGCAGTCCGGCTCCTCCGCGACGCTGAACGTCTCGGTCGGCTCCGGCGTCCAGGCCGGCACCTACACCATCACGGTGACCGGTACCGGCTCGGCCACCCACAGCACCACGTACTCGCTGGTGGTCGGCACCGACCCGGGCAACCCGGGCGGCACCTGGACGCCGGGCACCACCTACAGCGCGGGTGACGTGGTCACCTGGAACGGTGTCAGCTACCGCTGCATCCAGGGCCACACCGCCCAGGTCGGCTGGGAGCCCAACATCGTCCCGGCCCTCTGGCAGCAGATCTGACCTGATCCGGAGGCCGTCGGGCCGGGCCGGGCCGCGGTTCGTCGAGGGGGACGAACCGCGGCCCGGCCGTCTGTTCGGCGGGGGTCACCGGGCGCACGACGGGGTGCGGCCCCGGTCGGCACCCGATCCGGTCGGCACTGCCGTCCGGGCGGATCGGAACCCCGCCGTCGTTGCGGGCCCCGGCGGTGCGGCCGGGGCCCGCAACACCTACGCCCGGCGGCAGGGCGGCGCGCGGTGACCGTGCGCTGACGTACAGTCAGGCCGGGGCCCGTGCCCCGCCCAGCAGTCGACCGTGCCGGCAGAGGAGAAGCGCCGTGGCCACCGAAGCCCACCCCGTCCCCGTCCCGCCGCCCGCCGACGGGGCCGCCCGGCCCGTTCCCGAACTGCCGGCCGAGGCCGTCACCCGGTGGCGGGCCGAGGGGTCCGAGCTGGTCGAGCTGCTCGCGCTCGCCCACCGGGAGCTGGGCGGCGTCGCGGCGTTCCGGCTCGGACCGGCCCCCACCGTGCTGGTCACCGATCCGGAGGCGGTGCAGCACGTGCTCGGGCGGCACCCGGACCGCTACGTCAAGCGCTCCCACCGGGCCCGGATGCTGGCCGGCGAGGGCGTCCTGTCCGCCACCGGAGAGGCCTGGAAGCGCCAACGGCGGATGCTACAGTCCCAGTTCACCGGACCGGGGATGCGCCGCTACGAGCGGCGGATCGCCGAGGCCGCCCGCCGCGCCGCCGACCGCTGGGCCGGGTACGCCCGCACCGGCGAGCGCTTCGACCTCGGCGAGGAGATGCGGCACTTCGCCCTCGACACCATCTGGCGCGCCCTCACCGGCCGCCCGCTGGACGACCGGACCGACCGCGAACTCGCGTCGGTGGCGCGGGTGGTGGCCGCGCTGCCGACGCTGCCCGCGGACGGCGCCGACGCCCGGGACGCGGTCGCCGAGGACCTGGCCAGGATCGACGCCGTCGCGCACGCCGCGATCGACGCCGCCCGGCGCGACCCGGCGGGCGACGGCCTGCTCCGGGTGCTGGTCGAGGCCGCCGACGAACACCCCGAGTACACCGACCGGTTGATCCGCGACGAGCTGGTGACCCTGCTGGTCGCCGGGCACGAGACCACCGCCACCACACTGACCTGGCTCTTCCTGTTGCTCGACGGGAACCCCGGGGCCCGCGCGTGGGCGCTGGCGGCCGGCCCCGAGGGCTCGGCCGGGCGGCGCGAGGCGGTGCAGGCGCTGGTCAGCGAGACCCTGCGGCTCTACCCCTCCGCCTGGATCCTGCCCCGGCACGCGGCGGAGGCCGACACCCTGGCGGGCCACCGGATCGAGGCCGGTACGGACCTGCTGGTCTGCCCCTATCTGACCCACCGGGACGCGGAGTTGTGGCCCGACCCGGAGCGCTTCGACCCGGCCCGGTTCACCTCCCCCGGCCGCAAGCCCGCCCACCTGGGCGCCTACTACCCCTTCGGGCTCGGCGCGCGCGCCTGCCTGGGCACCCAGTTCGCCGTGCGGGAGACCACCGCCCTGGTCGAACTCCTGCTGGAGCACAGCCCGCGGCTGCTCGCCGTCCCCACCGGCTCCGCGTACGGGATCACCGTCCGGCCCGACGGGCCCGCCCCGGCCACGCTCGCGGGAGCGTGACCGGGGCGGGCCGGCCTGCGGGGCGACCGTCGGGGACGGCCGGTCGGAGACGGTCAGTGCAGGGCCGGTCAGTTCAGGGGCCGTCAGGGCGTTCAGGGCCGGGTCAGGGTCGGGTCAGGGACCGGTCAGGGGAAGGCGACCACGGTGGACGGGACGGTGGCGGTGCCGGAGGTCGCGCCACCGGTGCCGTTGACCACGTGCTCGTACTGGCCGTTGCCGCCGAGCGAGACCACCGACAGGTCGTGCAGGCGCACCCCGGGCCGGACCGGGACCTCGAAGCCGTGGTCCATCCGGATGGTCGGGTCCACGTTGAAGTAGCAGTAGCTGCCGAGGCCCCAGCCCTCGTGGGTGGTCACGCCATCGTCGACCTTGTAGGCCGCGAAGCCCTTGGTCGCGCCGTTCTGCACGGCCGCCTGGTTCGGCGCGTCGTACGCCTTCTCGTTCTGGAAGAAGACCGTCCGGCCGCGCTCGCCGGACCACTCGACGTCGTACTTCTTGAAGTGCTCCACGAACAGGCCGGTGGCGAGCACGTCGTCCCCGCGCACCAGCAGGCCGTAGTCGGAGGGGTTGGTGGTCCAGCCGACCCCGGCGCCGTGGTCGGCCCGCCAGATCCAGCTGTGGTCGACGATCACGTCGTCACTGTTGACCACGATCCCGGCGGTGGCGGAGCCGGGGCCGGCGCCGCCGACCCGGATGAACACGTCCTGGAGGGTGGTCGGGTCGGCCGCGTGGTCGGCGGCGGCGTTGTCCGGCCCGATCTGCACCAGGGAGGGCGAGTTGACCGCTCCGGCGTCGACCAGCAGACCGGCGAGCCGGACGCCGTCGACGTCGGCCACCTTGATCGCCGTCACCCCGTTGTCCGGGACGACGGTGGCCAGGCCGAGGCCGAGCACCACGGTGTCGGGCCGGTTCACCTCGATCGGCCGGTCGACGTGGTACACGCCGGGGGTGAAGAGCAGGTCGAGCCCCTGGGCCAGCGCCGCGTTGATGGTCGCCGCAGTGGCACCCGGCTTGACCACGTAGAACTGGCTGAGCGGCCGCGAACCGCCCTGCGGGGTACCGTCCCAGGAGACGCCGCGGGCGTCGGTCCGCTTGGCCGGGACGAACACCTTGTAGTCGTTGCCGTCCAGGTAGAGGAACGGCTTCTCGCGGGAGACCGGTGTGCTGTCGAGCGTGGTGTAGGGCGGGTTGGGGAAGCCCTGCGCCGGGGCGCCCTGCACGCCGGAGAACACCTGGTTCCAGACCCCGTTGGAGAAGCCGCCGACCGCGCTGTCCCGGGTGTACCACTGCTGCTGGGAGTAGTTGCCGACGGTGCCGTCGATCCGGCTGTCGGCGATGTAGCCGCCGCTGGCCCAGCCGTAGCCGTCGGGCGACAGGTTGAGGCCGCCCTTGACGTGCATCCGGCGCATCGGCGCCGCCTGGGCGACCGCCCAGCGGTCGGTGCCGTTGACCGGGTTGAGCGCGAGGTTCTCGGCGGAGCGCCAGAAGTTCTGCGTCGCGTTGCCGTTGAACCAGCCGGCGTCCACCGTGACATCGCCGTTGATGGTGGTGTCGTCCGGCTTCAGGCCGAGGCCGGCGATCGAGGTGTAGAAGCCGAGCTGCGCGTTGAGGTTGTTGTAGGTGCCCGGCTTGAACAGCAGCGCGTAGCGCTCGCTGCCGAACTGGTTGGCCTCCTGCTGGTGGAAGACCGCGTCGACCTTGGCCTGGATCCCGGGGGTGGCGGGGTCGAAGACCAGCACGTTGGGGCCGAGGTCGCCGCCGCCCTGGACCGGCGGCACGGTCGGCCCGTCGGTGGTGTTGACCCGGAAGTCCCAGAGCGAGTATCCCCAGGCGGTGCCGCGGGCCTGCCCGTTCATCCGGACGTAGCGGCCGCTGCCGGAGACGGCGAGCGTCTCGGTGCCGCCGGTACCGGTCGCGGTGGCGTACAGCGTCCGCCAGCTCGATCCGTCGTCCGAGGTCTGGAGCTGGTAGGAACGCCCGTACGCCGCCTCCCAGTTCAGGACGACCCGGCAGAGCGGGCGGACCGAGCCGAGGTCGACCTGGAGCCACTGCTGGTCGCTCGCCGCGGAGGACCAGCGGGTGCCCGGGTCGCCGTCGACGGCGTTGCCGGCCGCCGTGCCGGCGTTCTCCGCGGACGAGGCGGTGGCGGGCCGGCCCTGGGCGGCGTCGGTGCTGCCGCAGTCGGCGCCGCCGGGGGTGAAGGCGCCGTAGACCTGGAACTCCCAGAGCGAGTAGCCGTATCCGGTGCCCCGGGCCAGGCCGTTCATCCGGACGTAGCGGCCGCTGCCGGAGACGGCGAGCGTCTCGGTGCCGCCGGTACCGGTGGTGGTGCTGTAGAGCGTCCGCCAGCTCGATCCGTCGTCCGAGACCTGGATCTGGTACGCACGGCCGTACGCCGCCTCCCAGGTGAGCACCACCTTGGTGAGCGCGGCACTGGCGCCGAGGTCGACCTGGAGCCACTGCTGGTCGCTCGCCGCGGACGACCAGCGGGTGCCGGTGGATCCGTCGACGGCGTAGGCGGCCGGGGTGGCGCCGTTCTCGGTGGACGAGGCGGTGACCGCCCGGCCCTGGGAGATCAGGGCGTCGGCGGCGTGGGCGGCCGGCGCGGGCAGCGCCAGGACGGCGCCCGAGAGCAGGGCGAGGCCGGCCAGTGCGGCCGGGGCCCTGCGGGGGCGTGCTGAAGCGAGCCTCATGGGCTTCTCCTGCGGTGGGGGTGGGTGGGGTGTGGGGGCGCGCCCCGCACCCGGTGCGGCGCAGGTACCGGGCGTGGGGGAACGGCGGGGCGGCCGGGCGGTCAGCGGTCGACGGCCGGCCGGCCGGGCTCGGCAGGTGGTGGCCGGCCGGGCACGGGTGGACGGCCGCCGGAGGTCCGACGGAGCGCCACCGGCCCGTCGTCCGGGCTCGGGGAGCGCCCCCGACCGGGAGTCTCGGGGCTGCCGATCGGGGGTGTCAACCCTTCGCGCCGACTTTCCTCACACCGTGAACTTGCTGGTGTGCCAACGGATCAGCGGAAGAAGCCAGGTCAGGCGGGAGTGGCCCGCACCTCCCGGGCCCGCGGTTCGGCGCGACGCGGGAACTCCCCGCCGGAGTCCAGGAAGTCGGTCAGCGGCAGGGTCGCCGCGCCGACGGTGACCGCCTCCGGCCCGAGCATGCCGAGCACGATCGAGGTCTGCTCCCGGGGGAACCGCAGCGCGTACTCGGTGGCGGCGGCGCGGATCGCGGGCAGCAGCCGGGGGCCCAGCAGCAGCCCCGCCCAGCCGCCGATCACGATCCGCTCGGGGTTGAACAGGTTGACCAGGTCCGCGATCGCCGCGCCCAGGTACTCCGCCGCCTCGGCCAGCAGCCCGGTGGCCGCCGGCTCGCCCGCCTCGGCGGCCGCCAGCAGCGCGGCCAGCCCGGCCTTCTCGCCGCCGCCGGGCGGCGCCGCGCCCCACCGCTCGACCAGCGCCTCGGCGCCGACGTACGCCTCCAGGCAGCCGCGCGCGCCGCACCGGCAGCGCCGGCCGCCGACATGCACCTTGGTGTGGCCCCACTCGCCGGCGCTGCTGGTGGCGCCGCGGAAGCGCACGCCGTCGGCGATCACGCAGGCGCCGACCCCGGAGCCGAACAGCGCGATCACCGCGTGCCGGACCCCGCGCCCGGCGCCGAACCACATCTCGGCCTGGCCGAGCGTCTTGGCGCCGTTGTCGACGAACAGCGGCAGGTCGGTACCGGCTCTCAGCAGCCGGCCGAGCGGGACGCCCTCCCAGCCGACGGTCTGGCTGTGCACGACGATCCCGAGGCCGTCCGGAGCCGGGTCGCCCTGGTCGACGATGCCCGGGACGCCGATGCCGACGCCGAGCACGGTCGCCGGATCGGTGCCGGTGCGCTCCAGCACCTCGGCCAGTCCGGACAGGATCAGCTCCACCACGTGGTCCACGTCGTGGCCGCAGTCGGAGAGCGGCCGGTCGCTGGCGGCCAGTTCGGTCCGGGCCAGGTCGAACAGGGCGACCCTGACCTGCGTCTCCCCGACGTCCACGCCGACCAGCCGGGCCCGCCCGGCGGCGACCCGGAGCAGGATCCGGGGGCGGCCGCCGTCCGACTCCACCGAGCCGCACTCCTCGATCAGCCCGTCGGCGAGCAGCTCGCCGGTCACGTTGCTGATCGAACCGGCACTGAGCCCGGTGATCACGCCGAGCTCCTGCCGGCTGAGCGGCCCGTCGAAGTACAGCCGCCGCAGCAGCGCCGACCGGCTGCCCCTGCGCAGGTCACGCACCGTCTTCTTGCCTCGCTCGGTCATGGCATCTCCCTCCTGATCCGAATCTATCGCTGTCCGAACCCTTGACGGAAGCTTTTCTCACACGTTAAATCACGGCCTGAAGTAAGCATTCCATCAAGGTACTTCACCCGAACCCGCCCACCCCGCCCGAGAGGGGCAATCGGTCATGCCCATCAGTCGAGTCGCCGCGGCCACCGCCCTGGTCGCCACCCTGGTCCTCACCGCCACCGCCTGCGGCGGCGGTTCCACGTCCGGCGGCGGAGACAACAGCAGCCCCGGCACGCTCACCTACTGGGCCTCCAACCAGGGCACCAGTCTGGAGAACGACCGGCAGGTCCTGGAGCCGGAACTCAGGAAGTTCGAGCAGCAGACCGGCATCAAGGTCAAGCTGGAGGTCATCCCCTGGGCCGACCTGCTCAACCGGATCCTCGCCGCCACCAGCTCCGGCCAGGGCCCCGACGTGCTGAACATCGGCAACACCTGGTCCGCCTCGCTCCAGGCCACCGGCGCGCTGCTCCCCTTCGACGCGGCCGCTCTCAGCAGGATCGGCGGCAAGGAGCGCTTCCTGCCCGCCGCGCTCGCCTCGGCCGGCGCCCCCGGCCAGGACCCGGCCGCCGTCCCGCTGTACTCGATGGCCTACGGCCTGTACTACAACAAGAAGCTCTTCGCCGAGGCCGGCCTCGACAAGCCCCCGGCCACCTGGGAGGAGCTGGTCGCCGACGGGAAGAAACTCACCACCGGCGACCGTCACGGCATCGCCCTGGAGGGCGGCAACGTCTCCGAGAACGTCCACCACGCCTTCGTCCTCGCCAAGCAGCAGGGCACCGACTTCTTCGACGCGGCCGGCAAGCCCGCCTTCGACAGCCCGGGCGCCGTCGCCGCCGTCAAACAGTACGTCGGCCTGCTCGGCACCGAGAAGATCGCCGCGCCCGGCAACGCCGAGTACGCCAACAACCAGTCCGTCACCGACTTCGCCACCGGCAAGGCCGCCATGCTGATGTGGCAGGCCGCCGGCGCCAACCTCAAGTCCCACGGCATGAACCCCGAGGACTACGGCGTCGCCCCCGTCCCCGTCCCGGCCGGCGCCACCGGCGGACGCGCCACCACCTCGATGGTCGCCGGCATCAACCTGGCCGTGTTCAAGAACACCAGGAACACCGACGGCGCGCTCTCCTTCGTCAAGTTCATGACCGGCACCGAGGAGCAGACCCAGCTCAACCGGACGTACGGCTCCATCCCGCCGGTCAAGGACGCCCAGGCCGATCCGGCCTTCGCCACCCCCGAGCTCAAGGCCCTCACCGACGTCCTCTCGACGAGCGCCCAACCGCTCCCGCAGGTCGCGGACGAGAGCCAGTTCGAGACCCTGGTCGGCACCGCCGTGAAGAACCTGCTCGCCGCGGCCGCCGGCGGCAAGGCCGTCACCGACGAGTCCGTGAAGGCCGAACTCACCAAGGCCCAGCAGCAGATGCCGGCCAAGTGAAGTGATCCGCAAGCGCCTCCTCCCCCGTCGCAGCGCGCTGCCGTACCTGCTGCTGCTCCCCGCCCTCGTGCTCGAACTGCTCATCCACCTGGTGCCGATGGTGGTCGGCATCGTGATGAGCTTCAAACAGCTCACCCAGTTCTTCCTCCGGGACTGGACCGCCGCCCCCTGGGCGGGTCTCGCCAACTACCGGATGGCGGTGGACTTCCACGCCCCCGTCGGCCGGGCCCTGCTGCACTCCTTCTGGGTCACCTGCGCCTTCACCGCCCTGGCCGTCGGCCTCTCCTGGCTGCTCGGCACCGCCGCCGCGATCATGATGCAGGACACCTTCCGCGGCCGCGGCCTGCTGCGCGCCCTGTTCCTGCTCCCGTACGCGCTGCCGGTCTACGCCGCCGTCATCACCTGGTCGTTCATGTTCCAACGGGACACCGGCCTGATCAACCATGTGCTGCACGACCAGCTCCACCTGGTCGACGACAAGCCGTTCTGGCTGCTCGGCGACAACAGCTTCACCGCCCTGGTCACCGTCTCGGTCTGGCGCAGCTGGCCGTTCGCCTTCCTCACCCTCACCGCGGGCCTGCAGAACATCCCGCGCGAGCTCTACGAGGCCGCCGCCCTGGACGGCGCCGGTGTCCGGCAGCAGATCCGCCGGATCACCCTGCCCTCGCTGCGCCCGGTCAACCTGGTGCTCGTCCTGGTGCTGTTCCTCTGGACGTTCAACGACTTCAACACGCCGTACGTGCTGTTCGGCCGGTCGGCGCCGGAGGCGGCGGACCTGATCTCGGTCCACATCTACCAGTCCTCCTTCGTCACCTGGAACTTCGGCGCGGGCTCCGCGATGTCGGTCCTGCTGCTGCTCTTCCTGCTGCTGGTGACCTCCGGCTACCTGCTGCTCACCTCGCGCCGAAGGGATGCGCAATGATCGGCCCGCCCGCGTCCTTCCGCTGGATCCGCCGGATCCTGCTGACCGCGCTAGCCCTCTTCGCGGCCGCGCCCGTCCTGGTGATGCTCAGCAGCTCGCTGAAGCCGCTGCAGGACGTCCAGGGACCGTTCCGGTGGATCCCGAGCACCGTCACCCTCCGGCCCTACCTGGACATCTGGCGCACCATCCCGCTCGGCCGGTACCTGGTGAACTCGCTGATCGTGGCGGGCGGCGCCACCGTGCTCTCGGTGCTGGTCGCGATCCTCGCCGCCTACGCGGTGAGCCGCTACCGCTTCCGCGGCCGCCGGCTGTTCACCGTCACCGTGCTCTCCACCCAGATGTTCCCGGGCATCCTCTTCCTGCTGCCGCTCTTCCTGATCTTCGTCAACGTCGGCAACGCGACCGGGGTGGCGCTCTACGGCAGCCGGGGCGGCCTGATCCTGACCTACCTCACCTTCTCGCTGCCGTTCTCGATCTGGATGCTGGTCGGCTACTTCGACTCCATCCCGCGCGACCTCGACGAGGCCGCCCTGGTCGACGGCTGCGGGCCGGTCCAGGCGCTGCTGCGGATCATCGTCCCGGCGGCCGTGCCCGGCATCGTGGCGGTCGCGGTGTACGCCTTCATGACCGCCTGGGGCGAGGTGCTGTTCGCCTCCGTGCTCACCGACGACGAGACCCGCACCCTCGCCGTCGGCCTGCGCGGCTACGCGACCCTCAGCGACGTGTACTGGAACCAGGTGATGGCCGCCTCCCTGGTGGTGAGCGTGCCCGTGGTCGCCGGCTTCCTGCTGCTCCAGCGCTACCTGGTCGCCGGGCTCACCGCCGGAGCCGTCAAGTGACCCTCCCCGACCTCCCCTTGAGCGAAAGGCTCGCCGTGAACGACCTCAGCGCCCTCCCCGACGACTTCCTCTGGGGCGCGGCCACCGCCGCCTACCAGATCGAGGGGGCGGTGGACGCCGACGGCCGCGCACCGTCCATCTGGGACACCTTCTCGCACACCCCCGGCAAGGTCGCCGGGGGCGACACCGGCGACACCGCCTGCGACCACTACCGGCGCTGGCCCGAGGACGTCGCGCTGATGAAGCGGCTCGGCCTCGACGCCTACCGGTTCTCGATCGCCTGGCCCCGGGTGGTGCCGCTCGCCGACGACGAGGTCAACACCGCCGGTCTGGACTTCTACGACCGCCTCGTGGACGCCCTGCTGGCCGCCGGCATCACGCCCTTCCCGACGCTCTACCACTGGGACCTCCCGCAGGCCCAGCAGGACCGCGGCGGCTGGCCCGTCCGGGAGACCGCCGAGCGCTTCGCCGAGTACACCGCCGCGGTGGCGGCCCGGCTCGGCGACCGGGTGACCGACTGGGCGACCCTCAACGAACCGCTCTGCTCCGCCTGGATCGGCCACCTGGACGGGGCGATGGCCCCCGGCCTGACCGACCTCACCGCGGCCGTCCGGGCCTCCTACCACCTGCACCTCGCCCACGGCCTGGCCGTCCAGGTGCTGCGCGAGAACGTCGCCGGGGCCCGGATCGGCATCGTCAACAACCTCAGCCCGGTGACCGCCGCCACCGACTCCGAGGCCGACCGGGCCGCCGCCGTCCGCGCCGACGGCCACATCAACCGCTGGTGGCTGGACCCGGTCCTCGGCCGCGGCTACCCCGAGGACATGGTGCGGGCCTACGGCGTCGACCTGCCGGTGCGCGACGGCGACCTCGACCTCATCGGGGCCCCGCTGGACTGGATCGGCCTGAACTACTACTTCCGCCAGATCGTCGCCGACGACCCGACCGGCCCCGCCCCGCACTTCCGCCAGCTGCCCGGCCCCGGCCCCGAGCGGACCGCGATGCCGTGGGAGGTGCACGCCCCCGGGCTGGAGGAGCTGCTGCTGCGCCTCACCCGCGAGTACGGCGCGCGGCGGATCTACGTCACCGAGAACGGTTCCGCCTACCGCGACACCGTCGGCCCCGACGGCAGCGTCCACGACCCGGAGCGCACCGCCTACCTGGAGCAGCACCTGGCCGCCTGCGCCCGGGCCACCGCCCAGGGTGCCCCGCTGGCCGGGTACTTCGCCTGGTCGCTGCTGGACAACTTCGAGTGGGCGTACGGCTACGACAAGCGCTTCGGCCTCGTCCACGTCGACTACGCGACCCAGCGGCGGACGGTCAAGACCAGCGGCCGGCGCTACGCCGACCTGATCACCGCCCACCGGGGGCGCTGACGCCGACACCCGAGGGGCGCGGGCCGAATCGGTCCGCGCCCCTCGGGTGCACCCCTGCCCCCGCACCGCCCCGTCGGCCGCGTCAGTGGCGCCGTCCCAGGTAGGCCGGGGTGACGGCGGAGATCAGCACGGCGGCCGCGGCCACCTGGAGCAGGTGGCGTATCCAGTCGACCCCGTCCGTGTGCCGCACGCCGACCGCCGAGGCGAGCAGATTGCCGAGCAGTGCGCCCACCAGCCCCAGCAGTACCGTCAGCCAGAGCGGAACGGGCTGACGGCCCGGCAGTACCAGCTTGGCGAGCAGACCGACGACGAGTCCGACGACGAGCGCCCAGATCAGCGTCATGGGGAACAACCTCCCTGTGGGCCGGGCTCCCGGCCGGTCGACCGGGGCGCCCTCCGCCTGCCCCGCCGGCCCCGCTTCATTCCTGGGTCGCCCGCGAGCCGGCCGCGCCCCGGGGAGGCTACGGCGCGTCGACCGGGTCGGCGGCGCTCACCGGCACGTCCGGGTGGCGGAACCAGGAGCCCTGCACGGCCCACTGGACCAGCATCAGCACACCGCCCAGCAGCAGGGCGCCGATGCCGATCACGGTCACCCCGCCGGTCTCGCCGATGAGCGGCAGATCGATCGAGGTCGCCCCGTAGTCGGCGGCCGCGTAGACGTCGAACGCGGCGTAGCAGAAGAAGTACAGCAGCACCACGCCGCCCAGCAGCGGGACGAGCCCCTTGAAGACGAAGTCCTTGACGCTCCTGGTCAGCACCCGCCGGTAGTACCAGACGCAGGCGAAGCCGGTCAGGCCGTAGTAGAAGGCGATGCCGAGCCCCACCGAGGCGATCGAGTCGGCCAGGACGTTGCCGCTGATCGCGGTCAGCAGGACGTAGAAGGCGATCGACGCCAGGCCCATGCCGACGGTCGACCAGGTCGGGGTGCGGTGGCGGGGGTGCACCCGGCCGAACGCGGCGGGCACGGCCCTGTGCGCGGCCATCGAGAAGGCGGTCCGGGCGGTGGGCAGGATGGTGGTCTGGGTGGAGGCCGCCGCCGAGGTCAGCACCATGAAGATCAGCAGCTTGCTGAGGAACCCGCCGAAGCCCGCCGTGCCGAACACCGCGTCACCGAGGCCGGACAGCACGTCCCCGGAGTTCTCCTCGTTGCCCAGTCCGATGCCCTCGGTGCCGATCCCCGCGAACGACAGCGCCGAGGTGGACACCAGGGTGTAGATCAACAGCAGCAGCACGGTGGAGATGACGGCCGCCCGCCCCGGGGTGCGCTTCGCGTCGGCGGTCTCCTCGTTGACCGAGACGGCGGTGTCCCAGCCCCAGTAGATGAACACCGCGGCGAGCATCCCGGCCGTGAAGGCACCGGCCGAGGGGATGTCCAAGGGGTTGAACCAGGAGGCGCTGACGTGGGCCGCCGTGGCGGGCGCACCGCTGCCGTAGGCCTTGACCAGGGCGGTGACCGACAGCACGACCAGCATCACCACCTCGATCGACAGCAGCCAGCGCTGCAGGGCGGCGGAGATCTCGATCCCGACGTAGCAGATCGCCGTCATCACGACGATCCAGACCACGCCGGCGATCGACGTCCAGACCGTGCTGTCGGCGAGCGAGTCCAGCCCCACCAGCCGGAACCCGTACACGCCCGCGATCTGCGCCAGGTTCGCCATCACGATGATGTCGGCGACGATGATCCCCCAGCCGCCCATCCAGCCGGTGCGCGGCCCGAACGCCCGGGCGGCCCAGGTGAAGGTGGTGCCGCAGTCCGGATCGGAGGCGTTCAGCTCCTTGTACGCGTACGCGATCATCAGCATCGGGATGAACGCCAGGATGGTGACGATCGGCGCCTGGAACCCCACCCCCACCACGATGATGCCGAGCGTCGCGGCGAGGCTGTACGCGGGCGCGGTGGAGGCCAGCCCGATGGCGACCGAGGAGACCAGACCGAGCGCACCGGTCTTCAGCCCCTTCTCGCCCGCACCCGAGCCGGTCGCCACTGGCGCCACGCCCGGGGCCGGGCCGTCGGAGGAGTGCGGCATGGGTCCCACCTCCTCCCCCTGACCCACCCGAGTGCCTCGGGCCCGGTCACGGGGTCAGACAAATCACCCTGAACCGACCATACTGCCGCCACCCCTCCCCGGCTCGCTGCGCGCCTGCGCGGCCCAGCTGGGGGCGCCCCGGCCCGCTCCGGGGCGCCGCGTCACCCCCACCGACCGGCACTCGCCGACCGCGGGCGGCCCGGCCGCCGACTCCGCGTGGCGGTGCCGGGTGCGGTCGGGGTGGTCGCCGATACTCCGAGCAGCCGAGCGACGGCGGAGGAGTGAGCGAGAGGATCCCGATTCCCGATGGAGTTCCTGGTCGACATGGTGACCACCGTCCCCGACGGGACGAGCGAGGAGGAGGTGGCGCGGATGCGGGCCCGGGAGGCCGTCCGGGCCGGGGAGCTGGCCGCGCAGGGGAGCCTGCTGCGGCTCTGGCGGCCGCCGCTCTCGGCCGGCGAGTGGCGCACCTGGGGGCTGTTCAGCGCGCCCGACGCGGAGCGGCTGGAGCGGCTCCTGGCCTCGATGCCGCTGCGGGTCTGGCGGCGCGACCGCGTCACGCCGCTGTCGCCGCACCCGAGCGACCCCGGGGCGGAGGGCGTCCGATGAGCGACACCGCCGTGCTGCGGGGCGTGCTGGACCGCTGGAAGGCGGCCGTCGACGCCCATCGGCCCGAGGCGGTCGCGGCCTGCTTCACCGAGGACGCGGTCTTCCAGGGCCTGCACCCGTACAGCGTCGGGCGGCCGGGCGTCGCCGCCTACTACGCCGCCCAGCCGCCCGGGATGACGGCCGACTACCGCGTCCTGGAGACCAGGCGGCTCACCGACGGCCTCCTGCTCGGCTACCTCGCCGTCGACTTCGCCTTCGTCGACCGGCCGACGCTGACCGTGAACCTCGGAGTCCTGCTGAGCAGGGCGGGCGACAGCTGGTCCATCGCCCACTACCAGGTCTCGCTGCTGCCCTGACGGCGGTCCCGCGTCAGTGCCGGTGGTGGTTGTCGGGCTGGGCCGGATCGCCGGGGTGTTCGAGGCCGGGCAGCAGGGTGAGCCGGGTGGCGCGGGTGCGGTCGAGCCAGCGGACGAAGGCGGCGCGGCGGGCGGCGGCCCGGACGGCGCGGGCCGGGTCGCCGCCCGCCTCCCCCGGCGGGTGGACGGCGAGCAGGGCCGCCGTCCACCCGCCCGCCGTGACCCAGGCGCCCGGCCCGGCGGCGCGGAGGGCGTCGGCGAGGGCGAGCGGGAGGGTCGCCGGGTCGGCCTCGCAGCCGCCGCCGTCGGGGAAGCCCAGCCGCCAGAGGGCGGGAGCGGGGCGGTCGGCGGTCATCGCCCGGTAGTGGGCCACCTCGTCCGCCCGGGGCCGGACGTCCGCCGTGACGGCCTCGAAGACCGCCCGGACGGCCGCGCTGCCCTCGTACGCGGCGGCCGTGATCGAACCGAGTTCGACGGCGGCCTGCTGGTCGAGCCGGGCGGGGGTGCCGGTGCCGAGCGGCAGCCCGCGCTCGGCGCACACGGTGGAGCACAGCTCCTCCGTCAGCACCACCTGGGCGACCCAGCGGGCGAGTTGGCGGTCCTCGGAGCTGCCGGGCCGCGGCAGGGCGGCGGAGCGCGGGCCGGACCGCAGGGCGGCGAGGCGGCGGTCGAGTTCGGTGCGCGGCAGCGGGCGGCCGTCGAGCAGACCGAGGGCGCCGGCCACCGGGGCCCCGGCGGTCACGGCTCCACCACCAGGGCGACGGCCGGGGAGTACTGGCAGCGGCCGAACCACATCACCTTGGCCAGCGCCCAGGAGGCACCCGGCTCGGCGTCCTCGGGAGCCGCGAGCTCGAAGGCGGCGGTCTCGGTGGCGCCGGCGGCGAGGGTGAAGCCGCGGACGGGGGCGCCGACCGCCTCCCACGTCCCCCAGGGTGAGACCAGCTGGAGTTCGCCCCGGATCTCGCCGCGGGTCCGGTTGGCGAGCCGGACGGCGAGGGTGGCCCGGCCGCCGGGGGTCAGCCGCAGCCGCTCCTCGGCCACCGTCACGGTGAGACCGGTGTCGCGGCCGTCCATGGACTCGGTGCCCTGGGCGGCGGTCCAGTCCTCGGGCGTCTCCCCGGGGGCGGGCAGCAAGCCGGGGAGCTCCCCGACGGCGAGGGTGACGACGTCCTCGATCCGCTGGTCCTCGTGCGTGATCCGGACGGCGGCGAAGTACAAGCCGGGTTCGACCGCCGCCGGCGGGGTGATCGTGACCGGGAAGCGCAGGTGTCCGCCCGGCTCCAGGCGGTAGGGGCGGGCGCCGAGGCTCGCCGTCCAGCCCTCGGGGGGCAGGATCAGCGCGGCGCCCTCCACCGCGGCGTCCCGCAGCTGGGAGGAGAGGGCGACGGAGAGGGCGACCGGCTCACCCGGCCCGGCCGTCCGCAGCAGGCCGGGCGAGACGCCGACCGACACCGGGAGGTAACCGAGCGGCGCCGGGCCCCGGTTGTGCAGCCAGTAGCGGGCGTGGACCGGCTGGGCGACCTCGGCGACCGCGCCGAGCACCGGGCCGGCCGGGTCGGCGGCCACGCTCGGCCGGGCCAGCACGGTGGCGATCTGCGAACCGGCGAGGTCCAGGGCCCCGTCGACGGAGTCCAGCGGCCGTTCCAGCAGGTCGGCGCGGTGCGGGTCGGTCAGCCCGAGGGCGCCGCCGAGGGTGGCGGTGCGGCCCAGGCCGGTGGACTCGACCAGCCGGACGGTGAGGCGGCCGTCGCCCGGGGCGGCGGCCGAGCCGTGCGCGATCGGGTTGCCGGTCGGCTTGAGGGTGCCCAGCAGCACCTCCCGGGCGGGTTCGACCCGCAGCCAGGAGAGGGTGGCGGGCAGCGGCCCCCTCCGCGCGGGGGCGATCCGGGCGTACAGCGGGTGGTTGAACTCCTGCCCCTGGGCGGGCAGCGCCTGGGCCCGCCAGTCCCCCGCGCCGCCGACCAGCGCGTAGCTGAACTCATGTGTCCAGTGCTGGAGTTGGAAGGACGCGCCGTCGGGCAGGGTGCGCCGGGGCGGGTCGATCCAGACGCCGGAGGGCCAGCCGGTGCAGGAGCGCATCAGCGAGAGGTGCAGCGCGCCGGTGGCGTCGACCGCGAAACCGGGCAGGCCGAAGCTCAGCAGTCCGACGCTGTGGTCGGTGAGCCGCTCCGCCGGGTGGAGCGTTCCGGGGCAGACGGCGGTGATCCGGGCGTCGGCGAGGTCGTGGACCAGCGCGGCCGGGTCGGTCACCACCAGGGCGGGCAGCGCCCGCAGGTCGCGCAGGTCGGCGCCGGGCTGCCAGACCTCGGTCAGCGGAGTCAGCGCGGGCACCCAGACGGCGCCGTGCGTCTTGAGCACGGTGGCGTACTCCTCCCCCGCCCGCTCGATCAGCTCCCGGGCGGCGGCATTGACCTCCGGACCTCCGAGGACGATCCGGAAGTCCGGCAGGTTGGAGTCGACGTCCAGCCAGCCGTAGCGGGCCCAGTCGGCGCCGGAGGTGGTGGCGGTGACGCCGATCCGGGCGAGCGCGACCACCAGGTCGCGGGCGTCGGCGGCGGAGTCGAGGTCGGGAGTGATCACCTCGGCGACGCCGAGGGCGCGTTCGCCGAGCGGCGCGCCGGCCGGGTCGGTGAGGGCGATCCGGGCGGTGGAGCCCAGGCCGAACCAGGTGTTGGCCGGGTTGTCCAGGGTCCAGGGCGCCTCGGCGGAGTCCACGTCGGGCAGCGCGAAACCGCGCCCGACCACCGCGTCGGCGACCTCGCTGACCGGCAGCGCGCCGGGCAGGTCGACCGGGAAGCGCAGCCGCAGCAGGCGGTCGGCGCCGGAGAAGTCGACCACCCTGGTCCGGCAGTCGACCCGGTCGACGCCCCGCCAGAGCGTGACGGTCTGCTCGTACCGGACGCCGTCCACGGTGCCGGCGATCACCAGCCGCTCACCGAGCGGGCCGGTCTCGCGGCGCACGCTCGCCGGCTGCCCGCCGGAGCCGAGGACGGGCCCCTTGGGGACGAGGTGCCACGGGCCCTCGCCGAAGTCGGGGTGCTGCGGGTACTCCTCGTACACCCGCAGCTCGTTGCCGATCCGGCCGCTCTGGATCAACTCCCTCTCGTGCGACAGATCCTGAATGGACGTCAGTCCGCCGCCCCGGGCCGGGTCGGCGGTCACCCGGTAGCGGGCGTTGGCGACGGTGTGGCCCGCGGCGCGCGACCAGGCGGTGTCCTCGACCCCGTCGGCGGAGGGGACCAGCCGCCAGGTGCGCCAGCCCAGGGCGGGCACCCCGGCGGCCAGGAAGCGCAGGGTGCCCCGGTCCACGGCGCTGGGTACCACGGCGCCGGTGTCGTCCAGGACGAGGACGGCCCGGGAGCGCCCCCGCGGCAGCCGGACGGCGACCAGGTCGGTGCGGTCGAAGGAGAGGGTGTTGGTGACGAGGACGGCCGAACCGATGCCGGCGGTGTCGATCCGGGCGGTGAGCGCGTCCAGCGACCGGTCCCGGACGTCGGCGGCCAGGTCGTACGCCTCGCGCCAGCCGCCGAGCAGGTCGAGGTAGACCTGGTCGGACTCCGAGCCGGTGATCGCGTCGTGGTGGGCGCCGTAGGCGAGGTGGCGCCACACCTTGTCCAGCGCGGCCCCCGGGTAGCGGCCCAGCCCCTGCACGGTGGCCAGGGTGGCGAGCTTCTCGGCGTCGACGGCGGCGACCTCGGCGGCCCGCTGGGCCTGCTTGGTGTCGATGTAGGAGACGTCCTTGCCGGTGTAGACCGGGTTCATGTCCCGGGTCTGCGGGCTGGGCCGGCGGCCGGTGGCGGCCAGCTCGGCGCGGACGGCGTCCAGGAAGTCGCGCGGGGTGGCACAGACGAACCGCGGCCAGAGGTACTTGCGCGCCCACGAGCGGTGGATCTCGGTGACCCACTTGTTCGGCGGGGTGTAGTCGGTGCCGACGGGCAGCAGCAGGTTCTTCGTCGCGCCGACCGGCTTGAGCTTGCGGTACAGCTCGTAGACGGCCTGCTCGGCGGTGGCGAGGTCGGCGGAGGAGTCCATCCACCAGCCGGCCGAGTAGTGGTGCGGCATGTAGTGGGTGAGCACGCCGTCGCCGGAGGGCGCGATCCACTCGAACTCGCTCGGGAACTGCATCACCCGGGCGTCGTCCTTGGCCTCGCGGAAGTTCTTCTGGATCGGGCCCCACTGGTGGAACGGGCCGCGGGCCCAGGCGCTGCCGGTGAGCCCGGCGGCCGCGAGGTGACCGGGGAACTGCGGGTCGTGGCCGAACACGTCCAGCTGCCAGGCGGTCCGCGGGTCGCCGCCGAGGATGTCGCGCTGGTAGCCGATGCCGTAGACGATGTTGCGGATGGTGGTCTCAGCACCGGTGAGGTTGGTGTTGGGCTCGTTGTAGGTGCCGCCGACCAGTTCCACCTGACCGCGCTCCAGTAGCAGCCGCAGCGCCGCGCGGCGCTCCGGGTGCTGGTCGAAGTAGGGCTTCAGGTAGTCGACTTCGGCGAGTACGAACCTGTAGACCGGGTCACGCAGCGCGAGGTCCAGGTGCGCGTCGACGAGCGCGAAGCCGTTGCGCTCCCAGAGCGGCCGGGTGGTCGCGTCGGCGGAGAGCAGCTCCCAGGGCGAGGTGTAGGCGGCCTGGGTGTTCCACCAGACCGGGTCGTAGTGGAAGTGCGAGACCAGGTACATCGTCCAGCCGGGTTCGGCCGCCTCGACGACGGCCTCGGCGGTCGCGGTGACGCCGTCCGTCGCCGCGGTCACCAGGACCGGGAGCCGGGCCCCGGGCTCGGCGCCGGTGATCTCCAGGGGGACTTCGACCAGCCCCGTGCCGGCCTCCTCGCCGCGTACGCCCGGGCCGGTGACGGTGATCCGGGCGGGCGGGCCGTCGAGGGTCACGCGCAGCAGCTGGCGCGGCGCGTCCTCGGGGCCGGTGAAGAGGTCCGTGCTCTCGACGGCGGTGATGGTGACCGGCACGGGGTGGGTCCTTTCGGAAGACGGAGCGGGTCGGGAGCCGGGGCCGGGACTTGTCCGGTGATTCCCGTCGCATCAGCGCGCGGCGGGAATCACCGGAGGAGCCCTACGCGCCCCAGGCCTCGAACTCGTAGATCCGGGCGGCGGGGTCGGTGCCCTGGGTGGGCTTGGTCACCGAGAGCCGGACGTAGCGGGCCGTGGTGCTCACCGGGTGGGTGGTGGTCCCGGCGGTGTTGCCGGTGACGGTGGCGACGGTGGTCCACGCGTCGGCCGTGGAGTCGCGCACCTGGATGGTGAAGTCCCGGGTGTTGTACGCCGGGCTCTCACCCCCGGCCGAGGCGTGCTTCACCACGAACCTGCTCAGCGGCTTGGCCGAACCGAGGTCCACCTCCAGCCACTTGGCCGACGTGGTGGTGCACCATTTGTCGCCGTTGCCACCGTTCACGCTGCCGTTGACGGCCTTGGCCGGGGTCTCGTTGCCGTTGCACTGGCCGGAGGCGGTGGCCGGGCGGTTCAGTGCCAGGTTGCCGCCGGCCGGCGGGGTGCCCGTCCAGGAGACCGTGGTGGTGGTGGCGGCGGAGCGGCCGTACTCGGTGGAGACCGCCTCCACCTCGACGGTGGTGGTGCTCTCCGTCCCGGCCCGCTCCAGCTTGTTGACGAAGTAGGCGTCGGACGGCGTCGCGCCGAGGTAGCTGCGGCTGCCGTCGGCGTTGCGCCGGTACAGCTCGTAGTGGTGCACCGAACCGCTCGCCGAGGCCGTCCAGGAGAGCCGCAGCGACTGGCTGGATCCGGCCACCACGTCACTGGCGCCGAGCACGGTGAGGCCGCTCGGCGCGGCGGGAGCGTCCACCGCGCCGTCGTAGACGGCGAGCTGACCGACCCCCAGGTCGTAGGCCGGGTTGGAGCCTTCGACCTGGAGGCCGATCTGGGCGATGGTGCGGCCGGCGTAGGCGGAGAGGTCGAGGGTGTGCCGCTCCCACCCGGTACCGGAGTTCGCGCCGACGTCGACGGTGGTGAAGGTGCCCGGTGCGTCGGTGAAGGAGATCGCGGCCTTCAGCCCGGTCGCCCCGGCGGCCGGGGTCTTGAGCACCAGCGAGAGCTTGCTGTCCGCCGCGACCGGCAGTCTGCTCTGGTAGAGGCGGACGGTGTTGGTGGCGTCCAGCTTGCCGCTGAGCCTCA
Source organism: Kitasatospora sp. NPDC005748 (assembly GCF_040630735.1). Taxonomy (NCBI): domain Bacteria; kingdom Bacillati; phylum Actinomycetota; class Actinomycetes; order Kitasatosporales; family Streptomycetaceae; genus Kitasatospora; species Kitasatospora sp. NPDC005748. The sequence continues at coordinate 189,540 of NZ_JBEXYD010000001.1, forward strand.
GCGAGGAGCCGCCCTCGTAGGCGTCCGTGAAGTCGACGGACGGGGTCAGCTTGGTGCCGCTGGAACCGACCAGCCAGCGGTAGGTCGGCGGGACGTCCTGGAGCGAGAGGTTGTTCCAGCCGCCGGTGGCGACCCGGCCGCCACCGGCGTTGTAGAAGTCGCCCTGACCGGTGGAGAAGTTGGTGACGAAGGGCTTCGCGGTGATCGGCGAGGACTCGGCTATGTAGGTCGACAGGCCCTTCCAGCTCGACGAAGTGGCGGTGTTCGACGGGTCGTTGTTGGCGCCGACCCAGTAGCGGGAGTCCTTGGCGTAGAAGTCGGCGCGGTCGGTGGCGGACTTCCACGTCCACTCGGGCCGGTAGAGCCCGAGCGAGGTGGTGTGCGCCTTGCCGGCCGGGAAGAGCGCGTTCCAGTCGACGCCGGTGTTGTAGCCGTTGGACTCGGTGTCGATCCCGGAGTAGAGGTCGTACTCGTCGCGGCCGAGGCCGCGGGCCAGCGAGCGGGACGAATCCAGCCCGCCGGGGCTCCAGTTGAAGTTCAGGAACATCGAGTCGGAGGTCCGCTTGGCGCCGTCCTGGAGGAAGGAGTCGTTGGCGGAGGTCAGCGCGTTCTGCCAGGACACCGAGCCGGACTCGGTCATCGCGTCGTACCACATGTACTCGGTGCCGGTCTGCGCCTTGGTGTACTGCATGAGGTTGCGCACCTCGCCGGCCAGCGCCGAATCCCCGCCGCCGGTCTCCTGGTTGATGAACCAGCCGTCGAAGCCGTAGTACTGGGCGGCCTGGGTGAGCTTGTCGGCCACCGGGTAGCGGGAGCCGGACTTCTGGACGAAGTCGCGGACCCACTGGAGCTGGCCGCCGTAGGCGGCGGGCGGGAAGAAGACGGTGCCGTAGACCTTGACGCCGTTGCGGTGCGCGGCGTCGATGACGGTCGGGTTGGGGGCGAGGATCAGGCCCTCTCCGGCCGAGCCGCCCCAGAACACCAGCTTGTCGACGTACTGCCAGTACCCGAAGGCGTAGTAGTTCGGGTCGGCCGAGCCCTGGGAGGGGTTGTTGGAGGTCGGGCCGAAGGAGACCAGCGAGGCCACCTTGCCCTCGCCGGCCCGGGCGTTGGGGTTGGCCTTGAGCGCCGGGTCGCTGGTGCGCGGCCGGAGCGGGACGCGGGACCGGTTGAAGCGGGCGTCCGGGTCGGTGGCCGGGTCCCAGTTCAGGATGGTGTTCGGGTACCAGTAGGAGGCGTAGGGCTGGGTGCCGGCGGCCGCGGCGGCGGCCGGGGTGGCCGGTGCCGGAGCGGGAACCGCGTGGGCGGTGGGCGCGGCGCCGAGGACGGCGGCCCCGAGGGCGGCGCTCAGCAGGAGGGGGAGACGTCGTGACATGCGGTGGCTCCGATCGAGCGGAGGAGGGTGGGGGCGGAGCCGCCCGCGAGGGGCGGTCCGGGTGCATGTGCGAGGAACGTGCGGTGGTGCGGGTGGGCGTGGTGGTGCGGGTGCGGTGGCGCCGATCGCGGGGAGTCCCCGCCCGGCGGGCCCCGGCCCACTCGGTGCCGGACGGCCGAGGGGCCGACGGTGCGAGGCACAGCGGAACGGGGAACGGCGGTACGAGGAAGGCAGAACGGCCGCGCACCGGCTCCCGCCCAGGGGGCACACGGGGCAGCACGGGCACGACGCCCCCGCCGCCCCGGCCCGGGGCCGGGAGCCGCCCGACTCCCCGCCCACCGTGGCGCGCCGAGCGGACCGGCTCGGCGCTGCGAGGCTAAACCGGTTCAGACCGACTGTCAACGGCCCCGGCAACAGCCACCCCTGAGGGTGATTCGGGGGCCGGCGGTGAGGTGGACTCGCGGACCGTGAGGCGCGGCGTGGGCATCTGCAGGTCCCGGCCGGGGCCGGTCCCGTCGATCACCGCGAGCAGGCTGCTCGCGACCTGCTCGCCGAGCGCGAAGGTGTCCCGGCTGAGCGCGGTCAGCGGCGGGTGGACGATCCGGGCGAGCACCGAGTCGTCGAAGGAGACGATCGACAGCTCCCCGGGCACCGCCACGCCCATCTCGCCGGCCACCCCCAGGCCGGCCACCGCCATGACGTCGCTGTCGTAGACGATCGCGGTGGGCCGCCGGGGCCGGGAGAGCAGGGCCCGGGTGGCGGCCGCGCCCTCGGCGTCGCTGAAGTCGGTCGGCACCGAGACCGCCTCCTCCAGGTCCAGCCGCCGGGAGGCGTCGCGCAGGGCGCGGATCCGGCGCTGGGTGTGCTGGAAGTGCGGCAGGCCGGCCAGGTGGGCGATCCGGCGGTGCCCGATCGCGGCCAGGTAGTCGACGATCGAGAGCATCGCCTCCCGGTCGTCGGCCCAGATCCGCAGCGGCCCGCCGCCCTTGCCGGGGCCGCCCAGCACCACGGCGGGCAGGGCGAGTTCCTCCAGCGCCTCCAGCCGCGGGTCGCGCACCTGGAGGTCGACCACGATGAAGCCGTCGACCCGGTGCTCGGAGGCCCAGCGCCGGTAGACGCCGATCTCGGCGGCGGTGTCCTCGACCACCATCAGGTGCAGCGCGACCGCGTGGGCGGAGAGCACCGCCTGGAGGCCGGAGAGCAGTTGGCTGAAGAACGGCTCGACCCCGATGGTGCGGGCGGGGCGGGCGATCACCAGCCCGACCGCGTCGGCCCGGGCGCCGCCCAGGGCGCGGGCGGCGCTGTGCGGCCGCCAGTTCATCTCCTCGGCGACCCGGAGGATCCGGGCCCTGGTCGCCTCGCTCACCCCGGGGCGCCCGTTGAGCGCGAAGGACACCGCGCCCTTCGAGACCCCGGCCTGGCGCGCGATGTCGGCGATGGTCGGTCTGCCCACAGAATCCGACTCCTCTCTTGACATCCAAGTTTAGGCGGGAGCATAGTCCCTGCAACAGCTAGACCGGTTTAGTAAGTCAGGTTCTGTACGTCAGCACAATCCCCCACCCACCCCCTGGACCGGGAGACCCTCATGCGAAGAATCTGGGCGGCACTGACGATGGCGGCGGTCACCACCGCCACGCTCACCGGCTGCGGACTCGGCTCCGACACCAAGAGCGACGACACCGCGGCGAGTGCGGCCGCCACCGGTGACGTCAAGGGCAAGGTCTCGCTCCAGACCTGGGCACTCAAGCCGAAGTTCACCGATTACATGCAGAGCGTGATCGACGGCTTCAAGCAGAAGTACCCGGGCGTCGAGGTCGACTGGCTCGACCAGCCCGGCGACGGCTACTCGGACAAGGTGCTCAGCCAGGCCGCGGCCGGCGGCCTCCCCGACGTGGTCAACCTCCCGCCGGACTTCGCCCTCCCGCTGGCCAGGCAGAACCAGCTGCTGGACATCGCCAAGGCCGACCCGAAGCTCGCCGACGAGTACGTCGCGGGCGGCGTCGACGCCTACCGCTTCCGCGGCATGGACGGCACCTACGGCTACCCCTGGTACCTCAACACCGATGTGAACTACTGGAATTCCGAGCTGCTGACGAAGAACGGCCTGGACCCCAAGGCCCTTCCCGGCACCCTGGACGAACTGATCGCCCAGGCCCGGGTGTTCAAGGAGAAGTCGGACGGTTCGACCTACCTGATGAGCCGCAAGCCCGGCCTCGGCGACCTGGTCAACGCCGGCGTCAAGGTGATGTCGGACGACGGCAAGTCCTTCACCTTCAACACCCCCGAGGCCGCCGCGCTGCTCGACAAGTACCGCGCGGCGTTCAAGGAGGGCCTGCTGCCCAAGGACGTCCTGACCGACACCTACGCCGGCAACTCCAAGCTCTTCAACGCCGGCACCGCGGGCTGGACCACCGGTGGCGCCAACTTCATCACCAGCGTCGCGACCGACAACCCGACCCTCGCCCCGAAGATCGTCTCCTCCCCCGCGACGGGCACGCCGCCGCTCTACGTCCAGGGCCTGTCCGTCCCGAGGAACAGCAAGAACCCGGCCGCCGCGGTGGCCCTCGCCCGCTGGGTCACCAGCGCCGAGAACCAGGCCAAGTTCGCCCACCTGACCAGCATCTTCCCGTCCACCAAGGCATCCGCCGGCGACCCCTTCTTCAGCAAGAGCGACGGCACCAACGCCGGTGACGCCAAGGTCGTCGCGTTCACCTCGCTGGCCAAGGCGAAGATCCTCCAGCCGGTCGAGGTCGACGACGCGATGGGCACCGTCATCAAGCAGCAGATCGCCCTGGCGATCAGCGGCGACGCGACCTCGAAGCAGGCCCTGGACACCGCCGTCGAGCGCTGCAACCAGCTGCTCAAGGGCTGATCCGGTCCCCGGACCGGCCCCCGGCAGTACCCCGTACCGGTGGCGCGGCGGCGTCCTCCCCCAGGAGCCGCCGCCCGCCGGGGCCGCCCGCACCGGCCGCCGGCACCGCCCCCGGCCCGCCGGGACCCGGCCGCGAAACCCCGGCCGCAGCCCCCGCCGCGGCTCCCCGGCCCGACGGCCCCGGCCCGCACCGCACCACCCCCGGGGACCCACCCTCCCCGCCCCAGGAAGGCATCGGTATGACCCACCGGCGTTGGTTCACCCCCTGGCTGCTCGCCGGGCCCGCGATCATCTGGCTGGTCGTCTTCAACCTCTGGCCGACGATCAACACGGTGATCCTCTCGTTCACCAACGCCAAGCCCCTGGGCGGTGGCCGGTTCACCGGCCTCGCCAACTACGAACGCATCTTCAGCGACGAGCAGTTGGCCGACGCCCTGCTCAACAGCATCGTCTACCTGCTGATCTGCCTCCCGCTGCTGACCGTCCTGCCGCTGCTGCTCGCCCTGCTGGTGCAGCGCAAGCTGCCCGGCATCACCTTCTTCCGCACCGCCTTCTACACCCCGGTGATCGCCTCCGCCGTCGTGGTGGCGCTGATCTGGGGCTGGGTGCTCGACGACCGCGGGCTGGTCAACGGCCTGCTCCAGCAGACCGGGCTGGCCGACTCCCCGGTCGCGTTCCTGACCGACCGCTGGCTGCTGCTGCTCAGCTCGATCGCCCTGACCACCTGGAAGGGCCTCGGCTACTACATGGTGATCTACCTGTCGGCGCTGGCCAACGTCGGCCGCGAACTGCACGAGGCCGCCGCGGTCGACGGCGCGAGCGCCTTCCGCCGGTTCTGGCACGTCACCCTGCCCGGGGTGCGCCCCACCATGATGCTGATCTCGGTCCTGATCTCGGTCTCCTCACTGCGCGTCTTCTCCGAGCTGTACGTGCTCTCCAACGGCACCGGCGGCCCCGGCGGCCGGGACATGTCGGTGGTGATGCTGATCCAGATGTACAGCCGCGGCTTCACCGGCCACCTGGGCTACGCCTCGGCGCTCAGCCTGCTGCTGTTCGTCATCACCCTCGGCCCGATGCTGCTCCTGACGCGCCTGAACCGGAAGGCGGACTGACCCCGTGACCCGACCCGCCACCCCCACCGGGCCCGCCCAGGCACCCGCCACGGCCCCGGTCCCCGCTCCCCGCGAGCCCGCGGACCGCCCCGCCGCCGCCCGGCGCGCCCGGAGCTTCAACTCCCCCTCCCCCGCCCAGACCGCGCTGCGCTACCTGCTCCTGCTGGTCGTCCTGCTGCTGGTGATCGGCCCGTTCCTCTGGCAGCTCTCCACTTCGCTCAAGGGGCCGGGCGAGGACGTCTACACCAAGCACCCGAGCTTCTTCCCGCAGGACCTCACCTTCGCCAACTACGGCAAGGTCGCCGACACCATCCCGGTCTGGACGTACGCGGCCAACTCGCTGGTCGTGGCCGCGATCGCGATCTTCGGCAACGTGGTCGGCACCACCCTGGCCGGCTACGCCCTGGCCAAACTGCGCTTCCGCGGCGCCCGGCTGGTCTTCGGCCTCTTCCTCGCCACGCTGGTCCTGCCCGGCGAGGTCACCATCGTCTCCCAGTACGTGACGGTCCGCAGCCTCGGCCTGGCCGACTCGCTGACCGGCGTCGCCCTGCCCGGCGCGATCGCCATGCTCAACGTGCTGCTGATGAGGACGGCCTTCGCGGCCGTCCCGCCCGAACTCGACCAGGCCGCCCTGGTGGACGGCGCCTCCGTCTGGCAGCGCCTGTGGCACATCGGCCTGCCGAACGTGCGCGGCATGCTCAGCGTGATCGTCATCTTCACCTTCATCGGCGCCTGGGACGACTTCCTCTGGCCGCTGATCGTGCTCAACGACCCGCAGAAGTACACGCTCACCGTCGGGCTCCAGTACCTCAACGGCACGTTCAGCGCCAACCCCCGGCTGATCGCGGCCGGCACCATGATCGCCTTCCTGCCGATCGTCGTGGTGTTCGGCGTCTGCCAGCGCTTCTTCTTCAAGGGCGTCGAGGAGGGGGCCGTCAAGGGGTAGCCGCGCCATCCGCCCGACCCGTCGCCGTACCCGCGACGGCCGCACCCACCGAGGAAGCCCACCGCGCATGACCGCCGCTCAGGACCGCCCGCAGGACCGCGCCCAGGACCGGGCCGGGGACCGCACCCAGGCCACCGCCGCCCCGCGCTTCGGCGTCAACTACACGCCCAGCGCCGGCTGGTTCCACCACTGGCTCGACTTCGACCTCGACGCCGTCCGCGCCGACCTCGACTCGATCGCCGCGCTCGGCCTGGACCACGTCCGGGTCTTCCCGCTCTGGCCCGTCTTCCAGCCGAACCGGACACTGATCCGCCCGCGCGCCGTCGAGCAGCTGACCGAGCTGGTGGACGCGGCCGGCGAGCGCGGCCTGGACGTCGCGGTGGACGGCCTCCAGGGCCACCTGTCGAGCTTCGACTTCCAGCCCTCGTGGACGCAGACCTGGCACCGCCGCAACCTCTTCACCGACCCGGACGTGATCGACGGCCAGGCCGCCTACCTGCGCACCCTGGCCGCGGCCCTGCACGAGCGGCCCAACTTCCTCGGCATGACGGTCGGCAACGAGGTCAACCAGTTCTCCGGCGACCCGCACCCCGACCCGGACCGGGCCACCCCCGGGCAGGTCGACGCCTGGCTGCGCCGGATGCTCGCCGCCTGCGAGCAGGGCGCGCCCGGCCGGCTCCACCTGCACGCCTCCTACGACGCCGCCTGGTACCTGGACGAGCACCCGTTCACCCCCTGGCACTCGGCCCGGCTCGGCGCCGCCACCGCCGTGCACTCCTGGGTGTTCAACGGCACCGCCCAACGCTACGGGGCGCACTCCACCGCCACCGCCCAGCACGCCGCCTACCTGGTCGAGCTCTCCAAGGCCTGGGCGGACGACCCGCACCGCCCGGTCTGGCTGCAGGAGGTCGGCGCGCCGGCCCCGCACATCACCGCCGAGGACGCCGCCCGGTTCACCGGCGACACGGTGGCGGCCGTGCTGGACTGCCCGGACCTCTGGGGCGTCACCTGGTGGTGCTCGCACGACGTCGACCGCTCGCTGGCCGACTTCCCCGAGCTGGAGTACAGCCTCGGCCTGCTCACCACCGACCGCCGGGTCAAACCGGCCGGCGCCCGGCTCGCCGCCGCCGTCGCGGACCTGCGCACCGACCGGCGGCCGCCCCGGCCGCGCACCACCGCCGTGGTGGTCGCCACCGGCGACGACGTCACCTCGCCCAAGCGCTCGGTCTGCGGCCCGGGCGGCACCGTCTTCGAGGCGTTCATGCGCCTCGCCGAGGCCGGCGCCCGGCCGACCGCGGTGCTCGCCGAGCGCGCCGAGGACCGCGCCCACCTGGCCGCCCGGGGCATCACCGAGGTCGTCCACCCGGACGACGTACGCTGACGAACCACCGCCCGGACCCCGCGAAAGCCGCACCCCGACTCCCCGTCACCACCCCTCAGTCACGCAACGGAGCCTGCTGACATGCACGATGACCGCAGCCTGGTCGAGTCCCGCCTCAAGCGGGTCCTGGAGGAGCGCATCCGACCGGCGCTCTACCCGGAGTCCGTCCCGCTGGAGGTCACGGTCTGGACCGCGCCCGGCGAGCCCGTCCCGGTCGCCGAGGGCCTCGCCGCGCCGCGCACCCCGATCGCCGTCGGCGACGCCTGGGGCGCCCCGTGGAGCACCAGCTGGATCACCGTCGCGGGTACCGTGCCCGAGGCGTGGGCCGGGCGGACCGTCGAGGCGCTGATCGACCTCGGCTTCGACGCCAACATGCCCGGCTTCCAGTGCGAGGGCCTGGTCTACCGCCCGGACGGCAGCCCGGTGAAGGGCCTCAACCCGCAGAACCAGTGGGTGCGGATCGCCGCCCCCGCGGCCGGCGGCGAGCAGGTGCTGCTGCACGTCGAGGCCGCCGCCAACCCGGTGATCCTCGACTACCACCCCTTCCTGCCGACCGAGCTCGGCGACAAGGACACCGCCGGCGACCGGCCGCAGTACAAGCTGGCCCGGATGGACCTCGCGGTCTTCGACGAGACGGTCTGGCAGCTCGTCATGGACCTGGAGGTGCTGGGCGAGCTGATGGAGGAGCTGCCGGTCGACGGCGCCCGCCGCTGGGACGTGCTGCGCGCCGTCGAGCGGTCCCTGGACGCGATCGACCTCCAGGACGTCAACGGCACCGCGGCCGCCGCCCGGGAGCAGCTGGCCGGCGTGCTGGCCTCGCCGGCCGTGCCCTCCGCGCACCGGATCAGCGCGGTCGGCCACGCGCACATCGACTCGGCCTGGCTCTGGCCGCTGCGCGAGACCGTCCGCAAGGTCGCCCGCACCACCGCCAACATGACGGCGCTGCTGGAGGACGAGCCCGACTTCGTCTACACCATGTCGCAGGCGCAGCAGTACGCCTGGATCAAGGAGCACCGGCCCGAGGTCTACGCGCGGGTCAAGAAGGCCGTCGCCGAGGGCCGGTTCGTGCCGGCCGGCGGCATGTGGGTGGAGTCCGACACCAACATGCCCGGTTCGGAGGCGATGGCGCGGCAGTTCGTCCACGGCAAGCGGTTCTTCCTGGAGGAGTTCGGGGTCGAGAACCAGGAGGCGTGGCTGCCGGACACCTTCGGCTTCACCGGCGGGCTGCCGCAGATCATCCGCAACGCGGGCTCCAAGTGGCTGCTGACCCAGAAGATCTCGTGGAGCCAGGTCAACAAGTTCCCGCACCACACCTTCCTCTGGGAGGGCATCGACGGGACGCGGATCTTCACCCACTTCCCGCCCGTGGACACCTACAACTGCTCCATGAAGGGCAAGGAGATCGCGCACGCCGCGCGGAACTTCAAGGACAAGGGCGTGGCCCGGCACTCGATCGCCCCGACCGGCTGGGGTGACGGCGGCGGCGGCACCACCCGCGAGATGATCGCCAAGGCGGCCCGGCTGCGGGACCTGGAGGGTTCGGCCACGGTCCGCTGGGAGCGGCCGGCCGAGTTCTTCGAGAAGGCCGAGGCCGAGTACCCGAACCCGCCGGTCTGGGTCGGCGAGCTGTACCTGGAGCTGCACCGGGCCACCCTGACCAGCCAGGCCAAGACCAAGCAGGGCAACCGCCGCAGCGAGAACCTGCTGCGCGAGGCCGAGCTGTGGTGCGCCACCGCCGCGCTGCGCACCGGGCTGGCGTACCCGTACGAGGAGCTGGACCGGATCTGGAAGACGGTGCTGCTGCACCAGTTCCACGACATCCTGCCCGGCTCGTCGATCGCCTGGGTCCACCGGGAGGCCGAGGCGACGTACGCGGCGCTCGGCGAGGAGCTGGAGGCGCTGATCGAGCGGGCCCAGCAGGCCCTGGCCGGGGACCGGGCGGGCGGGCGCGAGCTGGTGTTCAACGGCGCCCCGCACACCCGCTCGGCGGCGCCCGCCGGCGGCGCGGCGCCGGCCTCGGCGGCACCCGCGGACGGCTGCGCGGTCACCGCGCGGGCGGGCGGCGGGTTCGTGCTGGAGAACGGCCTGCTGTCCGTCACGGTGGACGGCGAGGGCCTGGTCGTCTCGGCGGTGGACCTCGCCACCGGGCGCGAGACGGTGGCCCCCGGCGAACGCGCCAACCTGCTCCAGCTGCACCCGGACTTCCCGAACATGTGGGACGCCTGGGACGTGGACCAGTTCTACCGCAACTCCGTCACCGACCTGACCGGGGTGGACGCGCTCACCGTGTCGCTCGCCGCACCGGACGCGGTCGCCGTCCGGGTGGCCCGCTCCTTCGGCTCCTCCACGGTGGTCCAGACGCTGACCCTGCGCGCGGGCGCCCGGCGGCTGGACATCGACACCGAGGTGGACTGGCACGAGACGGAGAAGTTCCTCAAGGCGGCCTTCCCGCTGGACGTGCACACCGAGCGGTACGCCGCCGAGACCCAGTTCGGCCACCTCTACCGGCCCACCCACACCAACACCAGCTGGGAGGCGGCCAAGTTCGAGGCCTGCAACCACCGCTTCGTCCACCTGGACGAGCCGGGCTGGGGCGTCGCGCTGGTCACCGCCTCCACCTACGGCCACGACGTCACCCGCACGGTCCGCGCGGCGGACGGCGGCACCACGACCACGGTGCGGTTCTCGCTGCTGCGCGCCCCGCGCTTCCCCGACCCGCAGACCGACCAGGGCCTGCACCGGTTCCGGCACGCCCTGGTGCCGGGCGCCGGGATCGCCGACGCCGTCCGCGAGGGCTACCTGATCAGCCTGCCCGAGCGGCGGGTGACCGGCACCGCCGACGCCGTCCGGCCGCTGGTGGAGCTGGACGAGGACGCCCTGGTGGTCAGCGCCGTCAAGCTGGCCGACGACGGCAGCGGGGACGTGGTCGTCCGCGTCTACGAGGCCAACGGCGGCCGCGCCCGGGGCCGGCTCACGACCTCGTTCCCGCTGGCCGGGGCGGTGCCCTGCGACCTGCTGGAGCGGCCGTGGGACGGCACCCGCGGCTCGGTGACGGTGAGCGGCGACGGCGTCGAGCTGGCCCTGCGGCCGTTCGAGCTGGTCACGCTGCGCCTGACGGCCGCCGCGGGCTGACGCCCCGGTCCGGCCCGGCGGGTGCCCGCCCGACGCCGTCCGTCCGGGCGTCCCGCGGGCCCGCCCGGGCCGGACCTACCCTGCCCCTGTGCCCCCGCCCGCCCGGGCGGGGGCCCCGTCCCCGGTTCTGGAGCCCCTGCGATGACCGCCGCCCCGCCCGTCCGCCCGCTGTTCGCCGCCCTCGACATCGGCGGGACGAAGATCGCCGGGGCGCTCGTCGACGAACGCGGGGAGCTCTCCCACCGACTCCAACTGCCCACTCCCGCCGCGCGGTCCGGCGCGGCCGTGCTGGCCGTGGTGCACCAGGTGCTCGACCGGCTCGCCACCGCGCCCGGCTGGGCCGCGGTGACCGCCGTCGGCATCGGCAGCGCCGGGCCGGTGGACCTCAGGCACGGCACCGTCAGCCCGGTCAACATCCCCGGCTGGCGGGCGTTCCCGCTGGTCGCCGAAGTCGCCGCGCACCCCGCCGTGGCCGGGGCCGCCGTCCCGGTGGCGCTGGCCGGGGACGGCGTCGCGATGGCGGCCGCCGAGCAGTGGCGCGGCGCCGCGCGCGACGCCGCCAACGCGCTCTGCCTGGTGGTCTCCACCGGGGTCGGCGCCGGGCTGGTCCTGGACGGCGCGGTGCGGCCCGGCCCCAGCGGCAACGCGGGCCACCTCGGTCACATCAGCGTCGACCTGGACGGCGACCCGTGCCCCTGCGGCTCGCGCGGCTGCCTGGAGGGGATCGCCTCCGGTCCGGCGATCGCCCGGCGGGCCGTGGCCCGGGGCTGGCGCCCGTCGAACGGGGGCGAGGACCGCTCGGCGCGCGCCGTCGCCGCCGACGCGCTGGCCGGCGATCCGGTCGCGCTCGCCTCCTTCGACCGGGCCGCCCAGGCGCTGGCCGCCGGGATCGCCGCCACCGCCGCCCTGGTCGACCTCGACCGGGTGGTGATCGGCGGCGGGGTCGCCGCCGCCGGCGCCCCGCTGTTCGACCCGCTCGCCCGCCACCTCGACCGGTACGCCGCGCTGCCCTACGTCCGGGGCCTCGACGTCCGCCGCGCCGAACTCGGCACCGACGCGGGCCTGATCGGCGCGGCGGCGCTCTGCCGACCGGCGCCGGCGGGGTGTCAGGCACTCCCGGGCCCGCTGTAGCCACCCCGTCGGCCCCCTCAGGAGAGGCCCCGCATGCCCGCACCCACCCGTCCCCCGTTCGCCCCGCTCCTCAACCCCGTCCGCGGCTACGCGTGGGGGTCCGTCACCGCCATCCCCGCGCTCACCGGCGCCCCGCCCACCGGCGAACCGCAGGCCGAGCTCTGGATGGGTGCCCACCCGTCCGCGCCCTCGCTGCGGGACGACGGCGCGGACGCGGGCCCCCGCCCGCTGGACCGGCTGATCGCCGAGGACCCGGACGGCGAGCTCGGGCCGGACACCGTGAAGCGGTTCGGGCCGCGACTCCCCTTCCTGTTCAAGGTGCTGGCCGCCGACCGGGCGCTCTCGCTCCAGGTGCACCCGACCCGGGCGCAGGCCGAGGTCGGCTTCGCCGCCGAGGAGGCCCGCGGCATCCCCCGGGACGCCCCGCGGCGGATCTTCCGGGACCGCGGTCACAAGCCCGAACTGATCTGCGCCCTCGGCGACTTCGAGGCACTCTGCGGGTTCCGACCGGCGCCCGCCACGGCCGGGCTGCTGGACGCGCTGGCCGTCCCGCCGCTCACCCCCTGGGTCACCGCGCTGCGCGACCGGCCGGCCGAGGAGGTGCTGCCCGCGATGCTGCGGCACGTCCTGGAGGACGTCCGCCCCGGGCCGGCCGAGCTCGCCGCCGTGGGCGCGGCACTGCGGCGAGTCGCCGCCGGCGGCGGACCGTACGCCGCCGCCTGCGCCGCCTACGCGCGGGCGGCCCGGGACTACCCCGGCGACCCGGGCCTGGTCGCCGCGCTGCTGCTGAACCACGTCCGGCTCGGGGCGGGCCAGGCCCTGGCGCTGGACGCCGGGGTGCCGCATGCCTATCTGCACGGTCTGGGAGTCGAGTTGATGGCCAACTCGGACAATGTGCTGCGCTGCGGCCTCACCGCCAAGCACATCGACGTGGACGGGCTGCTGGCGGTGACCTCGTTCCGGACCGGTGAGCCCCCCGTGCTCACCGCCTCCCCTGCCGCCGGGCCCCCCGCGGACGGCTCGGGGGCCGGTCGGGGGATCGAGGAGGTCTTCCCGTCACCGGCCGAGGAGTTCCGGCTCTCCCGGCTGCGGCCCACCGCCACCCCCACCGGGATCGACCTGACCGCGCCGCAGATCCTGCTCTGTACGGCCGGGCGGGCCCGGCTGCGGAGCGCCGCGGGCCACACCCTCGACCTGCGGCCGGGCGGATCGGCCTACCTGCGGCCGACCGGCGACCCGGTCCTCCTGACGGGCGCCGGCGCGGAGCTGTTTCGCGCCACGACCGGCTGAGCGGCGCGGGCGACCCACCGGACGGTCCACGGGAGACCCACCGGGTGAGCACCGGACGACCCACCGGGTGAGCACCGGGCGGCTCCCACGGCCGCTTCCGGCCGCCGCCTCGTCGGGTTGTCGGGAGCGCGGCAGCCGGTCGGCGCCCCGGTCGGGTGCTCCGCAGTCGGCGGCGCCATTGCCGCCGCTGCCCACCCCACCGCCGCCGTCCTCGCCGCGGCCGCCCCCGTACCCGCCGCCCTCGCGTCGGCCACGACGATCGCGGCCCGGCCAGGCGCCCGGCGGTGTCCGCGGGCTCGGCCGCCGCGGCCTCGCCCCCCGGTCCTGCCCGCGCTGCGGGTCATGCTCGTCCTATGGCCCAGTGGGCCCTGTCCCGGACGCGTCCGTGGTCCCGGACGCCCTGGATGTGCTGGATGTGCTGACTGTGCTGGATGCCGGCAGCGTCATCGGTGCCGGCATCGCCGCCGTCAGCGCGCCGAGGCGCGACAGCGTCGGCGGGCGCGGAGCGCCGAGCTGGGCAGCGGGCTGCGCGATGCCGACACCGGCACCCGCTGTGACGGCGCCGAGGCCGTCGCCTCGACCGCCTCGCCCGGGACGAACGCCGAGAGAAATCGGCGCTCGGACTGGCTGAGTTTACGGGAACGGCCCGATTCGCGGTCCCGGGCGACCACCACGGTGCGCGCCCGCATATAGGTGAGCGGATCGCGGCAGACATTCACCACCACATGCGCGGAACTCCGGCCCAGCCGCTCCACGGTCAGCCGTACCAGCAATGGCTCCGGCTGGTGGTGCAACTGTTCCAGGTAATCGATCTCGTGCCGTGCGATCAGGAATCCGGACGGAAAGAGGGATTCCCGGACGGCGACCTTGTGGTGGCAGAAGAGGTCGTAAATCCCCTCCTGGACGTAGGAGACCAGCCGGGCGTTGTTGATGTGCCCGTTCTCGTCCACGTCGCTCCACCGAGTGGGGCAGGTCAGGACGTGCGCGTTGGAGTGCGGCGCGCTCACGGCTTCTTCAGCCCGGCATCGCCCTGGCCGCCCGCTCCGGCGGGCAGCAGCGCCCGCCGCAACCGGGCGTAGTAAACGGCGTGTTCGGACGCCATCCGGGCCGCCGTCCACCCCTCCTCGGCGGCCTCGGCGGCAGCCTGGACGACCAGGCTGTCCAGCACCCCGTCGACGGCCCGGCAGAGGTCGGCGACCGCCGCCAGGCGCTCGGGGACGTCGGAGCCGCCGGCCCCGCCCCGGGCCGGGAAGGCCGCGAGGGAGTCCACGGCGAGCCGCAGCTCGTCCACGGCGACCGGCCGGATTTCCGAAATGCTATTACCCATGAGTTTCTCCCGAATTAGCTGAGGCATTCGTCGGATGCGTTCGAACGGACCGGTGCGGCACACACGCAAGCGAGGTACCCCCCGGTGCACTGGACGCTATCCCAGGCTGGGCACCGCATACGAGGTTTGGGCGGCCGCAGGGGAAACTGCCCACCATTGGAGTAGTTTGCCGGGGCATAAAATCTGCCGCATCAGCCGAATGCCACCCCGGGCCGTCACCCTGAGCGACCGTCACCCGCTCCAACCGGCCCACCAGCGCGCCTTGTACACCTGCGTACCGCGCAGGGTCCGGGCACCGTCCGGACCGTGGAGTGCCAGGACGGAGGTGCACCAGGAGCAGGCCCCCGCATGGTCGGGGGCGGCGGTGAGCAGCCGCCCGGTGCCGGGTTCGTCGCCGACGCTCTTGATGTCACGCTCCGCGGCCTCGTCGGCGAACCGCACCCGGGTGAAGCGCCCGCCGGCCGGGTCGAACTGCCACAGGTGCTCGGCGGTGCTCACCCAGAACCGGCCCGGCGCGGCGAGCACCGGCGCGAGGTCGTGCCCGCCCGGCTCCGGCAGCGGGATACTCCGGGCGGCCGTGAGCACCGGCGCGGCCGGTGTGCCGCCCACCCGGAGCGCGGTGAGTTCGTCGTCCCCCACCGCCCAGAGCAGCCGGGTGCGCCCGTCCCACTGGACGCCGTGCGCGCCCTTGAGCGGGTACACCGCGTGGACGGTGCTGCGCGGCCCCCGCGAGGCGGCGTAGAGCCGGACCCACCCGCCCGTGCTGGCCGCGACGGCGACGTTGCCGTCCGGCAGCAGCTCCACGCTGTGCGGGTTGGCGCCGCCGGTGTCGGCGGCCCAGTAGGTGCCGCCGGTCGCGGTGTCGACCACCGCCACCAGCCCGCCGCTGGCGGTGGTCAGCAGGTAGCGCCGGCCGCCGCGCACCCGGCTCTTCGCCTCGTCCGGCATCGACCAGCTGTGCACCGGGGTGAGATCGGCGAGGTCCGCCGCGCGGTCCGCGCTCCAGGACCACACCACCGGCAGCCGGCCAGGTCCCCGATAGGCCATCAGCTCCTCGGCGCTCTGCAGCAGGAGCACGCTGCGTGATCCCTGATCCACCACCACGACCGCCCAGCCCGGCCGCACCGGCAGGGCCGAGGCCGTCGGCGCACCGAGCCCCAGTGACACGGCCAGCCCCACCAGTCCCACTCGCCACCTGCGCACCCGGACCGTCCCTCCGCCGCCTCGACCCCGGGACCACCGTGCGTCGTGGCGACCGCCGCTGCCACCGCGGCACGCCCGAACGGCCGCCGGGAGCACGGCCGCTCGGTCGCCCCCCGGTCAGTGCCGTCCGGAGATGGCGTCCGCCAGCCGGGCGAGCGGTGAGCCGGTGGCCCGGCCGGTGGACTCCTGGCGGTCGGCGGCGTGGTACGCGGCGTAGAGGGCGTGCACACCGAGCCAGCGCAGCGGCTCCGGCTCCCAGCGGCGCACCCGGTGGCCGACCCAGGGCAGCCGGGCGAGCTCGGTGTCACGGCCGAGGACGAGGTCGCGCAGGGTGCGGCCGGCCAGGTTGGCGGTGGTGACCCCGCTGCCCACGTACCCGCCGGCCCAGCCGAGCCCGGAGGCGCGGTCGAGGTCCACGGTGGCGCACCAGTCGCGGGGGACGCCGAGCACCCCGGCCCAGGCGTGGTCGATCCGGGCACCGGCGGCCGCCGGGAAGAAGCTGTCGAGGATCTCGCGCAGCTGCCGGACGGTGGCCGGCTGGGTGGTCCCGTCCGCGTCGGTGCGCGAGCCGTACCGGTAGGGGACGCCGCGCCCGCCGAGCGCGATCCGGTCGTCCGCGGTGCGCTGCGCGTACATGTAGGCATGGGCGAAGTCGCCGAGGACTTCGCGGCCGGTCCAGCCGGTCCGGGCCCAGAAGGACTCCGGCAGCGGTTCGGTGGCGATCATCGCGGAGTTCATCGGCAGCCAGGTCCGCCGCTCGCCCCGGAGCCCGGCGGTGAACCCCTCGGTGGCGCGCAGCACGTGGTCGGCGGTGACGGTGCCGTGCGGGGTGACGGCGCGGGCCCGGCGGCCGGCGCCGCCCGGTTCGACGGCGGTGACCGGCGTCCGCTCGTGGACGCGGACGCCCAGACCCGCCACCACCTCGGCGAGCCCGCGGGCCAGCTTGGCGGGCTGGACGCGCGCGCCGTAGGGCGTCCAGGTGCCGCCGAGGGTGCCGGCGATCCGGATGCGCTCACCGGTCTCGGCCGCGGTCAGCAGCCGGACGCGGTCCGCGCCGAAGGAGCGCTCGGCCGTCGCGAAGGCCTGCAACCGGGCCAGCTGGGCCGGGGTCCGGGCGACCTCCAGGACGCCGCCCCGGACGAGGTCCGCCTCGATGCGCTCGGCGGCGACGGTGTCGGCCACCTCGCCGACCGCCTCGTCCATCACCCGCTGCATGGCGGCGGCCGGCCCGGCCCCGTACCGGCGGGCGAAGGCCGACCGGCCGGCGAACCCGTTGTAGAGCCACCCGCCGTTGCGCCCCGAGGCGCCGTAGCCGCAGAACCGGCGCTCCAGCACGGTGATCCGCAGTCCGGGGTCGGCCTTCTTGAGGTAGTAGGCGGTCCAGAGCCCGGTGTACCCGCCACCGACGATGCACACGTCCGCGTCCGCGTCGCCCGGCAGCGCGGGCCGGGGCTCGGGCAGTCCGGTCTGCGCGTACCAGAAGGAGACGCGGCCGTTGACGGCCGGGGATTCGTCGCCGGTGCGGTCCACGGGAACCTGCCTTCGCTCGGTGGTCTCCCCGGACGCTATGCCGCGGCGGTGCGCCGCGACCACCGACACGGTGGCAGGATCCGCGCACCCCGCCCTGCACACTGTCAGAGCCTCCGACCTGTCAGAGCCTCCGACCTGTCAGAGCCTCCGACGCCGGCCCGGTCGACAACTCTGGTTACCTCACGGGATTTCGGCAACTATAGTTACCACCATGTCGACACCCGAGATCACCGCCCCGGAGCGGGCGGCACTCGCGCGGATCCTCCAGGGCGCCCTCGGCCCGCCCGACCCGGCCGCGCACACCGGGCGCCACCATTGCGCAGTGGACGCCGTCCAGGTGGCCCTGGCCGTCCTCGACAGCCGCAGCGGAGCGTCGCCGCGAAGTGACGGCCGCCCGCACCCGGACCGGCCGGCAGGGCGCCGACCGGTCCGGCCCGCGGCGGGTCAGCGCGAAGCGCCCGCTCCCGCGCCGATCGTCGAGCCCTCGATGGGCGCCGACAGCGGGATCGTCTCCCCGGCGAAACCGGCCTTGACGAACTGCCAGGTGAGCCCGTTGATCACGCCCTGGCCCAGTGGCGCGAACCTGGCGAAGGCCGGCTGGCTCAGGTCGAGGTGCGTGGAGTCGCAGGACGGACACTTGTCCCGGACCGGAACGGTGACCGTCTTGCCCTGATAGGTCACCTTGACCGAGATGCCCTTGCACAGCGGGTCGTTGTTCGGATTCGCCGAAGTCCACCAGGTGTGCGAGACCGCCACCAGCATCTGGTTGGACGCGTTGATCTGGGTGCCGCAGGCGCCGTAGCCGGCGTCGTTGTAGTAGGTCGCCTTGCCGGTCATCGGCTTGTTGATCGGGATCGCGGCACTGGCCGAACCCGCGGTCAGGGCGATCAGTGCGGCGGCGGCGAGCGGAGCGCCGGCCAGGATCCTGAGGTTCTTGACGACTCGCATGGTTCCCTCCGATTGTCGGTGCGGACGGCATGACCGAGTACGGGCGGGCCGGCGGACCTGCGGAAGCTCCCGAGCAGGCCGAATCGGCTTGCGGTGCAGTGGAGTTCGGGCACGTCCGAGCTACCCAGGGAAGGACCGTATGCCGGACGTCGAAGGGAGGTCCATACCTTTGACGTGTTGTCATGAACACAAAGCAGGAAGCTTTACGAAAACGGCCGAAGGCGGGACGATACGTGACCGCAGAGCGGACGACGCGTTGTCAGTTCACGCGTCCCACTCTCCGGAGGCCCCCTTGCGCATCCCGTCCCGCACGCCGTCCCGCACCCCGCTCCGCCCCGCGTTCCGCGTTCCGCTCCGCAGCGCCGCCCTCGGCGCCGCCCTGCTGGGCGCGGCCGTCCTGACCGGCGCCACCGCGACTCCGGCGGCGGCCGTGCCCCGGGAGGTGAACCAGGGCTACGTCATCCCGGTCGGCGGCATCACCGACCTCGGCGCGCTGCCCGTCCTCGGCAGCCTCGGGATGGACTTCGCCCGCCTGCTCGGGCAGTCCTGAGCCACCCGCTCAGCACCGGGCGGCCGGCCCCGGCACCGGCCGCCCGACACTCCCGCGCTCCCGCCCCCGCGCCCTCAGGCCCGGCCGCGCACCCCCGGGACGGCCAGCTCGAACAGCCGCCCGGAGAGCGGGTGTTCCTCGCTCCGGGCGGTGGTGACGAACAGCGTGTCCAGCCCCGGCCCACCGAAGGCACAGCTGGTCGTCCGCGGCGCCGGGACCTCCACGGTGTCCAGCAGCCGGCCCTCCGGCGAGAGGCAGTGCACCGCCCCGCCGTCCCAGAACGCCACCCAGAGGTTCCCGGCCTCGTCCAGGGTCATGCCGTCGGGCATCCCCGGCAGGTGGGAGACGTCCAGCGAACGGATCCGGCGGCCGACCGGGCCGTGCTCGGGGTACTCGTAGAACCCGATCCGCCGGGTCGGGGTGTCGATGTGCCAGAGCCGGTCCGGCTCGGGCCAGGCCAGGCCGTTGGGGATGGCCAGGCCGTCCAGGATCGGCCGCACCGAGCCGTCGGACTCCAGCCGGTACAGCGGCCCCGGCTGCTGCGGCCCGGTGCGCTGCATGGTGCCCGCGACCGGCCGGCCGTAAGGGTCCCGCTTCCCGTCGTTCATCCGGCGGTCCGGCCGGTCGGCCTCGACGGCGGCGAGCAGCTCCGTCCGGCCGGTCGCGGTGTCCAGCGACTCGAACCCGCGCTCGGTCGCGAGGACCGGGCTGCCCTCCGTGGCCGGCATCAACGTGCCCGGGGTGACGTCCAGTTCGAGCACCGTGAGCCGGCCGCTCGGGCGGTGGAGGGTGAGGACCTCGCGGTCCGGGATGCCGATCCAGTGGATCGACTGGGCGGCCGCATCCCAGACCGGGCCTTCACCCAGGGTGAGGCAGGGGGTGTCGGCGACGGGTTCGGCACGCATGGGCATCTCCTCGGACTGGACGGCGGGCTCGACGCGACGGACTTCCGGAAGCATCGCACCCGCCGGCCGGATCGGCGGGTGCCGGGGCGGGACGGATTCACCGGACGAGCCGCACACCGCGGTCGAACAGTGTGACGATCCGATTCCGGACAGTGACGATCGGGTTTGGGTCAGCCCCCGGCGATCACCTCCCCGGCGCCGCCGCGCACCGCCACCCTGGTCCCGGCACTCTCGCGTGCCGCACCTACAGGGGAGGGCAGTTGAGGGGCACCGCCGGCCGAGTGGACCTACTCCGCACCGAGGTCGAGAACGGCTTCACCGAACTGCGCGGCACCGGTGACGCCCTGCACACCGAACTGCTCAACGCCATCGTCGACGGCCTGCGCGACCACCGCGACGAGATCGTCACCGCGCTCACCAGGGAGCGGCATTCCGCCGAACAGGCCGACCGCGACACCCGGCGGTTGCAGCGCCGGCTCACCGAGGCGCGCGAGGAACTGCACCGCCTCCAGCTCCGGGCCGCCGAGGCCGCCCAGCCCCGACCCGAACCCGTCGACCCGCCGGATCCCACCTACCTCCCCGTGAAGGAGACGCCCGTGCCCGAGACCGCCCACGCCGAGGAGAGCAGCAGCCCGGCCCCCGGCATCACCGCCGAACAGGCGCAGCAGCTCATCGACCTGCTCGCGCGGCTCACCCCCGCCGAGGCGGCCGCGCCTGCCCCGGACCGGCCCGCCGCCGACGCGCCGCCCGTCGAGTCGGGCGGCGTCGCCGACCTCATCCCCGCCACCCTCGCCTGGCCCGCCCACGTGGCCACCCTGCTGAAGGCCGCCGCCGTCAACACCGTGGCGATCGCCTGCAACCCGCACACCTGGGAGTTCCTCGGCACGCGGGTGGAGGGCGCCGAACACTTCGACCAGCAGGAGGCCGCCCAGCGCCCCCGCGGCGCCTTCCAGGAGGACGAGGCCGACACCGTCCTCTCCGGGCGCAGCGTCATCGCCCTCCTCAACGCCCTGCGCACCACCGTCCACACGGGCACCGGCCAGGACGTCGAGACCTGGGCCCTCGCCGTCACCTGCTACGAGCGCATCGCCGAAGTCGTCAACTCCACCCGCCCGGCCCGCGACGAACACGAGTCCACCCGCCCCCGCATCGTCCTGGACGACCTCACCGCGAAGACCCCCGCCTGACCCCGCCCCCACCGGGCGGCGGCACCAGGCACGGCGTGGTGACGCTGAGCGCCAGTCGGGCGTCCCCGGTGCTGAACACCGTGGCGACGTACCGGCTCTCGGGGTGGCGGGCCGTAACGGTGGAGTTCGGCGGCGCGGTCGACGTCTCGCCATAGCCGGAGACCGTCAGCTCTCCCCCCGGAGTCAACGTCAGATGAGTGGGGGCCGCCGATTGGCGGGCGAGCCACGCATGCGCTACGTGTCGGTAAGAATACTCATTCGATACGCTCGTCACGCCTCGTTCGGCCGATCCGCTGGATTCCGGCGCCGGAGTGGGACGTCGGACCGGCCGGCTTCGCACTCCTCCGGTGGTCCGTGTCGGGGGCTACATCGGGGTGGCGAGGGGGACGGTGATCTGCTTCAGCCAGGTGTGGGTGGCGAAGTCGCGGGCCTTGAGGACGACGCGGTCGTTGTGGACCTCCACCTGGAGGCCCTGGTTGAAGGTGCCGGGCACGGCCGACTCGCCGCCCTGGCCGTTGTCGGTGTAACCGGTCTACACGGCGCCGGTGTTGACCACCGAGAAGCCGTCGAGGTTGGCGGTGCCCGGAACGACGCGGCGGACGTACCAGTCGGAGAGGCCGAGGTCCCAGTGGGTGTGGCCGCAGAAGACGAAGACGTCGCGGTGGCGGCCGAGCAGGCCGAGCAGGCGGTCCGCCTGGAGGTAGTCGTGCAGGTAGAGGTTGTTCCGGCTGCCGGAGACGGTGTTCGGCAGCGGGTGATGGGTGATCACCATGACCGGCCGGCGGCGCTGCGCCCAGTGGGTGAGCCGCTGTTCGAGCCAGGTGAACTGGGTGTCGCTGAGCCACACCTCGTCCCAGAGCTTCGGGTCGTGGAAGTGCATGTAGCGCTCGGTGCCCAGGGTCAGCACCGGGATGCCGCCGAAGACGTGCTCGGAGAAGACGGTGCTGCGGCCGGCGAAGGTGTAGAAGCTGCGGAACAGCGAGTCCTCGGTGGTGCCGTTGGGCCAGGCGGCCTGGTCCAGGGTGGCCGGGTCGCGCCACTTCGGCACGTAGAACTCGTGGTTGCCGATCGCCCAGGCGACCGTCGCCGGGTGGCTCGTCCTGGCGAACTCGGCCCGGACGGCGGCGTACTCGGCGTCGTAGCCGCGCGGGGTGATGTCACCGGCGACGGCGAGGCCGGAGGAGTCGGGGTTGGTGGACCTCATGTCACGCAGCGCCACACCGAGGTCGCCGAGGTCGCCCTGGATGTCGCTGATGACGTTGAAGGTGGTGACGGGGCCACCGGCGGAGGGCCGCGCGGCGGCCGGGGTCGCGGTGACCGCGGTGGCGGTCACGGCGGTCACGGCGGTCACGGCTCCGGCGGCGGCGGTGCTGAGCAGGGTCCTGCGGTCCACGGGTACGTCCTTCCGGGGGGAGGGCGGCGCCGTGCCGGACGGACCGGCGCGGCGCCGCCTGTGGGGATCAGACCCGTTATCTCTAAGTGATCACGCTGAACGGACCGGCGGAGACGGTGTGTATACCGCGTGAACGGCTCCCCAAGCGCCGCACCCCGGCGTGGGTCCGGGCCCGGGCCCGGACCCACGGGGTGTCAGCCCAGGGCTGCCGCCAGGAGAGCGGCCGCCTTGGCGACCAGCGGCTCGTCCGCCGCCGCGTCGGCGTCGCGCTGGGTGGACAGGACGGCCAGGACGACGGGCGTGCGGTCCGGTGTCCAGGCGATGCCGACGTCGTTGGTGGTGCCGTACTCGCCGGTGCCGGTCTTGTCCGCGAGGGTCCAGTCCTTGGGGAGTCCGGCGCGGAAGCGGGCGGTGCTGGTGGTGTTGGCGAGCAGCCAGTCGGTCAACTGCCGCCGGTCCCGCGGCGCCAGCGCGTCCCCGAGGACCAGCTTCTGGTTGGTCCGGCCGATGGCGGCCGGGGTGGTGGTGTCCGTCGTGCGCTCCGGTTCGGCGGAGTTCAGCGCGGGCTCCCACCGGTCGAGCCGCGTCACCCGGTCGCCGATGGACCGGCAGAAGCGGGTGATCGACGTCGGACCGCCGAGCTCACGGAGCAGCAGGTTGTCGGCGGCGTTGTCGCTGTAGTCGATGGCCGCGGCGCACAGCTCGGCCACGGTCATGCCGTTGGCGAGGTGCTCGGGCGTGCCCGTGATCGGGGCGTAGCCCGAGTTCTTGACGTCCTGCTCGGTGTACCGGATCCGCTTGGCGAGGTACTCGCCGCCCCGGTCGAGGTCCCGCAGGACGGCCGCGGCGGTGATCGTCTTGTGCGCGGAACAGATGGGGAAGCGCTCGTCGGCGCGGTACGTCACGGTCCGGCCCGTGACGGTGTTGCGCCCGAACACCCCGAGCCGGGCGCCGTGCTCCCGTTCCAGGTCGGCCAGGGCCCGGCCCACCGCGTCCCCACCCGCCGGAGCGAGGCCCGCCGCATGGGCCGACCCGCCAGCCGACACACCGGCGGCGAGTACCGCCCCGGCACCGAAGGCCAGCACCGCGCGACGCCCGGGGCGCCCTGCGAAGGTCTCCACGATCGCATTCTCCTCTTGTTCGGCAACGATCCTTCGGAACTCAGGACGCCCCGGCAGCCCCACCGGTTCACCCGCTTCCCAACGGATCGTCCGACGAACGGCCCCGGCCCGCCTTCACGGGGCCCGCCGGACTCAGAAGCCGGTCGTGTCCAGTACCAGCCCCAACGGGGCGGGCAGGTGCGGCGAGGTACCGAACGGATGGGGCCCTTCCACCCGGGTGTAGCCGAGCCGGCCCGGCTGCGAGAACAGCGCGCAGATGCGTTCCTGACGGTCGACCAGGAGGTGGACCGGGGCCCCGAACTGCGAGTAACGACGCCGCTTGGCGGTCCGGTCGGTCTCACCGTTCGACGGCGATGTCACTTCGACGACCAGCACGGTCTGATCCGGCAGGAGCGCGCCCTCCGTCTTCGCCAGTTCGGCGGGTACGACCGCGAGGTCCGGTACCCCCAGGGCCCGGAGAGGGTGTTCGACCGTGGTCGGGCGGCCCTCCTCCCGGGCGGGTCGGCCGGGTTAAGCTCACCGTCGTACGCATGCCACACATTCAGGGGGGACCTGTGATCGGCGAACTGCTTCCCGCGGCGGTCGTGGTGGAGACGGCCTACGACGACCCGCCGCAGGCGCGGCTGGAGCCGGCGGAGGAGGCGGTCGTCGCCCGGGCCGTCGAGACCCGGCGGCGGGAGTTCACCACCGTCCGGTACTGCGCCCGCCTCGCGCTCGGGCGGCTCGGCGTCCCGTACCGGCCGCTGGTACCCGGCCTGCGTGGCGCGCCGAGCTGGCCCGACGGGGTGGTCGGGAGCCTCACGCACTGCGCCGGTTTCCGGGGCGCGGCCGTCGCCCGGGCGGGCGAGGTCGTCTCGATCGGTATCGACGCCGAGCCGGCCGAGGCCCTGCCGGAGGGGGTGCTGGACGCCATCGCGCTGCCCGGCGAGCAGGAGCGGAACGGCAAGCTGCTCGCGGACCACCCGGGGCTGCCCTGGGACCGGCTGCTGTTCAGCGCCAAGGAGGCCGTCTACAAGGCGTGGTTCCCGCTGACCGGCGTCTTCCTGGAGTTCTCGGAGGCCGACATCACGCTGCGTCCGGACGGCACCTTCCACGCCGTCCTGCTGGTTCCGGGCCCGGTGGTGGACGGACACCGCCTCGGGGGCTTCGACGGGCGGTGGGTCGTCCGGGACGGGCTGCTCGCCACCGCGATCACCGTCCTGCCGGGGGCACGCGGCTGACCGGGGCACGCGGGTCGTACGTGGCGGCCCGGGCCGTCGGGGCCTGGGCCGTTCCGGGACTACTCGGACGGGTGGGGCCGGATCGGCCGCCTGACCTGCCGGCGGCCGGCCCGGCTCAGAGTTTGAACAGCTTGTCGTAGGGCTGCACGACTCGCACCTGGTGCGAGCCGAAGTCGACCAGGACCGCGCCCTGGCCGGCGGTCTCGGTGCTGATGATGCGGCCCAGACCGTACTGGTCGTGGGTCACGCGGTCACCGGCCTCGAACTGCTTGAGGGGCGGTGGGACCTCGCTTCGGAAGGGACTGGTGGGCAGGTGGCGTCTCGGCGCAGGTGATTTCGTCATCCCTGGAAGTATGCGCCCAGTTTGCCGTCCCCGGCCGCACCGGGCGCCGAATTCCGGGATCCGCCCGGGCCGCCGACCGTCCGGCACCGGCCCGCCGCGAGGGTGGCCGAGCGAGCGCGGCGGCCCGCCGGGGCACCCCGTTCCGGCGCCGTTCCCCCGCGTTCCGGCCCCCGTTCCTGCTCTGCTCCCGGTTGCCCCCGGCCGCCGGGCGGCTCCGCACCGGGCAGCGCCGGCGGTGGCCGCCACGCCCCGTGAGACTTCCCGTACGGGGTGGGAGAGTTCGGACGGTCGCTTGACAAAGCCGGATCCAGCCGCGGCAGCACGGGACTGGGCGCCCGGGCGAGTCGCCCCCGGTGGCTGGGAACGCGGGCGCGCCCCGGACCGGGGCGCGGCTCAGGCCAGGGCGTCGCTGAGGCGGACGAAGGTGCGCCCCTGCGCCAGCAGCGCCGGCAGGGCCGCCGCGAAGCCCGGCGCCGTCCCGCCTCCCGGGTGGTTCATATGGGCGATCACGATCGCCCCGGGCGGCGCGGCCGCCACCTCGCTGCGGACCTGGGCGGCGCTGAAGGTGGCGCCGCCGTCGCCGTTGACGGTGAAGCCGGCCACGCGTTCGCCCAGCCCGGTGACGATCCGGGTGGCGACGTCGTCGTAGTGGGCGGTGCCGGAGCGGAAGAACCGCGGCGGCCGGCCGAGCAGGGCGGTCAGCTTCGCCGCGTTGCCCGCGATCTCGTCGTACGCCTCGCCCACGTCCCGGGTGCCGGCGATCCCGTACGCGGAGCGGCCCGCGACCGAGAGCGGCCGGTGCGCCGTCCCGTGGTTGGCGATCTCGAACAGCGGGTCACCGGCCAGGGCCTCGAACTCGGCGGGGTTGGCGTCGATCCAGCGCGCGTTGAGGAAGAGCGTCGCGGGGACGCCGTTGGCCCGGAGGAGGTCGATCAGGTCCGCGTCGTAGCCGGAGCCGCCGGGGCCTCCGCAGGCGTCGAAGGTGAGCGCAGTGGTCCGTGCCCCGTCCGGCAGCCCGGTGATCACCCCGGACACCTCCAGGCCCCACTCCTCGGGCACGGCGTCCCCGTAGCGGGCCACCACCTCGGCGCGCCCGACGGCGGGCGGCCCGGCGGCGGGGGCCGGGGCTTCGGCGGTGGGCGAGGCGGTGGCCGAGGCACTGGGCGAGACAGTGGGCGAGGTGATGGCCGGTGCGGCCGGCGCGGCGGAGGCGGTGGCCGCCGCTACGGGCTGCGCCGTGGGCTGCGCCGCCGGTCCGCCCACCGCCCCGGCGAGGGGCCGGCAACCCGCCAGCGCGCCGCCCGCCGCCAGCACCAGGACCGTCCGCCGACTCAGCCCCATGCGCCCATTCCTCCGCACTCCGTCATAACGTCAGATGAACCGCCTGTCTGTTTCTATGAATACCGATCGGCTGACACCCGCAACTCCAGGCCCAGGTCGGCCCGCCGCTCCCCCGGCCGCGCGCGAACCCCCGCAGCAGATCCGGACGCGGGGGCGGACGCGGCTCAGGAGCAGGAAGTCGGCCGGTCCGACGTCCTACTCCGGACAGCCCAGCAGCGCCCGGCCGACGGTCCGGCCGGGCCCGCCGACCGAGGAGCCCCCGTGCCCGAACCCCACCCCACCGACCCCCGGCCCGGTGATCCACGCCCCACCGGCCCGCACCCCACCGGCCCGCACCCCGCAGATCCGCACCCCGCAGATCCACACCCCGCCGAGGCCGTCCGGACCGTCCTGTCCGGGCTCGCCCTCGGGGAGTCGCCCCGCTGGCACGACGGCCGGCTCTGGCTCTGCGACTGGGGCGCCCAGGAGCTGATCACGGTCGGGCCCGACGGCCGGGCCGCCGTCGCCGCCACCGTGCCCTCGTTCCCGTTCTGCATCGCCTGGCTGCCCGGGCCGGACGGCCGCCTGCTGGTCGTCGCCGGCGGTGACGGGCGCCTGCTGCGCCAGGAGGCGGACGGCGCCCTGGCCCCCTGCGCGGACCTGCGCCCGCTCTCCGACCGGCCGTGGAACGAGGTGGCCGTGGACGGGCGCGGCAACGCCTACGTCAACGGCATCGGGTTCGACCTGATGGGCGGCGAGGCGCCCGCGCCGGGCCTGATCGCCCTGGTGGCCCCGGACGGCGAGGTCCGCCGGGTGGCCGACGGCCTGGCGTTCCCCAACGGCATGGCCGTCACCCCCGACGGCTCGACGCTCCTCGTCGCCGAGTCCTACGCCGCCCGGCTGACCGCCTTCACCATCGGGCCCGGCGGCGACCTGACCGACCGCCGGGTCTGGGCCGAGGTGCCGGGCTCGGCACCGGACGGGATCTGCCTGGACGCCGAGGGCGCGGTCTGGTTCGCCGACGTCCCCGGCCGCTGCTGCGTCCGGGTCCGCGAGGGCGGCGAGGTGCTCCGGCGGATCGAGCTCGACCGCGGCTGCTTCTCCTGCGCCCTCGGCGGCCCGGACGGCCGGACCCTCTTCCTGACCGCCGCCGAGTGGCCGCCCCCGCCGGGCGCCCGCACCGGCCGGCTCCTGGCCGTCGACGTGGACGTCCCGGCCCACCGTCGGTGAGCCGTCCCGGCCCGGGCCGCCGTGCCGCGGCCCCCGACGGCGGTGCCCGGTCCACCGGGCGCGCGTCCGACGTGCGCGCGTCCGACGTGCGCGCGTCCGACGGCTCGCCGGTCAGGCCGGGACGGCGGGCCGGATTCCGTCGAGGATGGTCCGCGCGCCCCGGTCCACCAGGTCTCCGGCCAGGTCCGCGCCCAGCCGCTCGGGCTCGCTCGCGGGCCCGGTGACCGATCCGGTGACCTGGCGCCGCCCGTCGAGCGAGGTGACCTGGGCGAACAGGTGCAGCGTCCCGTCGGGCCGGGTCGTGGCGCAGGCGCCCACCGGCACGCTGCACCCGCCGTGCAGCTGCGCCAGCAGGGACCGCTCCGCGCGGACCTCACGGTCGACGGCGCGGTCCCCGATGGTCGACAGCACGTCCCGCACCGCCCGGTCGTCCACCCGGACCTGGATGCCCAGCGCGCCCTGGCCCGGGCTCGGGGGGAAGAGGTCGAGGGGCAGCGGTTCGCCGATCGCGTCCTGCCGGCCGAGCCGGTTCAGACCGGCGACGGCGAGGACCACGGCATCCAGCCTCATGGACCGCAGCTTCTCCAGCCGGGTCGGCACGTTGCCCCGGATCGGCACCGGGACGATGTCGGGGCGCACGGCGAGGAGCTGGGCGATGCGACGGGCCGCGCCCGTGCCCACCCGGGCCCCGTGCGGGAGCCCGGCCAGCGTCGATCCGCACAGCGCGTCGCGGACGTCCTCCCGGCCCGGCGGGGGCAGCAGCATCAGGCCCTCGGGATTCGCGGTCGGCAGGTCCTTCAGCGAGTGGACCACCACGTCCACGTCCCCGCGCAGGAGGGCGGCCTCCTGCTCGGTGCTGAACGCCGACCCGCCGCTGACGGCCGAGACGTTCGCCAGCAGCGACGTCCGGTCCCGGTCGCCGCCTTCGAGGATCACCCGCTGGGTGAAGGCGATCTCCGGGAACCGGCCGCGCAGCGGGGCCAGGAAGTCGCGCACCTGCGTCCGGGCCAGGGCGCTTGCACGGGAGCCGACCAGGTACGTGGGCACGGGAACCAACTCCTACGGTTGACTGCCTGTCAGTTCCATCGTAGGCGGGGCGGCCCGCTGCCTTTACAGACAGCGCGTCGGAAACGGGCCGTACCCGGCGGGCCGGTCGCCCCGGCATACCGGCGTGCCCGCCGGCCGGCCTCCCGGGCACCTTCACCGAGCCGACCCGCTGCGGCCCGGCCCGGCTCACCGGCGGTTCACCGGCCGGGGTAGGGGGCCGGGCGTGCCGGCCGGGTGTCCGCCCGCCGCCGGTGTCCGCCCCAGACCGGAGGCTCCGATGACCGACCGCGACGCCGACACCCCCACCGAGCCCGCCCGATCCGGCTCGCCCCGGGCCGGCTTGCCGCAGACCGACCCGGTCCCGGCCGGGGCACGGACCGAGCGCCCCGGGCCCGACCGGCGCGGCCTGCTCCGGACCGGGCTGGCCACCGGCGCCGTCACCGCCCTCGGCCTGGCCGCCGCCGCACCCGCCGGGGCAGCCCCCGCGCTGCCCGACCGGACGATCACCCTGGCCGGCCATCTCCCCACCGGCGCCCCCGACTTCGTCCTCCTGCCGTTCGACGTCCCGGACGGCGTCCGGGAGATCGCCGTCTCCTACAGCTACGACCGGCCGACCGTCCCCGCCGGGACCCCCGGCAACTCCTGCGACATCGGCCTCTTCGACGAGGGCGGCACCGAACTCGGCGGGCGCGGCTTCCGCGGCTGGTCGGGCGGGTTCCGCACCGAGTTCACCGTCGCCCGCGACCGGGCGACGCCCGGCTACCTGCCCGGTCCGATCCGCCCCGGCCGCTGGAACATCGTGCTCGGCCCCTACCAGGTGGCACCCCAGGGGCTCGACTACCGCGTCCAGGTGACGCTGCGGTTCGGCCCGCCCGGGCCGGAGTTCACCCCGTCCTACCCGCCGGAGCGGGCCCGTGGCCGGGGCCGCGCCTGGTACCGGGGCGACTCCCACCTGCACACCGTGCACTCCGACGGACGCCGGCTCCCGGCGGAGGTGGCGGCGGGTGCCCGGGAGGCCGGGCTGGACTTCATCGTCTCCACCGACCACAACACCACCTCCGCGCACGGCGTCTGGGGGCCGCTGGCCGGCCCGGACCTGTTGATCGTGCTCGGCGAGGAGGTCACCACCCGCAACGGCCACTGGCTGGCGCTGGGCCTGGAGCCGGGCCGGTTCGTCGACTGGCGCTACCGGGCACGCGACGGGGAGTTCCCGCGCTTCGCCCGGCAGGTCCGCCGCCAGGGCGGCCTGGTGGTGCCCGCGCACCCGTACTGCCCGTACGTCGCCTGCCAGTGGAAGTTCGGCTACCAGGACGCGGACGCGGTCGAGGTCTGGAACGGACCGTGGACGTACGACGACGAGTCGGCGGTGGACACCTGGGACGCACAGCTCGCGGTCGCGCTGCGCGAGGGGCGGCCCTGGCTGCCGGCCGTCGGCAACAGCGACGCGCACAGCGCCCCGCAGGTCATCGGCTCCCCGCACACCGTCGTCCGGGCCGAGGACCTCACCCGGGCGGCGATCCTCGACGGGCTCCGGGCCGGCCGCAGCTGGCTGGCCGAATCGGCCGCCGTCGAGCTCGACCTCACCGCCACCGGGCAGGGCCGCCAGGCGGGCATCGGCGAACAGCTGACCGTTCCGGCGGACGCGCCGGTGGACGTCCGGCTCGCGGTCTCCGGAGTGCCGGGCGGCACCGTCCGCCTCCTGACCGACGAGGGCCAGTTGCACCAGGAGTCGCTGCCCGCCGACGGCGCCGGCACGGTGGTCTGGCGCACCACCGCCTCGCTCGCCGCGTACGTCCGGGCGGAGGTGCGCCGGCCGAGGGCGGACGGGACGCCCGGCCGGGGCAACGCGATGGGGCCGGACCTCCCGTGGGGGCCGATGGCGGCGCTGACCAACCCGATCGTGCTGCGGACGCCGAAGCGGTCCGGGGACCGTTAGCGTCAGTCCGGCGATTCCCGGGACGATCGGTGGGAGGAGTCGTGGAGGTGCGGTGGGGGCGGCGGTCCGAGGACCGACGGGGGGAGGACTCGGAGCACCGGCGTGGACTAGGTTGATCTCCGACAGCAGTCGGTCGTGGGGACGAGGCGGCCGGCTGTCCGTAGCCGGGTCCGGCCGCCGTGCCAGGGCCCGGCCGCCGGTTCGTCTCCGGTCGGCCCGGTGCACCGGCCGCCACCCCTCCCCCGGTTACCCCGTCCCCCCGGCCCGCGAAGGGATCAGCAGCTGTGAACCGTACGACCGTAGGTGGGCCGAAGCTCGGGGGCGGTCGGGGCGCCGGCGGCGTCGTCGTCCTCGCCGACCCGGCCGGGGCCGGCAGCGGCGCGGTCGCACCCCTGCTGGCCAACTCCCTGCACCCGAGCGTGCTCCTGCGGGCGGACGACTTCCGGCGGGCGATCCGGCAGGGGTTCGTCCCGTCGCACCTGCCGCAGGCGCACCGGCAGAACGAGACGGCCCTGGCGGCCGCGATCCAGGCCGCCTTCGCCTTCGCCACCGGCGGCTACCAGGTGGTGCTGGAGGCCACGGTCGCGCCGCCGGCGCTGGACGTGCTGCGCCGGGAGAGCCGGACGACCGGGGCGCCCCTGCACTACGTGGTCCTGCGGCCGTCCGGCGGCCCCGGGGAGTCGGACCCGCCGGACCGGCACGACGTCGACGTCGCGGCGGAGCCCAAGGCGACGGCCGGGACGGTGCTCGCCGGCCTGGGCCGGGGGGCCTTCCTGCTCGGCTGGTGAATCCGACGGAGGCCGCCCCCGGCACCCCGGTGGACGCGGCCCCCGGCCGAACCTGACGACACGCGGCCCTCGGCACCCCGATCCACCGGGTACCGAGGGCCGCGCGTCGTCACCTGCCGTCGGTGGGAGCGGGCCCGCACGATCAGCCGGCGGCCGGCTCCGGGTCGCGGCGGCGGGTGGAGACCAGCCCGAGCGCACCGCCGAGGAAGAGCAGGGCCCCGGTGGTGGTGAGCAGGATGTCGGTGCCGTCCGCACCGGTGGAGGCGAGCGAGCCGCCGCCCGGCGCGGCGGGCGCGGGAGCACCGCCGGCGGCCTGGGTCGGCGGGGGCGACCCCTCGGTGGCCGCGGTGGCCGGGCCGGACGCGGTGGTGGCCGTACCCGTTGGGGTCACGGGCGGCTTCGAGGTGGTGGTGGTCGCACCCGGGGTGGTGGGGGCGGTCGAGGCCGGCGTCGTGGGTACGCCCGTCGGCGCCGGTGTGACCGGGGCCGGACTCGGCGGGACGCAGGCCGTACGGGCGGGCGTCGGGGTGCCGTCGGACGGGCGGGCGGACGGCGAGGCCGACGGGCCGTCGGCCGGCGGGACCGCGTCGGCCGGGCGGGCGACGGTCGGGGTCGGCAGCGGCCAGGTGGTCCGGCCGGGGCCCGGGGGCAGCGTGGTGACGACCGACGGGCTCGGGCAGGGGCCGTCCCCACCGGGCACCGAGTCCACGTGGTAGCCGGCCACGATCCGGGTGAAGTCGTACGCGGTCTGCTGGACGCCGCTGCACGTCGCGGTGGTGAAGGTGCCGCTCGCGCACGGGCGGTCGCGGTTGACCGCCCAGAAGCCGAACCGGGCCAGGTGGTGGGTGGCGGCGAAGTCGCGGACGGAGCGGAAGTCGGCCGGGGTGAGCTGCTCGCCCTGCTGGTCGGTGCGGCCGTTCATGGAGGAGAGGCCGGAGTGGCGCCAGGCCTTGTCGTCGTCCCAGCCGTAGGCGGCGGCGACGGCCCGCTGGAGGCCGCTGACGGCGGTGACGGTCGCGGCGGCCATGGTGCCGTCATGGCTCGTGAAGTCGAACGGCATGGCCGTCCAACCGTCCACCACCAGAGCGGCCTTGGCGGCGGTCCTGATCAGGTCGGCGCCGTCGGCGTCCGGGCCGGCCGGGTCGACCGGGAAGCTGACGTAGACGAGCAGTCCGGGGTTCTTGGCCTTCAGCGTCTTCAGCGCGTCGACGACCCGCTGCCGCACCGCGGGGGTGCTCAGCTCGGTCGACTCCAGGTCGATGTCCACGGCCTGGAGGCCGTACGCGTCGACCACCTTCTGGTAGGCGGCGGCCAGTTCGGCGGCGGTGGCGCAGCGTTCGCCGAGCTTGGCACCGTCCCAGCCGCCGAAGGAGGCGAGGATTTCGCCGCCGGCGGCCCGGATCCGCTTGATCACCTTCTCGTCGGCGCCGCCCGTGAGGGCGCGGCTGCCGTCCCACTTCGGGTCGCAGCCACCGCCGGAGAGGACGAAGGAGAGGGCGAACTGCCGCAGCCCGGTGGCCTTCATGACGGCGACCGGGTCGGGGGCGTCGCCCCAACCGAGGTACTCGGAGACGGCGTTGAGGCCGACCGGGTCCGGGGCCTCGGCGGCGGGAGCCTGGTGCTGCATGAGGATGAGCGCGGCGCCGGCGACGAGGGCGGTGGAGGCCGCCGCCATCCGTCGTCGTCGGGTGAGCCGGTGTTTGGGCATCGGGACTCTCCTGGGCTGGGAGCGGACGGGCGGGCCGGCCCGGCGTCCGCCACGCGGCGCGCCCCGGCGGTAGCCCTCCCACAAGGGCACCGCCGGGGCGCCAGGGACCCGGATCCCGCCGGGGCGCGGGAGCCGGGAGTTCCATGGCCGGAGCCGGACGCTGAACCTGGGCCGGTGGGCCCGGGACACGCCGCGCGCCGTACACGGGGCGCGGCTCTCAGCAGTAGCTACGGACGGGCCACGCCTCCCGGTTCACGCTCTCCACACCGGATTGACCGTCAGAGACGCCGCACCGGGCCGGAGTTGACACCCGCCGGAGGGCGGGTGAACCGGCGCCCGCACGGGGGGACGAGCGCCGGTGGCGATACCGCCACCCTGGAGAACGGCCCGGACCCCCGGAGTGGTTCACCACCGCGGAGAACTTCCTGAGCCCTGAGCCCTGAGCCCTGAGCCTTGGGCTCGGGCCTGGGCGTGGGGGCCGCCCCGTGAGCACGTCCACGTACTGGACGGCGCCCGGGCCGCCGCCCTCACCGCCCGACGGCCGGTTCCGCACCCTCACCCCCCACCGCCGAGGTGCGCCCACCGGCCCCGACGACCAGAGTGAGGTGGTGAGCATCCTGGTACTCCTCGAACCCGAACTCGTCCGCACCTCGACAGCGAGCGGCGGCACCGACTACGTCGAGGTCGTGCGCACCGTCCACGCGGCCCGGGCCGCCCCGGCGCCGGCCGGTCGGCCCGAGGAACTGACCCTCTGCGGCATGGGAACCGACCGGATGCGCCGCGACCCGTACCGGGCGCCCGACCCCGACGCGCCGTGGTACCCGCCGAAGTGGAGCGGCCAGGTGTGCCCGTACTGCGACCGCGTGGTCCGCACCTGAGTGCGGACCGGGGCGGCTACCCCGCGGCGACCATGCCGCGGGCTTCGAGGATCGGGCGCAGCGCGCGGACCGCGTAGAAGCTGCGGGACTTGACGGTGCCGACCGGGACGCCGAGGACGGCGGCGGCCTCGGCCATCGAGCGGCCGTGCATGTGCAGCTCGACCAGGACGTCGCGGTGGTGCGGCTGCAGCTCGGCGAGCGCGATC
Organism: Kitasatospora sp. NPDC005748; assembly: GCF_040630735.1. Taxonomy (NCBI): domain Bacteria; kingdom Bacillati; phylum Actinomycetota; class Actinomycetes; order Kitasatosporales; family Streptomycetaceae; genus Kitasatospora; species Kitasatospora sp. NPDC005748. Next base: position 223,619 of record NZ_JBEXYD010000001.1, read on the forward strand.
GCCATGTCCTGGGCGGCGAGCACCTCGTCGTAGGGGTCGTGGGTGCCGGCGTGCTCCTCGGGAGCGTCGTCGGCGACCTCCTGGGCGCGGGCGGCCTGCATCCGGAAGTGGTCGATGGCGATCCGGCGGGCCACCGTGAACAGCCACGGACGGCTGTACTCGGGGCCCCGGCGGATGGCGGCCGGGTTCTGCCAGGCGCGCAGCAGGGTCTCCTGCACGATGTCCTCGGCCTTGCCCCGGTCGCCGCTGGTGACGCGCAGCATCGCGCGCAGCAGGTAGCCGCCGTGCAGGCGGTACAGCTCGGCCAGGGTCTGCTGGTCGAGGGTGGGCCGGTCCGCACGGCTGACGGGAGCGCCCGGGGCCTCCCCGGCGTCCCCGGCCTCCCCGGCTGCCCGATGGGTGTCCTCGGCGTGAACGGTAGCGTCGATGGCCACGGCGGTTGAGTCCCTCGCAACGGTTGGTCGATATGTCGGGACGAGCCGGTGCGGCTGTCCCTCCCCCCTTGCTGGGACACATTTCCAGCCACGGCCAAGACCGGACCAACGCTGCGCCAACGAACCTCACGCCAGGGCGTTGGCGGCGGGAGGGGCGTGCGCCGCTCCCCGTACCGCGACCGCAGGGCGGCCGATGTCACGCCCCGTCGACGGAGGCCCCCGGTCGGCCGGGGCCCGCGGCCGCTTCCACTCCCTACCCACGGCCCGACCCGGCCGCGCGGTTCACCGGTGGCCGATCACCGGCGGGCGGTGGGCGCCCCGGGCCGACCGGCACGGCCGGGGCGGAGCGGCGCCGCGTCAGCCGGTGCGCCGGTGGTTCCCGCGGGCGCCCTCGGCGGTGAGGTCGGTCAGTGCCGTGGTCAGCAGCTCGCGGGCCTCGTCCGCACGGTCCAGCTCGATCAGGGCGGTGCCCAGCTCGGTGAGGGTCTGGGTCATGCTGTCGGGCTGCCCGGCCCCCTCGAAGTGGCCGAGGGCCTGGCGGTAGGCGGCCTCCGCCTCGGACCACTCCAGCAGTGCGGAGTGGTCGAGGCCGACCTCGTGGGCGGCGAACCCGGCCAACAGGTGGACGATGTGCGGGGAGGAGCCGTCCAGCCACCCGAGGATCTCGGCGACGAGCAGCCGGTGGCTCTCCAGCGCCTCCCGGGGCCGGCCGGACTCCCGCAGGCACGAGCCGACGCAGCGCAGCGCCACGATCCGCCCCACCTCGGCGGACCGGCCCTCCAGCGAGGTGAACACCTCGGCGGCCTGGCGGTAGGAGTCCATCGCCTCCTCCGGCCGGTGCAGCCGGCGCAGGGCGGTGGCGCAGTAGGCGAGGGCCCAGGCCTCCTGCTGGGCGTCGCCGATCCGGCGGGCCAGGTCCAGGGCCTGCGAGGCGACCGCGAGCCCCGACCGGTAGCGGTGCAGGCAGGTGATGTGGGACCAGGCCAGGTAGTTCAGGTGGACGGCCTCGGCGAGCCGGTCGCCGACGGCGCGGGCGGAGTCCGCCGAGAGCCGGAAGACCTCGGCCCAGACGTCCCAGTGCAGCAGGCTGTCGGAGAACCAGTGCATGGCCTCGGCGGTGTCCACCACCCGCCGGTGCCGGCCGGTGGCGTTCGCGTGCTGCAGGGCGGCCAGCCACTCGGGGTGCTCCTCCTCCAGCCAGCGCCGGGCGTCGGCGAGGGTGACCGGGGCGGTGGCCGGATCCGGGTCGGCCGATTCGGCGCCGGCGTGCTCGGCGCCCTCCACGTCGAACCGCAGACCGGCGGCGGCGGCCCGGCGCAGCAACCGGTCGCCGGCCTGCTCGCGGGCGGCCTCCAGGGCCTGCGGGCCGTCGTCGGCGGCGAGCCGCTCGCCCGCGTAGAGGCGGACCAGGTCGTGCAGGCGGTAGCGCTCGGGGGTCGCGGCGGGCTGCAGCAGTCCGGCGTCGGCGAGTTCCTCCAGCCGGCGGTCGGTCTGCTGGACGGGAAGGCCCGCGTAGGCGGCGACGGTGGCGGCGGTGAAGTCCTTTCCCGCGGACAGCGAGCAGCGGCGCAGGACCAGCGCGGTGGCGGCGGGGAGCTTGCGGTAGGAGAGCGCGAAGGCCGCGCGCACCCGCAGGTCACCGGCCTCCAGCACGTCCAACCGGTACTCCTCGGCGGCGAGTTGGCGGACCAGGTGACTGACGGGCTGCTGCGGGCGGGCCACCAGCCGCTGTCCGGCGATCCGCAGGGCGAGCGGCAGGTGGCCGCAGAGCCGGGCGAGTTCGGCGGCGGCGTCGGGTTCGGCCGCGAGCCGCTCGGGGCCGGCGATCCGGGCCAGCAGGGCGGCCGACTCGCCAGGGGCGAGGACGTCCAGGGGCAGGCGGTGCACCGATTCCAGGCCGGGCAGCACGTGCCGGCTGGTGATGATCGTCAGGGCCGGGCCGGAGCCCGGCAGGAGCAGGCGGACCTGTGCCTCGTCGGCGGCGTTGTCCAGGATCAGGACGAGGCGCCGCTCCCGGACCAGGGTGCGGAACAGGCTGGCGCGCTCCTCGGTGTCGGCGGGCACCGAGCGGTCGGCGACGCCGAGGGCGCGGAGGATCTGGCCGAGGGCGTCGCGCGGTGCGAGCGGCGTCGGAGCCATCCCACGCAGGTCGAGGGAGAGCTGGCCGTCGGGGAACTGCGGGGCCAGGGTGTGGGCGGCGTGCAGGGCGAAGGCGGTCTTGCCCAGGCCGGGCTGACCGTAGGCGAGCACGATCCGGGGGTGTGCCGGATCGGCGTCCCGGACCAGCCGGTGCAGCCGGGCCAGGGCGTCCTCCCGGGCGGTGAAGTCGGCGATGTCCCGGGGCAGCGCGAGTGCGGAGAACACCGCCTCGGCCGGGCTGTCGCTCCCGGCATCGGCCGCGGTCGCGGGCACGGTCTCGGGCGCGGTCGCGGTCGCGGGGACGGGCACGGGGACGTCCACGGCGGCGGGCGTCTCGGGGGCGGCGGGCGCGGCGGTCCCGGGGGCCGGGCGCGGGGCCCTCGCGCGGGTGGGGGTGCGCCGGGGACGCCCGTCGCGGGCGGCCCGGTCGAGCGCGGCGGTCCGGTCCGGGTCGAGGCGCAGCGCGACGGCCAGGGCCTGCACGGTGCGCTGCTGCGGTCCCCGGGTGCGGCCGCGCTCCATGTCGCCGAGCGCGCGCAGGCTGATCCCGGCCGCCCGGGCCAGCTCGGCCTGCGTCAGACCGGCCAGTACCCGGAAGCGTGCCAGCAACAGGCAGAACTCCTCCGCCGCGGCGGAACTGCCTGTCGCTATGCCCTGCGGGCTGCCTGCGGGGTTGCCTGTCGCACCCATCGCCACCCCTGTCACTCACGGTGTCGGCCGCTTCACCGAACACGTCAGGTCAGACAGTATGCACTGGTCAAAGTCGTGATCTTGCACCGGATCGGCCCGCGCCCGGCCGCTCGGTGGCGCCCCGGCCGGAGCCGGGCCGCTGGTCCGCCCGCCCGGGAACGGGATGGGCGGAACACGATGCGCCGCCACCTGCGGGGCGGTGGCTCCGCCGCTACTTCCGCCTGTGGTTCTGCCCATCCCCGCACACGAAGGTGCCCAGAACCGCCCGCCGTCCGCATGGGCGGGCACGCGACGGTCAGCGGTGGCGGCTCCCGACCGCACGGCCCGACGCGCCCAGGAGCGTGGCCACCGGCGCAGGCGAACGGTCCTCATGCGACCGAGACGGGTCCGCCCGCACACGAGGCCCCCCGACACCGCCCTCGGCGGCGGCGCCTCCCCGACCGCACGGCCCGGCCGACCCGGGACCAGGGCCGCCGACGCGGGCCGGCAGGCCTCATGCGACGGAGCCACCTGAATCCGCCGAGACGGACCCGCCGTCAGCGGGCAGCGGTGGCGGCGGCCCGGCGCTCCTCCGCCGCGGCCTCGGCCGTACGGCCGAGCGCCCGCAGGACCGTGGCCATCAGCGTGTGCGAGCGGGCCTCGACACCCGGATCCGCCTGGGTGCGGCCGAGCACCAGGGCCAGCCGGGCCGTGGTCAGGGCGTCGCCGTGGCGGCCGAGCGCATGGAGGGCCTCGGCCCGGGTGTGAGTGGCCCGGACGGTCTCGGCCGCGTCCGGGTGGGCGGCGAGGATGCGCACGGCCTCGTCCGCGTGGGCGAGAGCCGCTTCGAGGGCGCCGCCGGCCACCTGGGCTCCGGCCAGGTCGTCGAGCGCCCGGGCGAGCAGCCGGTCGTCGGCCAGCGAGCGGGCGCGGGCCACGATGTCCGCCATCAGCGGCACGGCGCGGTCCGGCCTCCCGGCGCCGGCCAGGCCGGCCGCGATCCGGACCCGGCAGTGGTGGCGTTCGACCGGGTCGCCGACCTGGTCGGCGGAGGTGAGCGCCCGGTCCAGGTGGTCGAGGGCGGCCCTGACGTCCCGCCGGTCGGCCAGGACCGCGGCGAGGTCGGTGGTCAGCCGGGCCACGGCGGCCGGATCGGCGCAGGCGCGGGCGGCCCGCAGCCCGGACTCGACGGTGGTCCACCACCCGGCGCGGCGGTGCCCGGACCCGGCGTAGAGGGCGCCGGCCCGGTGGGCGAGCCGCCAGGCCTCGGCGAACCGGCCGTGCCGTTCGGCGCGCAGCACCAGGCCGCGGACGGCGGGCTCCTCGCGGTCGAACCAGTCGGCGGCCCGGCGGGCGCTCGGCGGCAGGGGGCGGTCCCCGGCGGACGGGCCCACGACCGACGGAGCGACAGCGGACGGGCCGACGGCGGACGGCGGACCGTCGCCCGGCCGGCCGGCCCAGGCGGCGGTGGCGTTCAGGTAGTGCTCGATCAGCCGGTCCAGGGCCGCCGCGCGCTGGTCGGCCGGGAGTTCGGCGGCCAGCCGGGCGCTGTGCCGGCGGACCAGCTCCCGCCGGGCGAACAGGCCGGGCGCGCCCTCCTCCACCAGGTGGACGGCGTCGAGCTGGACCAGCAGGCCGCGCGCCGCGGCCGGCGGCACCTCGGCGAGGGCGGCGGCGGCGAGCGGCTCGATGACCGCGCCGGGGTGCAGGCCGAGCAGGGCGAACAGGCGCGCCGCGGCCGGCGCCAGGGTGCGGCAGGTCAGGTCGAGGGCAGCGCCGAAGCCGGGCGGACCGAGGTCGGCGCGGGCCGGGTCGGCGAGCCCCGACGGCTCCTCGGCGAACTCCGCCACCAGGTCCTCCAGGGCCCAGTCCGGGCGGGCGCCCAGCCGGGCCGCGGCGAGGCGCAGGGCGAGCGGCAGGTGGTCGCACCGTTCGGCGAGTTCGGCGGCGGCGAGCGGCTCGGCGGTCACCCGGGCCGGGTCCAGCGCCCGGGCCAGCAGCTCCTGGGACTCGGCCGGGGTCAGGGCGTCGAGCGGGAACGGGGTGGCGCCCTCGTGCACCAGCAGGTCCCGCAGCCGGCTGCGGCTGGTGATGACGGTGACGGGTCCGACCCAGGCCCGACCGGTCTCGGAGCCGGCCTCGGGCGGCGGATCGGGCAGCAGCGGGGCGAGTTGCTCGTAGGAGCGCGCGTTGTCCAGCACGATCAGCAGCCGGCGGCCCGTCACCAGCTCGCGGAAGCGGCGGGCGCGGCCGTCGAGCGAGGCGGGCAGCGCGCTCCCGGTGACGCCCAGGGCGGCCAGGAAACCGGCCAGCACCTCGGCCGGGTCGCGGGGGCCGCTCTCGTCGAAGCCGCGCAGGTCGGCGTGGAGCCGGCCGTCGGGAAAGCGGTCGGCGGCCCGGTGGGCCCAGCTCTGGACCAGGCTGCTCTTCCCGACCCCGGCCGGTCCGGTGACCAGGACGGGGCCGGCCTCCCGGCCGGCGGCGACGGCCGCGTCCAGGCGGTCGAGCTCGGCCGCCCGTCCGACGAACCGCCGGTTGGCGCGGGGCAGTTGTGAGGGGACGAGGTGCGGCGGGCGGGCCGTGGCAACGGGCGGCCGGGGCTCGGCGCGGGGCGTGGCGAGGACGGCCGGCCGGCCCGCGACGCGCTCGCCGGCCAGCCGCAGTTCGGGCCCCGGCGCCGTCGGCAGCTGCGCCGTGACCCGCTCGTACCAGGCCCGCGCCTCGGCCCGGCGCCCGGCCTGGTCCAGGCAGTCGATCAGCCGGACGGCCAGCCGCTGGTGGGTGGGGTGGGCCGCGGCGGTCTCGACCAGCTCGGCGACCAGTTCGGCGCCGCGGTCCAGCCGGCAGAGCCCCTCGGCCAGCCGGTCCAGGGCGCGCAGCCGCAGGTCGGTCAGCCGGGGGGCGGCCTGCTCGCGCAGCAGGGCGGAGCCGCAGTCGGTCAGGGCCGGACCGCGCCAGAGGTCCAGCGCCGCCCGCAGCAGTGGCAGCACCGGGTCGTCCGCCCCGGTGGCGCGGTCCGCCGGGGCGGCGGCGGGGTCCGGCCGGCCGGGGAGCAGCACCCCGGCCCGGTCGCAGAGGCGTTCGAAGCGCAGGGCGTCCACCTGCTCGGGATCCCCGCTCAGGACGTAGCCGGCGCCCCGGGTGGCCAGCTCCAGTCCACCGTCCAGCAGCCGGCGCAGTCCGGCGACGTGCCCCTGCAGCGCGGCACGCGCGGTCGCGGGCGGGTTCCCGTCCCAGACCAGCTCGATCAGCCGGTCGGTGGGCACCACCCGGTCGAGTTCCACGGCCAGCGCGGCGAGCAGCGCACGGCGCTTCGGCGCCGAGGGCGTGGCCGCCGTGCTGCAGTCGTAGCGGACGGTCACGGCACCGAGCAGGTCGATCCGCATACGGCCTCCTCGTCATATGTCAGTGATCGGCATATTGACGGATCCGACCGGGAAATGCCCAATCACGGACCACGGTGTGCCCGAAAGGGCAGGAGCCGGCACCCCGCTCCGGCGTCCACGGCGCGGACGAAATGCCAACCCGGACAAACGGCACGGATACACTGCAGCCCGATATCAGGCTGGACCGCCGTGGGGGGCGACTGTGGGCGACCGCGTGGGCATCCGACTGCTCGGCCCCGTGGAGCTGCGAACCGGGTCCGACGGGTACGTCGCGCTACCCGGACCGCAACGGCGCGCCGTCCTGGCCCTGCTGGCCCTGCGGCTCGGTCGGGTCGTCGCGGTGGAGCGCTTCTTCGAGCTGCTCTGGGGCGAGGATCCACCGGCCCGCGCCAGGGCGGCCCTGCAGGGGCACGTCGCCGCGCTGCGCAAGGTCCTCGCCGCCACCCCCTTCGAGCTGTCCACCCGGGCGCCCGGCTATCTGCTCACCGGCCCGGCCGAGCAGGTCGACGCGCTGCGCTTCGAAGCACTGTCCGCCCGCGCCGGGGAGCACGCCGACCGGGCCGACCGCGGCGCGGACGCCGAGGCGATCGGGCTGCTGGAACGGGCCATGGGCCTGTGGACCGGCGCCGCCCTGGCCGACCTGCCCGACACCGAACTGCGACAGGCCCTGGCCGGCCGGCTGGAGGAGGCCGGGACGAGGGCGCTGATCGGCTGGGCCCGGCTGCGGCTGCGCCAGGGCTCCGGCGCCGCCGCCGTGGAGGCCCTGGAACAGCGGGTGCGGGCCGACGGGCTGCGCGAGGAGGTGGTGGCCCTGCTGGTCCGCTGCCTCCACCAGGCCGGGCGGCCCGCCGACGCGCTGGCGGTGTACCACCAGGCCCGGGAGCTGCTCTCCCGCGAGCTGGGCATGGTGCCCGGCGCGGAGCTGCAGGCCGCACTGGCCCGGGTGCTGGCCGAGGAGCCGGCCGCCGGGACGGTGCCCGGCCCCGGGCCGGCGGCGCCGCGCGCCCCTGCGAGCACGCGACCGCCGGTGGCCCCTGAGCCGCCCGCGGCCGCCGACCCGCCGGTGGTCCCCGCCCCACCCGTGGCCGGTCCGGCCCCCGCGGCCGCACCCTCCCCGGTCGAGCCCTCGAAGCCCCGCCAGCTCCCCCGCCGGCCCATCGGCTTCGTCGGGCGCGGCCCGGAGTCGCACTGGCTCGACCGCGAGTGCGGTCCGGACCGCACCGGTGACGGACTGGCCGTGGTGGTCGGCCCGGCGGGTGTCGGGAAGAGCGCCACCGTCATCCGCTGGGCGCACCGGACGGCCGCCGGCTTCCCGGACGGCCAGCTCTTCGTCGACCTGCGCGGCTTCGATCCGGCCGGACCGGCCGACCCGGCCGAGGTGCTCGGCCAGTTCCTGCTGGCCCTGGGCGTCCCGGAGGCGGCCATCCCCGAGGACCGGGCGAGCCGCGCCGGCCTCTACCGCGCCCGGACCGGCGACCTCCGCCTGCTCGTCCTGCTGGACAACGCGCACAGCGCCGCCCACGTCGCCGACCTGCTGCCGGCCGGGCCCGACTGCGCCGCCGTGGTCACCAGCCGCACCTCCCTGGAGGACCTGGTGGTCACCGAGGGCGCCGCCATCCTGCGGCTGGAGGCGCTGCCCGAGGGCGACGCGCTGCGGCTGCTCGAACGGAGCCTGGCCCCCGAGCGGGTCCTCGCCGAGGCCGCCGCCGCCGAGCGACTGATCGAGCTCTGCGACCACCTGCCGCTCGCCCTGCGGATCGCGAGCTCCCGGCTGGCCGCCCGACCGGACTGGACGATCACCGATCTGGTCGCCGAGCTCTCCGACGAGCGCACCCGGCTGCTCGCCCTGGAGACCGACGGCGCGGTCAGCATCCGCACCACCCTGATGCTCACCCACCGCCACCTCTCCGACCGGGCCGCCACCCTGCTCACCCTGCTGGCCGCGCACCCCGGCCGGGAGGTGGACACCGCCGCCACCGCCGCGCTGCTGGGTACCGACCCGGCCACCGCCCGCGACGCGCTGGGCGAACTGGCCGCCCACCACCTGCTCGGCGAGAGCGCGCCGGGCCGGTACAGCCGCCACGACCTGATCCGGCTGTTCAGCGTCGAACTCCTCGCCGAACAGCCCCCCGAGCTCCGCCGGATCGCCGTCGAACGGCTGCTGGACTACTACGTCACGGCCGTCCAGCACTGCGGCGAACACCTCGAACCCGGGCAGGACGGCTACGGCGAACGCGCCCACCCGCCCGCCGCGCTGCCCGCCGCGAGCGACACCCGCGCCGCGCTCGACTGGTTCCGCGCGGAGCAGTCGACGATCCGCGCGCTGGTCGACACCGCCGGCGCGGTCGACCCCGAACGGGCCTGGCGCCTGGCCATGTCGTCGAGCGCGCTGTACTACGGCTCCAGCCGGCTGGCCGACTGGCTGAGCTGCCTGCGGGCGGGCGAGCGCGCCGCCGAACAGTGCGGCGACCGGGTCGCCACCGCGCTGCTGCGGGGCGCCTCGGCGAACGCGCTGCTGGGGCTGGAACGCCGTGAGGAGGGGGCCGAGGCGGCCCGGCGGGCCGTCGCCGACACCACGCCCGCGGACGGCTTCGCGCACATCCGCGCCCTGGCCACCGCGTCGCTCGGCACCGCCCTGCTCGGGGACCCGGTCCGGGCCACCGCACTGGCGGCGGCCGCGGTGGCCCTCGCCGAGGAGTCCGGCTCCGCGCACCGGACCTCCTACGCCCTCGGCTACGCCGCGTCGGCCGCCCTGATGGCGGGCGACCACGACGGCGCGCTGCGCCGGGCCCGCGAGACCAGGGCCCTGCTGCCCGACCACCCGGCCGCGACGATCCACGCCTGGTCGATGCTGACCGAGGCGCACGCCCTGCAGGCCCTCGGCCTCGCCGAGGCCTCCGAACTGGCCTGGGCCCGGCTCCTGGTCACCTGCGAGCAGGCCGGTTTCCTGCACCTGCAGGCCGTCTCGGAGGAGTGCTACGCCGCCTTCCTGCGGACCCAGGGCCGCGAGGAGGAGGCGACCGAGCACCTGAAGGCGGCCGTCGGACTGTACCGGCTGCACCGACATCAGGCCGGCTCCCCGAGCGGCGTGCCCGCCGCGATCGAACGCTCGCTGCGGCCCCCGCCGGCCGGGGCGGCGCCCGTCGGCCGGCTCTGAGGCTCCCTCGGGCCGCCCCGAACGGCGCCGGCGCCGAGGCCGGCCGGTCCGGTACCGGGACGTGCGGTGATGATCCGAACGCCCGTCAGCCGGTGCAGTCGGCACGGACGGCGCCGGCCGCGTGGTGGGCCTTGTCGGCATCGCCGCCCCAGTCGATGCCCCGGTCGTGGAGCATCACCGCGATCCGGCCGCCGGTCAGCGGGAAGGTACCGGCGCTGGCCCACGTGCCCCGGGCCGCGGTCTGGTCGACCTTGAACTCGCCGACGGTGCCGCTGCCGGGCGTCGAGCTGTTCTGCACGGTGTAGACGGTGGGCTTGCCACCCACCATCTTGCGGTCGCTGCTGTTCGGGACGTAGACGGAGATCTTGCAACTGCCGGTGGTGACCGGGGCGGTGGTGAAGGTCCACACCACCGAGTTGCCCTTGTCCTTGCCGTCGCCGCTCATCGGCACCGAGTCGTACTTGCCGTTGCAACCCGACCCGGAGTACCCCCCGGCCGAGTTGACCGTCCAGCCGGTGCTGCCGTTCGTCCACTGACCGTACTGGGCGTAGCCGGTGCCGGAGTTGCCGCAGCCGGTGCCGGCGACGGCGGTGAAGGTGGGCGCGGCGGGCTTCGGCGGGACGGGCGGCTGGGGCACCGGCGGCTGCGGCTTGGGCTGCTGGGGCACCGGCGGCTGCGGTGCGGTACCGCCGCTCCCACCGGTACCCCCGGTGCCGCCGGTGCTCCCGCCGGTGCCCCCGCTGCCACCGGTGCTGCCGCCCGTACCACCGGTACCGCCGCTGCCCGTGCTGCCGGTGGCGCCGCTGCCACCGGTACCGCCGCTGCCGCCCGTCGTCGGCGGCTTGGCACCGGGGGCGGGCCCGGTGGCGGGCCGGGAGAGCAGGTTGGTGCCGGGGGGCGGCGCGGTGTTCGGCGCGGCCCCGTTGCCCGGAGTGGTGCCGGGCACGCCCCCGGGGGCGCCGTCCGCCCCGGGCGTGGTCGGGGCGCCCGCGGCCGGGTCCGGGGGGAGGGTCGGATCGGTGGGCGCGGCCGGGGCGCCGGAGGCGTTCGGATCGGTGGGTGCGTCGATCGGTGCGGGATCGCCGAACTCCGGCCCCTCGGGAAGGGGCAGGTCCGCCTGGCTCAGGCCGACGTTGTCGGCCGTCCCGTCCCTCCCGCTCCGACTCCCGTCGGTGATCAGGAACGGCAGGCCCATCAGCACCACACCGGCGGTGGCGGCGGCGACCATCACCGGCCGCTTCAGCCGGGCCCGGCCGAAGCGGTCCGGGCGCGCGGCCGGCGCGAGGGCGGTCGGCCCCGGCTCAGGGTCGGGCACCGGCGCGAGCACCGGTCCGGGCACGACGGGGGTCGGCGGCAGCGGGGGCTCCGCGGCCGCGACCGGGCCGGTCGACACGGCGGCGACCTGCCCGTACTCGGGCACGACCGGCGGCGGAGCCACGGGCAGCACGGCGGCCGGCGGTACGGCCGCGGCTGCCGGGTCGGGTGCCCCCGCTCCACCGGCCTCCTCGTCCATCTCCCAGGCCACCGAGGGCAGCTGAATGCTCGCCACCCCGCTCTGAGCCCCGTTTCCACTCGTGCTCGTGCCCACCACAGCTCCTCGGCTCCGCATGCCGTCCCTGTCGGCGGAACCGCCCGGCCGACAGGGCCACCGACGCTTCCACTCGGTACCTACGGCCCGGCCGGGCCGTGCGGTTCACCGGTCGTCGGTGGAACGCACGGCCCGGCCGGGCCGTTGAGCGCCGTGCGGCTGTCGTCAGCGATGGTGTCCGACAGGTCCGCACCGCGTCCGGGCCTGACCGGACCAGGCCCCGGTTGCCCCCTCGGTGGTGCGGTGGGCGTGCTCCCGCGCGGCACCGCCAGGCGAAGGCGGTCCCACTGCCGGGTGCCGCCGGTGACGACGTCCTCGCCTCCCGGCGACTCCTTCACCGTTGGCACCTACCCGCCTGTGGGCGGCGTAGGTACGCGCGCAGTCGGAGCTCGGCGGCGAACCGGCTCGTCCCGTCGACCGGGTCGGGCTCGGTCGTGCCGTCCTGCCGTACCAGGGTCGTCTTCCCGACCTTCGCCAAGGCCGTGACCACGCTGCCGTCCGCGCCGTGCGGCTTCGGTTCCAGCGGCTCGCCCCCGGGCATCGCGCGGTGCGCCCGGATGGCGGGTTCGGCCGTCCGGGCGCGTGCGCAGCCGCGTTCCAGCCGCTCGGGGACTTTTCGCTGCGCCCCCTCCACGGCCTGTCGCGCCTGGGCAGTGCCCACGAGGTCCCACGGGCCGACGGTCTCGCCCGGTCCGGGCCGGTCACTGAACCGGTGGCCGGGCGGCGCCCGTATTCCCCGACGATGAGTCTCTCCCGCCTCGGCCTGCCCTCCGGTGACCCGGCCGCGCCCCGCCGCCGGTTCGGCCGCCGGCGTGGCGGGGCCGCCGCGCTGCCCGCCGGGCCGGGCGGCCCGGTAACCGCCTCCCCAGTGCCGGCGGTGGCCGCCGCTCCGGCCGGGGCCGCGCTCGCCCTCCGGTCCGAGCTGCGCCCCGTCGGCCCACACTTCGTCATCGCCCCCTCCACCGCCGGGGACGACGAACTGTCGGCGGCGGTCGCCACCCTGCGCCCGGTGCCCGACAGCATCGTCGTGGTCGCCGCCGCACCCGACTCGGCCGCCGTCCTGCGGGACCGGATGGCCGACCTCGGCGTGATCGCCCGCTCGCGCGGCGCCGCCACGCTGGTACTGGCCGCCTCCGGCCTCGCCGCGCTCGCCCCCAACGGCCGCCGCCCGGCCGAGGTGGTCGCCGACCGGGCCGGCCTGCCGGTGATCGCGCCGGACGGCCTGGTGGAAATCACCCCGGCCGGCAACCTCAAGGTCACCGCGCCCGACGGCGCCGGCGAGGCCGCCTCCTGGTGGCACTGCGCACCCGGCAGCGCTCCGCGCCGGGTCCGGGAGACGATCGGCGCCACCGCGCCGGTCGAGCCGCCCTCCACCGCCGTCGCGGTCGTTCCCGCCGGCCCGGCCGGGCACCTGCCGGTCGAGAGCGCCACCGCCGCCCGCCGCCCCCCGGCCGTGCACGTGCTGCGGCTGCCCGCCGGTTTCTGGCTCACCCACCCGTCCGCTCCGCCCCCCGGCCCGATGCCCGGCCTCGGGCTGGCCGCCGCGCCGCCCGGCACCGTGGTGCTGGTCGTCGGCACCCCGGCACGGCCCGTCCTGCTGCCCGAGGACTTCGCGGAGGCCGTGGTCGGCCTGCCGGTGGACACCTCGCGGCTGCTGGTCAGCGCGCCCTGGGCGGCCCCGGACGAACTCGCCGCCCTGACCGGGGCGCTGTCGGCCCGGCTGGCCCGCCCCGTCAGCGCCGCGATCGGCCTCCCGGTGCTCGGCCCGGGCGGCCCCACCTCGCGCATCCTCGACGCCCACGGCCGGGCCCGCTGGGAGCCGTACCTGCTGCGGCTCGCCGCCGCGCCCGGCCAGGGCACCGCCCCCGCCGCCTGGCGCAACGGGGGCGCCTCCTGGCGGACCGACGGGCCTGGTGTCTTCGAGGCGTTCCCCTACTGGGCGTTGGAGGCCGTCCCGGCCGGCCTCTGGCTCCGGCCGGAGCCTCCGCACGTCCTCACCCCGCGCTTCCGCCGGCCCGAGGCGGCCCGCCCGCTGCTGATCGTCGGCGAGCGTGACCGGCCCGTCGAGGCCGACGTCTTCGAGGAGCTGGGCAGCCTGCTCGACCGCCTGCCGTCCTCCGGCTCGGACGGGTTCGGGCTGCTGGTGCACGGGCTGCTGGAGCCGTCCACCGAACGGATCGCCCGGTTCATCGCCCGGATGCACGACCTGGACTGGCTCGGACCGGAGCAGCCCGCCGGTTCCGTGCCGGGCGTGGCGGCGGTGTCGTACGGGATCGGCGGCCTCCCTGCGGCCCGCCCGGCCGCCGTGGAGGCCGCGCCACAGTCCGCGCCGGCCGCCGTGGCGGCCTCACCACGCCCCGTACCTGCCGCCGCGGAGGCCGCGCCACAGCCCGTCCCGGCCGCCGTGGCGCCGCCCCGGGCCGCGGCGCTGTCCGGTCCGCCGGCCGGGCCCTCGGCGTTCGCCGTACCGACCACCACCAGTGGTGGCCCCGGCCTCCCCCCGCCGGTGGCCGCGGCGCCGCGCGGGACCGACCCCCTCGGCACCGCCCGGGCCACCGCCGGCGGGCCTTCGGCGGCGGCGCCGACCGAGGAGCGGAACCCTGCGGAGAGCGCTCCCCTGACCGCCCCGGCCACCGACCCCGTCACCGCCTCGTACGCCCACCGGGTGGACACCGTCTCCGAACCCCCGTACGAGCGAACGGACTTCGCCCGGCTGAACGCGGCCGACGTCGACCCGCAGGGCGAGCCCACCACCGCGGACCCGCACGGCGAGCCGGACGAACCGCCGGACAGGCGCCCTTTGGAGCCGGTCGGTCCGGAGTCACTCGACCCGGAGCCGGTCGAAGACCCCCGAGAGCTCACCGACGAGCTCACCGGACTGGAACCGGACGGCGGCCCGGCACGGGCATCGGCCCCGCCGCGCGCCCGTCACCTCCGCCCGGAGGACTTCCCCGTCCCCGTTGCGGTCAGCGGCACCGACGACCGGGACGCCGTCCGGACGCTGCTCGGCGAGCACTACCACCGCTGCTCCGGCCGGATCGACCAGGTCACCACCCGGTTGCCGAGGCTGCGGTCGACCTCCAAGGACGACATCAAGCCCGATCTCGCCGCCGTCCTGCTGCACCACGGCGACACCGGAATCCCGGCGGAACGGGCGGAGTTGATCGCGGCCGCCCGCTCCCGCGACCCGATCCTCGCGCCCTTCCTCCGCTGCCTCGGATCCGGGCTGCGCCGCTTCCCGAGCCACCACGGCGCCGTGCTGCTCTGTGCCCCGCCCGGCCCGGATCCGGCGGCTCTGCTCGCCCACTACGCGGTCGGGCAGGTGGTGACGGAGCCCGCCCCGGTCACCGGCCTGACCGCCAGCGCCGTCGAAATCCCCGGCGCGGCGGTCGAGTTCGTCATCTGGTCGGCCACCGGGCGGCGCACCTCGGCCTTCGGCTCGGGCACCGAGGAGCTGCGGGTGACCTTCGCCCCGGGCACGTCCTTCACCGTGGTGGCCGTCCTGCCCTCCGATGACACCGAGAACGCGGAGGACAACGAGCACGCCGAGGACCCCGGGTACGCCGCCGAACCGTCCGGCCGCCGCCCCGCCCGCGTCCTGCTGCGCGAGTACACCGGAGCCGCCGGCACCGACCCGGACGAACGGGACCGCAGCGCCCTGACCCGCCTCCAGTCGTGGCTGGACCGCAGGGACCGGCTGGGCCCGGCCGAGCGCCGGCGGATCGAGGACCCCGAGCGCTTCCACCTCACCCCAGGCGTCGAGCTTCTGCCTGGTCCCGAAGGTGCGTGAACCCGCCGTCGGACGGCGGCCGTTCACCAAGCGAACCCGCTCGCCCGCCGTTCCCGCGGCCGATCCGGCCGCCCGACCCCGGAGCCTCCATGCCGATCCGGCCCACCCCGCTGCCCCTCGCCCTGACCGCCCTCCTGTTGGCCGGCGCCCTCCCCGTACTCCCGGCCGCCGCGGCGTCCCCGAGCCCCACCCCGAGCGGCTCGCCCACCACGGCGGTCGCCGACCCCGCCCCGGCGAACCACGGCCGCCCCCACCGCACCACCCTGCCCACAGCCAAGTCACCGACCACGCCGAGTGGTTCGCCATCCGGCTCCGCCTCCGGCTCGCCGTCCGGCAAGCCCACCACGACCGGGGCCGGCGACCTCACCGACCCGCATCTCAAGGACATCGCCCAGCAGTTCGTCTCCAGCGCCGAGAACTCCTCCCTCGACTGGAAGGCGCAGTTCGCCTACATCGAGGACATCAAGGACGGCCGCGGCTACACCGCGGGCATCGTCGGCTTCTGCTCCGGCACCGGCGACATGGCCGAACTGGTGCGCCACTACCGCGAGTTGAAGGCGGACAACGTCCTGGCCAAGTACCTCCCCGCGCTGGAGAAGCTGGACGGCTCCGCCTCGCACAGCGGCCTCGACCCCGACTTCGCCTCGGACTGGAAGAAGGCGGCCCAGGACCCGGTCTTCCGCAAGGCCCAGGAGGACGAGCGCGACCGCGTCTACTTCACCCCGGCCGTCACCCAGGCCAAGTCCGACGGACTGCACGCGCTCGGCCAACTCGCCTACTACGACGCCATCGTGATGCACGGCCCGGGCAACAGCGCGGACAGCTTCGGCGGGATCCGCGCGGCGGCTCTCAAGAAGGCCAAGCCCCCGGCGCAGGGCGGCGACGAGAAGGCCTACCTCTCCGCGTTCCTGGACGCCCGCGCCGCCGCCATGCGCACCGAGGCGGCCCACTCCGACACCTCCCGCGTCGACACCGCCCAGCGCCTCTTCCTCCAGGCCGGGAACCTCGACCTGCACACCCCGCTGAGCTGGAAGGTCTACGGCGAGTCCTTCCACATCGACAAGTAGCCCACCGGGCGACGGAAGAGCGGCGGGCCGCCCGCGGAGGCGGCCCGCCGCTTTCGGTGATCCTGATCACAAAGCCGTTTCCCCGGACCCTGTTCGCCCATTCATCACCGCATGACAACCATTCCCGGCAGTCGCACCGTCACCACGGACGACCGAAGCGCCACCCGGGCACCGGACTCCCCTGCACCGGCCGCCGTCGCCGCTTCCACCGCCGTCGCCGTTACCACCAGCGTCACCGTTACCACCGCCACCGCCACCACTGCCACTGCCACTGCCACCACCGCCGAGCTCACCCGGCTGCTCTACGGCCCCGACCACGAGCGGGTCCACGGCCCGTGGCGGCGGTTGCTCGCCGACCCCCGGATGCGGACCGACCCCGGCGCCGCCACCGGGGACCGGATCGCCGCCAGCTACCGACGGTTACGGCAGGTCAACCGGATGACCGATGCCACCGCACTGGCCACCGACCCGCGCGCGCTGGCCGCCCTGCACGAATGGCTGGGCCCGCTGGACGGCGCGCTGGTCGTCGTCGCCGGCATCCACTACAACCTCTTCCTCGGCAGCCTGCTCGACCACGACCCGCACGAGAAGCGGCCGTTGGACCCGTACCTCGCGATGGAACGGATCGGCACCTTCCTCTGCACCGAGCTCGGCCACGGCAACGACGCCACCGCGCTGCGGACCACCGCCGTCTACGACCGCACCGACCGCACCTTCACCCTGCACACGCCCGACGCGGGCGCGCAGAAGTTCATGCCGAACACCGGCCCGGCCGGCGGGCCGAAGTCCGCCGTGGTCGCCGCCCGCCTCCTGGTCGACGGCCGGGACCACGGGATCTTCCTCTTCCTCACCCCGCTCACCGACGAGGTCGGCCCGCTGCCCGGCGTCACCGTCCGCCCGCTGCCCCAGCGCCCCGGCAACCCGGTCGACCACTGCCTGACCTCCTTCGACGAGGTCGTCCTGCCCCACGAGGCGCTGCTGACCGGCGAACACGGCCGACTCGGGCCCGACGCCGGGTTCACCAGCTCCCTCGGCAGCAGGCGGAAACGGTTCCTCACCAGCATCGGCCGGGTCACCGCCGGCAAGCTCTGCATGAGCGCGGCGGCGGTCGGCTGTGCCCGCGCGGTGCTGACCGTGGCCGTCCGCTACGCCCACCACCGCGAGGTGACCGGGGCCCGCGCGGACCGCCGCATCCCGGTCTGGGCCCACCGCAGCCACCACGGCCCGCTGCTGGAGGCGGCCGCCACCACCTACGCGATGACCGCCCTGCACCGGTCCGCGGTCGAGCGCTGGACCGGCCGGGACGACACCGACCCGGGCGAGGTCGCCGCTGCCGAGCGGCTGGCCGCCGTCACCAAGGGCTGGACCACCTGGCAGGCCCGCAACCTGATCATCGAGTGCCGCGAACGCTGTGGCGCCCAGGGACTGCTCCCGGTCAACGGGATCTCCCCGCTCGCCATGGACATCGAGGGCACCATCACCGCCGAGGGCGACAATCTCGCGCTCTGGGCCAAGGCCGGCGCCGAGCTCCTGCTGGCCGAGTCCGCGCCGCCCGGGGCCGTCCCCGAAGGCGGCCCCGACGACCCGGCCGTGCTCCAGTCCCTGCTGCACGCGGCGGAGCACCTGCACCTGAGCCGGGCCCGCGTCCTGCTGCGGCAGGCGCCGTCCGGGGACGGCCTGCGCCGCTGGAACACCGCCTCACCCGCCGCGCTGGCCGCCGTCACCGCCCACGCCGAACGCTCCGCCGGCGCCGCCCTGCTGGCCCTCGCCGAGCAGGCCGCCGAGCCGCGGGCCCGCAGCCTGCTGCTCGACCTGTACCGGCTCTTCGCGCTGCGCCGGGTCAGCACGGAGAGCGGACCTCTGCTGAGCGAGGGACTTCTGACGGATCATCACGTGCGGTTGCTCCCCAACCTGATCGAACAGGTCATCGGCCGACTGGTGGACCGGGGCCGACAGTTGGTTGACGCCTTCGACCTGCCGGAGGAGTTCCTCGCCGGCCTCCCGATCGCCGGCCCCGACTACCAGCGCGCCTTCGACCACCCTGAGGCACATTGGAACGCCACCGAGCCTGCTGTTCGACCGATCTGACCGGCCGACCGGCCTCCGGGGTTCCCCCGCACCGGGTCCCGCCGGTCCGCCCCCACGGCGGACCGGCGGGACCGTCCACGGTCACTCCGGGTCGTACTCAGCCGCGTGCGGAGTTCACCACGGCCGGGGCGGCCGCGGCCGCCCCGTGCCGGCCTCACCGGCGACCGCCTCCTGCCCGGAGACCTCGGCAGCCCGCTCGGCGTGCACGCCGTGGTCGGCCGGGCCGGCCTGCGTCGTCCACCGGGGGGTGGTGGCCGCCCCGCCCCGGCTCCCGGTCGGTACGCCCCGCACGGCCTCGTGCCCGAGCGGCACCGCCGGGGAGGCCTGCTGGGCCGCCGGCCGGCCCGTGTCACCGCGCCACACCGCTCCCCGGGCGGCCTCGTACCCGGCGGGCATCCCCGGCCGAACCGGTTCCGCCACCTCGGCGTCCCACACCGCGGGCGCCTCCCACTCCGCCGACGACTCCCACACCGCCGGCACCGCCCGCTCCACCGGAACCGCCCGCTCGGCAGGCACCGCGCGCTCAGCCGGCACCGCCCGCTCCACCGGAACCGCCCGCTCGGCAGGCTGCCCCGGCCTCAGGTTGCGCATCGCCTTCTGCGGACCGGTCGCCCCGCTGACGGGCTCGCGCCCCGCCAACACCTCCTGGAGGGCGACCGGTTCGACCGACGCCTTCTCGTCCGCCCGCCAACGGGCCGGCACGGCCCGGGTCGCCGCCTGTCCCAGCACCTGCCCCTGACCGCTCTTCCGGCGGATCGCGGGGACCTCCCCGGGACCGAGCTCGGACAGCGGAACCGGGACGCGCTCCCAGCCTTCCGGCACGGGCGGGAGCGACTGCCACGGGTCGTACGCCACGGCGGGCTCCCCGCCGGCAGCCGCCTGAGCCGCGACCCGCCCGGAAGGAGCCGCCGGACCTCGCCCCCACCCGGCCGACGCCGTGCCGACGCCCTCCTGCCCGGCGCCGTGCCCGGCGCCGTGCCCACGGCCCTGCTCGACCCCGTGCCCGCCACCCCGCTCGCTGCCCTGCCCGCTGCCGCGCCCGTCCTCACTCGCGGTCCGGTACCCCACCCGGTCGGTCCCCGCGAGCGTGGGCGTGCCCGGATAGGGGTCCGCGGAGGTGCGGACCACCGGGGTCGCCGCCGGGATCGGCGCCGAAGCCGGCTCCTCCTGCGGCGCCGCCGCGTCCAGGCAGACCAGCCGCAGCGTGAAGTTGCGCTCGGTCGGGTCGCCGTCGACCCAGTCCACGTCCTTGCTCCGCACCACCCGGGACCGCCGGCCGCCGTCCGACGCCTGCAACGGCCCGGGCAGCACCCGGACGTTGGGCCGCCACCCGAGGCCGGGGGCGTAGTGCTCCAGGTGCAGCTCCCACTCCTGCGCCGGGACCTCCAGCGACGCCCCCACCCGGCCCGGCAGCACCACCGCGCCGTACGGGGTGCGCACCACCGCCCGCTGGTCGAAGGCGGCGTCCTTGCCGATCACCGTGATCCGCCATGCTCCGTCCATCCGCAGCACGGGTGTCCTCCCCAGGTCGGTGGGTGCGGGACCGGCCGACCCCGCACCTCGCTCGACGGCTCGCCGGACGCCGGTGGTTCACCGCACGAGGCCGGGCCCCCGCACGTCCACCGGACGACGCCCGGGGCCCACCGGACAGCGCCGGGCGTCCGCGGCTTCACCGGGGCGCGACCGCGACGCCCGGGGGTTCAGGGCCGCCGCGGCCGACCGGCCCTCAGGCGGTGCGCCGGCGGTGCTGGAGCCGGGCCGCGACCAGGACGCCGCCGCCGAGCAGCAGGGCGCCGCCGCCGACGCCCGCGATCAGCGCCGAACCGCCACCGCCACCGGTGTGCGCGAGGTCCGTACCGACGGGCACCGCCGTGACGGACGGCGAGGCCGAGGGGCTCGGGGAGGCGGCGGGCGAGGACGACTGGGACGCCGTGGGCGTCGGACGGTCGGACGGCTTGGTACTGGGCGGCGGCGTGACCGGCCGGCTCGGCGTCCCGCTGGGCGTCGGGCTCGCCGACCCGCTGGGCGTCCGGCTCGGGGTCGGCGTCACCGAGCCCGTCGGCGTGGGCGTGGCCGTGCGGCTCGGGGTCGTACTGGGAGCCGGGGTGGTCGGCGCGGGGGTGGTGGGCGTGGCCGTCGGCGTGGGCGTGGGCGTGGTGGTCGGCGTCGGCGTGACGCAGAGCGGCACGTCCGCGATCCGCTTCTCCACCTGGGTGTCGGCCAGGCGGTAGCGCCAGGTTTCCCCCTGACCGGTGTAGCCGACGGTGACCTTCACCGACCCGTGGGCGGCCACCGTGCCGTGGTACTTCTCGTCGCTGCCGACCCGGGTCAGCGTGTACTCGCCGGCGGCACGGTAGTTGTTGCCCAGGACCAGCTCGACGTGGGCCGCGTCGGTGCGGCAACCGACGCTCAGCGAGGCGTCGGCCGGCTGCCAGGCCATCGCCGTCCCCGAACCCGCGGCGGCGAGGGCCGCGACGGCGCTTCCGGTCACCAGGGCCGCTCGAACGTGCTTCATCACTGCTCTCCTTCGGGTCCCGCAGGACCTGTCGCCCTGGGCCGGCGGCCGCACGGCCCCCCTGTCGTCTACGGCGGCACGGCGGGCTCCGGTTCACCGCCCTGAGGTGGATCCGGGAGCCGCCGGGAAGCCCGGACAGGCCGCTGAACTGCGGCGCGTCGGCGATCCGTAGAGCGGAGTGGACCGTGTGACCGCAGCCCGCGCCAGGAGGAGAACAATGACCGCCGGCCCCGACACCGCGTACCGCCCCGCACCGGCGGCGGCGCTCGACGCCTTCGGCACCGTCCTGCTGCCGCGGCTCGCCCCCGCCCCCTGCCCCGCCACCGCGTCGCCGGCCCCGCTGCCCGTCGCACACCCCGCGCCGCGGCCCACGCTCCCGCCGCCCGCAGCGCGGTTCGCTCCCCCGCGACCCACGGTGCCCCCGCCCGTGCCGCGGTTCGCTCCCCCGCAGCCCAGCCTGCCCCCGCCCGCCCCGCGCCCCCTTCCGGAGCAGCGCCGCAGCGTGCTGGCCGTGCTGCGCACCGGGGAGCGCCGTGGCCGCGAGCAGCTGCGGCTCATCCGCTCGCCGCTGCACGGCAGTTGCCGGATCGCCGTGATCAGCGCCACCGGCAACGTCGGCAAGACCTCGCTGGTGCGCGCCCTGGGAGCGATGCTCGCCACCGAACGCGGCGAGCCGGTGGCCGCGGTCGACGCGGGGGCGCCGTACCCGAACTCGCCGGTCCGGCCGGCCGGTCCGCCGGCCCGGGTGGGCATCACCGAGCTCGCGGCGGCGCTGCGCGGCGGCGGCCCGGCGGCCGTCGACCCACGGCCGTACCTCTCCCCGACCCCGAGCGGGCTGGCCGTCCTGGCCGGCCCGGTGTACCCCGCGGTGGGCCGACCGCTCGACGAGGGCGACTACCGCGCCGTCCTGGCGGCGCTCGCCGAGCGGTATCCGCTCACGCTGACCGACGCGGGCGCGGGGCTGCTCGACGGCCCGATGCGCGGCGTGCTCGACCTGGCCGACCAGCTGGTCCTCGTCACCACGCCGAGCGTGGACGGCGCGGGCCGTGCCACCGCGACCCTCGACCTGCTGCACGCCCACGGGTACGGGGAGCTGGCCGAACGCTCCGTCACCGCGATCTCGGCGGTCCCCGGCGCCGGGCGTCCGGTCCACCCGGCGGATCTGCGGGCGTACTTCGGCACCCGCTGCCGGGGCGTGGTGGAGGTGCCGTTCGACGAGCACCTCGCCGCTGCCGCGGAGTCCGAGCCGGGTCGGCTCGGCCACCGTACCCGCCGGGCGGTCCGCGAGCTGGCCGCGCTGATCGGCGACGAGCTGTGGCGGGCGGGCCGACCCACGGGCTGGTGAGCCCACCGGCGGCCGATCCACACCTCGCCGCCCCGGCCCGCCGACCGACACACCACGCCGCCTCCGGTCGCTCACCGGCCGACCCGACAGCGGCCGCCACCCCCGCCTGCCCCCGAACGCCCGCTCCCCCCACCTGCCCCCGGCCGCCGCTCCCACCTGCCCCCGAACGCCCGCTCCCCCCACCTGCCCCCGGCCGCCGCTCCCACCTGCCCCCGAACGCCCGCTCCCCCCACCTGCCCCCGGCTGCCCCTCCCACCTGCCCCCGAACGCCCGCTCCCCCGCCGGAGCTGCCCGAAAGGCCCGCCCGATCGGGCAGAAGACCGTGCCCCGACGTGCATACCTGGTATGCCCGGCCACGCCCCTGCCGGACGCCTGCCGACCGGCGGCCGGCCCGGGCGGTACCCCGCCACCAGCGGCCTGACCGCCCGCTCGGGCCGCCGTACCCGGCCCCGACCAGCCGCGACGCCCGGAGCCTGCGGACCCCGCCGACGCCCGACGGCCCGCCCCACCGGCCGTGGACATGGCACGAGCGCGTCAGGTAAACCTGTCCACCCGGCCTCCCCGGAGGCCGCCGGCGCCCGCAACCACCTGATCGCCCGTCGGTGAACTCCTCACGAACGGCGGTCGTACGCCGGGCGCCGGAGCGCCGTTCGCGCCGCCGGTGGCGGCCGGAGCCGGGATGCTTCGCCGACGTACCGCCGTCCGCCGGGCGGCCCGGACCGCTCGTCGGGCGTGGCTAGACTGCGGCCGAGATGTGGACGGAAAGCTGAGACGATCCGCTTCTACCTGGGGGGATCCGTGTTCATTCGACTGCTGGGGCCGGTGGAACTGCGGGCCGCCGACGGTCGCGCCGTCGAACCGGCCGGCCCCAAGCGGTGCGCCGTCCTGGCCCTGCTGGCGCTCGAACTCGGCCGCACCGTCCCGGTCGAGCGGCTCTTCGAGCTGCTCTGGGGCGAGGCCCCGCCCGCCCGGGCCCGGGCCGCCGTACAGGGGCACATCGCCGCGCTGCGCAAGCAGATCGCCGACTCCCCCTTCACCCTGCTGACCCGCGCACCCGGCTACCGCCTCGACGGCCCGGCCGAGCTGGTGGACGCGCTGCTCTTCGAGCGGCTCACCGCGCTGGCCGCCGGGGAGTGCGCCCCCGGGGGCGACGAGGCCGCCGTCAAGCTGCTGCGCGAGGCCCTGGACCTCTGGCACGGCGGCACGGCCCTGGCCAACCTGCCCGAGACCGGTCTGCGGCACGCCGTCGCCGACCGGCTCGACCGGCGCCGCACCCGTGCGCTGGAGTGCTGGGCCGAGCGCCTGCTGCGGCTCGGCCGGGGTGCCGACGCCGTCACCGACCTCGACCGCGCCGCCGAGGCCGACGGCCTCCACGAGCCGCTGGCCGCCCTGCTGGTCCGCTGCCTCCACCAGGCGGGCCGCTTCGCCGACGCGCTCACCGCCTACCACCGCACCCGGCGCCGGCTCGCCGAGGAGCTGGGCCTCGCGCCGGGCCGCGCCCTGCAGTCGGCCGTGGACGACATGCTCACCGCCGACCCGGAGCCGACCCCTGCCGCACCCGCTGCCCCCACCTCGCCGCCCGTACCGGTCGACCCGGTCGACCCGCCGGCCCCCCGCCCGACCGTGAACCAGCTCCCCCGCGCGGCAGCACGGTTCGTCGGTCGCGCGGCCGAACAGCACTGGCTGGACGCCGAGTGCGCCGGACCGCACGGCGGCGGCAGCCTCGCCGTCGTGACCGGCCCGGCCGGCGCGGGCAAGACCGCGACCGTGGTCCAGTGGGCGCACGCCGCGGCCGGCGCCTTCCCCGACGGCCTGCTCTTCGCCGACCTGAACGGCTTCGGCCCGGGCCACCGCACCGGCCCGGTCGAGGTGCTGGGCAGGTTCCTCCGCGCTCTCGGCGTCGAGGAGCGCGAGCTGCCGGAGGACCGCTACGCCCGGGCCGCGCTCTACCGGGCGCTGACCGGCCGGCGCCGGCTGCTGGTCGTCCTGGACAACGCCGGTGACGCCGAGGACCTCGCGGACCTGCTGCCGGCCGGGCCCGACTGCGCCACCGTGATCACCAGCCGCAGCTCCCTGGAGGACGTGGTGGTCACCGAGGGGGCCGCCCTGCTGCGGCTCGGCGCGCTGCCGGCCGAGGACGCGCTGGGCCTGCTGGAGCACCTGCTGACCCCGGCCCGGGTCCGGGCCGAGCCGGAGGCCTCGGCCAAGGTCGCCGAGCTCTGCGACCGCCTGCCGCTCGCGCTGCGGATCGCCGCGGCCCGGCTGGCCGCCCAGCCGGGCTGGGCGATCGCCGACCTCGTGCCCGAACTCGCCGACGAGCGCACCCGCCTGCAGACCCTGGACACCCAGGGCGCGATCAGCGTGCGCAGCGCGCTGGGCCTGACGGTCCGCCGGCTCTCGGCCACCGCCGTCCACCTGCTCGCCCTGCTCGCCGCGCACCCGGGCCCGGAGACGGACGCCCACGCGGCCGCCGCCCTGCTTGCCACGGACACCGCCGAGGCCCGGCGGGCACTCGGCTCGCTGGCCGCCCACCACCTGCTCACCGAGGACACCCCGGGCCGCTACCGCCGGCACGACCTGATCCGCCTCTACGGCGCCGAACTCCTCGACGAGCGGCCTGCGTCGGAGCGCGCCGGCGCCACCCTGGCACTGGTGGACCACTTCCTGGCGGCCGCCGCGCACGGCGCGGGGCTGCTCCAGCCCGGCCTCGACCCGTTCGGTCCGCCGCCGCTGCCCGGTCCGGCCCGGCCGCGGCTGCCCGACGTGCGCGCCGCGCTGGACTGGTTCCGCGCCGAGGAACCCACCATCCGCGGCCTGGTCACCTTGGCGGCCGACCTCGGCGACCACCGGCGCGCCTGGCGGCTGGCCTACCTGGCCAACTGCCTCTACTACGGCGCCGGCCGCCGGACGGACCGGCTGGCCTGCCTGCGCGCGGGGCTGGAGTCGGCCGTGCTGACCTGCGATCCGGCCGCCGTCGCCTCGATGGAGGCCTCGACGGCCCGCGCGCTGAGCGGCCTCGGGCGGGCCGAGGAGGCCCACCGGCTGGCCCTGCGAGCGGTCACCCGCACCGCGGACGCCGGGGGCGACGTCCATGTGCACGCCCTCACCGTGCTGGCGGTGGCCAGTGCGGCCCGCGGCGAGCACGCCGAGGCCGTCCGGCTGGGCGAGCGGGCGATCGCCCTGGCCGGCGCGCACGGCCTCGCGGAGCACGCGCCCTTCGCGTTCAGCAACACCGCCGCCCTGCACGGCTTCGCCGGGGACGCCGGGCAGGCCCTGCGCCGGGCCCGGGAGGCCCGGGCGCTGCTCGCGGAGCACCCGCAGGCGACGTACCACCTGTCCGCCATGGTCAACGAGGCGCACGCGCTCCAGCAGCTCCGCCGCCCGGCCGAGGCCGGGCGGGCCTGGCGGGAGACCATGGAACGCTGTCGCGCCGCCGGCGCCGTCCATCTGGAGGCGGTGGCGGAGCGCCACTACGCCGACTTCCTGCTGGACGCCGACCGTCCGGTGGAGGCCGCCTCGCACCTGCGGTCCGCGCACTGCCTGTACGAGCGGCTCGGGGACGCCGGCGTCGCCCGGCAGTTGGAGCGCCGGCTGGCCACGCTGGCCGGCGCGGTCACCGTGGCGCCGTCCGCCCGGCGGGCGTTACCGGCCGCGTCCGGCGCCTGCCGGAGCCGGCCACCCGACCGCGGCAGCCCGTGCGGGGAGGTCCCGCGCCACCCGGAGACCGGGGTGCGCCGGAGCACGGTGACGGTCCGGCGGGCCTGCCGGTCCGGCGACCACCACCGGGCCGCCGCCCGGCCGGGCCGGCTCTAGGACGGCCCGGTCGAGGACGGCCCGGCGTCCCCGGCCAGCTCGGCGATCAGCTCCTGCACGCCGTCCTCGCCGAACCGGTGCAGCAGCATCGCCACCCACTCCACCACCTCGGCCCGCTCCAGCGGCGCCCACCCGGGCGCGGACGGGTGCTCGTCGACCACCAGCGCCTCGGCGACCAGGCGCAGCCCGTCCGGCACCGGCAGCAGCCGTGAGCCGTCCAGTCCGCGCAGGGCGAGCCGCCGGGCCGCCGCCGCGACCTCCGCGCCGCCGGCCGGCGGCGCCGGTAGTCCGTGGCCGCACCCCGCTTCGCCCGTCGGCGCCTCCTCCCGGGGCTCCGCGGCCAACCAGGAGGCGATCAGCTCCCGGATCTCCGGCTCGTCCGCCATCTCCACCATGCCAGCAAGCATGCCAGCGCCTCGCTCGGTCATCATCACCGTCATGTGAACGAGAACGGCTGCCACCCCGTGCAGCGTTCAACTACGTCCGCGACCTGCGCCGGGACCACCTCGCCCGCCCCCGGCGCCGTGGCGGACCGACCGTCGGCCACCCGGCCCGGGCGGCAGTGCTCCGTACACACCCCGTCACCCGCCCGGGTCGTTCCGCGCGCCCCGGCGGGAGCGCCACTACGCGCCGACCGTTCCGTCGATCGCCTCGCGCAGGAAGTCGGCGTGCCCGTTGTGCCGGGCGTACTCGTGGATCAGGTGCAGCATCACCAGCCGCAGCGACACGTCCGCGCCCCACTTCGGCATGTAGCCCGTGACGTCCAGCGACTCCGCCTCCCGCTCGATCCGCCGGGCGTGCTCGACCTCCGCCGTCCAGGCCGCGAACGCCTCGCCGCGGTCGGCGGCGGCCGCGTCGTACGCCACCTGGAAGTCGCCCTCCGGGGACCAGACGAGCGGGACGTCCTCCCGGCCGATCACCCGGCGGAACCACGTCCGCTCCACCTCGGCCATGTGCCGCACCAGCCCGAGCAGGCTCAGCGTGGACGGCGGGCTCGACAGCTGCTTCAACTGCTCCTCGGTCAGCCCCTCGCACTTCATCGCCAGGGTCGCCCGGTGGTAGTCCAGGAACGCGCGCAGCATCTCGCGCTCGCCCCCGGTCAGCGGCGGAGCGACCCGTGCGTCGGTCGTCCCGGTGGTCGTGGTCGTCTCGGTCATCTCGGTCTCCCGGTCGGGTGGGTGCGGGCACCCC
The DNA here is from genome assembly GCF_040630735.1 of Kitasatospora sp. NPDC005748. Lineage (NCBI taxonomy): Bacteria > Bacillati > Actinomycetota > Actinomycetes > Kitasatosporales > Streptomycetaceae > Kitasatospora > Kitasatospora sp. NPDC005748. The sequence continues at coordinate 250,801 of NZ_JBEXYD010000001.1, forward strand.
GGCCGGGCACCGCTCCCATCCCAGACCCATCCCGGCCCGGCTGTCCACCCGATATTCCCGTCCGCCCCGCACCGCGGGCCCGGCCCCGTCAACACGCCGTCACTCGCCGTACCTCCCAAGCCTCATTCGTCACGGTCCGCGTTCGGACGCCGACCGGTTTGGGTACGTACCTCGGCGCGCCCGAGGTCCGGGCGCCCGCCTCACGAGGAAGCCGAGCAGCGATGGACCAGAACCGCATTCCCGCGACCGTCCGACGGACGTACGGCGTCGACGACCTGAGTCAGGCCCCCAGCTTCGCGGGCGGATTCATCAACTTCGGCGACTGGAGCGGCATCGACACCGACGCGCCCACCCCGGAGGACCGCATCCGCAGCCAGGAGGAGCTGTACCGCCGGGTGCTGCGCGCGTTCCCGGCCCCCACCGAGCGGCTGCGGCTGGCCGAGGTGGGCTGCGGCCGGGGCCTCGGCGCGGCCCTCGCGCTCTGCGAGTTCCGCTTCGCCGCGGTGACGGGCGTCGACATCCACCCGGACCAGGTCGAGCGCGCCCGCGCGGTCAACGCCCGCGCGCTGGCGACGTTCCCGGACCGCCTCGCCTACAGCCTGGGCGCGGCGGACGACCTGCCCTTCCCGGACGCCGCCCTGGACGGCCTCTACTCCGTGGAGGCGGCCCAGCACTTCCGTGAACTGACCGGCTTCGCCCGCGAGTCGGCCCGGGTGCTGCGCCCCGGCGGCCGGCTGGCCGTGACGACCTTCTTCAGCTCCGGCCCGGAGGTCGCCGAGCGGCTCAGCATCCTGCTCGGCAGCTTCGCCGAGGGCCTGGACGTCGCCCACCCGCTCGCCGCCTTCACCGACGACCTCACCGCCGCCGGCTTCAGCGAGGTCACCGCCGAGTCGATCGGCACCGCCGTCTGGCCCGGTCTGGACCGCTACCTGAAGGACACCGTGCCGCCCGGCCACTGGGCCCGCAACTTCCTCGCCGCCTGGCAGAGCGGCCTGCTCGACTACCACCTCGTCACCGCCACCCGCGTCTGACCGCACCGCACCGGGCGGCGCCCCCGGCCGACATCCGAGGCTCGACGTGACCATGGCGGTGCGCCACACTCTTCCCTTGGCAACACACGCGCTCCCACCGCACCGACCGCCCCATGCCGAGGAGGCGACGCAGCCGCACCGCGCCGCTTCCACCACCGCACATCGGAGAGCACACGGTGACCACGAGTCAGCAACTGGAGATCGACTTCTCGTCCGGCAGATCCGGCACGGGACCGGCCACCTGGGGCCAGCAGGCCATCTGGGACGCCGTGGGCCGGCTGGCTCCGGCCGACGCGCCGCGCTACAACATCACGGCCTCCGCCCCGCTGGACCCGGGCCTGCCGGTGGCGGTCGTGCTGGGCGCCCTGGAGGGCCTGCTCCAGCTGCACGACTCGCTGCGCACCCGGCTCGTCGAGGACGACCGGGGGCGACTGCGGCAGATCGTCGACCCGGCCGGCCGGCTGATCGTGCACACCCGCCGGTGCGACGGCGACGCGGCCGACCTCGCCGCGGTCGGCGCCGCCCTGCACGAGGAGTTGGCGGCGCTGCCCTTCGACTGCACCGCGCAGTGGCCGATACGCGTCGGCCTGGTCGAGACGGCCGGGCTGGTCCGGCACATGGCGCTCGTCCTCTCCCACACGGCCCTGGACGGCGCGGGCATGGGCCTACTGGTGCTGGACCTCAGCGAGCTGGCGCAGGGTGCCTCGGTGGAAGCCATCAGCACCCTCCGCGGCGCCCAGCAACCGCTCGAAGAGGCGGAGTTCCAGACCTCCGCGCGCGGTCTGCGGCGCGATGTGAACGCCCGCGCCCATGTGGTGCGCAAGCTACGGCTGGGGCCGCCGCGGCTCTTCCCGCCCGCCGCGACCCACGCGCCGGAGCCCTTCCCGAACGCCGTGCTCAGTTCCCCGGCGCTGCTCCGGGCGGTCGACACGGTCGCGGCCGGCCACCGGGCGAGCACTTCCTCGGTGCTGCTCGCCGCGGTGGCGGTGATGACCGCGCGGCTCTCCGGCTCTCCGGACGCGGTGCTCCAGGTGATCGTCAACAACCGGTTCCTGCCCGGGCTGGCCTCTGCGGTGAGCCCGGTGGCCGGCGACGGCCTGTTCCATCTGCCGGACGCGGACGGCGAGTTCGGTGACGCCGTCCGCCGCACCCATGCCGCCTCGATCGCCACCTACCGGCACGCCTACTACAACAAGCGCCTGCTGGACGAGGAGATCGCCCGGCTGACCGCCGAGCACGGTCCGCTCGCCGACCGCTCCTGCGTCTTCAACGACACCCGCGACCTGCTCCCGTCGATGCTCGCCGCGCCCGACACCGAGTCCGATCCCGGCCCCGGAGCCGGAGCAGGGGCGGCCGACGCCGGCACCACCCTCACCTGGCCGGTCGAGTTCCCGCCGCGCCCCGGCCTCTCCTACGCCCTGGACGCGCTCCAGACCCCGGACGCGCTCCAGCTCGCGATGACGGCGGACAGCTCGGTGCTCCCCCGCCCCGCGATGGAGCGGTTCCTCTACGGCGTCGAGGCCCTGATCCTCAGCGAGGCCCGGGCGCTGGCCCCGGCCCTGGCCGTGCCCGCCTCCTGACCACCCGCGCCGCCGCCCCGCACGGGGGCCCGGCCGACCACTCCACCGGTCGGCCGGGCCGGTGCGTCAGTGCCCCTGCTCGTGGACCGAGTTGGTCTCCTGGATCTTCTTCCACGACTTCGGCTCCGGCAGCTGCGCCTTGGCCGTCGGCGCCAGGGCCGGCGCGCCGGCCGCGCCGGGCGCCGACGCCGCCGGGACGCCCGCCGAGGAGAGGGCCGGCTTCGAGTCGGTGAACAGCCAGGTGTTGAAGAGCTCCCCGAGCGGCTTGCCGGAGATCCGCTCGGCGAAGGCCTGGAACTGCGGGATGGTGGCGTTGCCGTAGCGGCGCTCGGTCGGCCACCCCTTCAGGATCTTGAAGAACTTCTCGTCACCGACGGCGTTGCGCAGCGCCTGGATGGCCACCGCGCCCCGGTCGTAGACGGCTCCGGCGAACTGGTGGTCCGGCCCCGGGTCGCCCGGCCTGACCGTCCAGAAGGCGTCGCCGGTCGGGTAGAAGGAGTAGACGTAGTCGGCGAGCTCCTGTGCGGTGCCCTCGTTCTCGTGCTCGGACCAGAGCCACTGCGCGTAGCGGGCGAAGCCCTCGTTGAGCCAGATGTCGCTCCAGCGCTGGACGGAGACGCTGTCGCCGTACCACTGGTGGGCCAGCTCGTGCACGACGACGGCGGTGTTGGCGCCGCGCGAGAACTGGGCGGGGCTGTAGAACACCTGGGTCTGGGTCTCCAGGGCGTAGCCGGTCCTCACGTTGGGGACGTAGCCGCCGACCGAGTCGAACGGGTACGCGCCGAAGTAGCCGCTCAGCCAGTCCACCACCTCGCCGGTCCGCTCGACGCTGGCCCGCGCCGCGCCGTCATTGTCGCCGAGGTCCTTGCTGTAGGCGGTGGTGACCGGCAGCCCCCCGGGCGTGGTGTCGGTCCTGATGTCGAACTTGCCGATCGCCAGGGTGGCCAGATAGGTCGCCTGCGGCTTGGCCTCGCGCCAGTTGTAGCGCGTCCAGCCGGCCTTGGAGCTCTGGCCGGTCAGCAGGCCGTTGCTGATCGCCTGGGTGCCGTCGGGCACCAGGACGGAGACGTCGAAGGTGGCCTTGTCGGTCGGGTGGTCGTTGCTCGGGAACCACCAGGGCGCGCTCTCCGGCTCGTTGGCCGCGACGCCGCCGTCGGGGGTGCGCAGCCAGGCGGAGAAGCCGTCGCGCTTCACCTCGCCGGGCTTGTCCGCGTAGCGGACCACCACGGTCACCGGGCTGCCCTTGGCGAGCGGCCGGGCCGGGGTGATCTCCAGCTCCGACTCGCCGGTGGCGGCGAACGCGGCCGGGCGGCCGTTGACCAGGATCTCCTTGACGCCGAGCACGAAGTCCAGGTTGAACCGGGTGAGGTCCTGGGTCGTGGTGGCGAGGATGGTGGTGGTGCCTTCCAGTTCGTCGGTCACGGGCTGGTATTTGAGTCGGATGTCGTAGTGCGAGACGTTGTACCCGCCGTTGCCGGCGTTGGGGTAGTAGGTGTCGCCGATGCCCGCGGCGCCCGGGCCGCCCTGGGCGGCGGAGGCGGGGACGGTCAGCAGCAGGGCGAGCGCGCCGGCGGCGGCGGGGACGAGCATTCTCTTGCGCAAGGCGGTCTCCGGGGTCACTGGGACAGTGGGTCGGATCGATCCCTGTCCCGGCGGGCCCCGGCCCACTCCTCCGGGATGAAATGTTCATGAGAAGAAATGAGCCGACATGGCGCCGCCGCGCGCCCGTCACCCCCGACCGCTCGCGACCCGGACCGACCCGGCCTCACGCCCCCAGCGCCACCGGCGCCCGCACCAGCGAGCCGTACTCCGTCCACGAGCCGTCGTAGTTCTTGACGTCCGGGTACCCGAGCAGCTCGGTGAGCGCGAACCAGGTGTGCGCCGAGCGCTCCCCGATCCGGCAGTACGCGATCACCTCGCGGTCCCGGGAGACCCCCTGCCCGCCGTACAGCGCGCGCAGCTCCTCGGCGGACCGGAAGGTGCCGTCGTCGTTGGCCGCCTGCGACCAGGGGATGTTCACCGCGCCGGGGATGTGTCCGGGCACCTGAGCCTGCTCCCGCGGCAGGTGCGGCGGGGCCAGTGCCTCGCCCCGGTACTCGGCCGGCGAGCGGACGTCGACCAGGACGGCGTCGGTGCCGGGCTTGGCGAACACCTCGGCCGTGGCCAGCACCTCGTCGCGCAGCGCCCGCACCTCGGGGTGTTCGGGCCCGCTCAGCCGGAGGGCGCTGTGCTGGTAGTCCATCACCTCCTGGCTGAGCTCCCGCTCCTCCAGCTCCCACTTCTTGCGTCCGCCGTCGAGCAGCCGCACCGGTCCGAAGCCGCGCAGCCGCAGCAGCCAGTAGGCGTAGGCGGCGAACCAGTTGTCGTTGCCGCCGTACAGCACCACGGTGGTGTCGTCCTCCACGTCGGCCGCGCGCAGCAGCTGCTGCACGCCCTCGCGGTCGGCGTAGTCGCGGCCCACCCGGCTGTGCAGGTCGGTGGTCCAGTTCCAGCCCACCGCTCCGGGGATGTGCCCCTGCCCGTACGCCGCGGTGTCCTCGTCCACCTCGACGATGCGGACGGTGCCGTCGTCGAGGTGCCGGGCGAGCCACTCGGTGGGGACCAGCGCCTCGGGGTGTGCGTAGCCGTTGCCGGTCATCGCTGCCCTCCTTCACTCGGACTCTTCGAACCTACGTCCGACCGCAGAGCCCGGCCACCCCCGCCCGCCGTGTCCGCTACCCCTCGGCCCCGGCCGGCCGCACCACGTAGTACAGGTTGAGCACGTCGCCCTCGACCCGCTTCGTCTCCACCGCGCCGAACCCGGCCTCGGCGAGCATCCGGCGGGCCGTCTGCTCGCCCCAGACCGTGCCCAGCCCCGCACCGCCCTCACCGAGCGAGACCGTCATGCAGTAGAAGGTCGACAGCGCGTACAGCGCCGGGGCGAGCGGGTGGTCGATGTTCTCCTCCAGCCGGCTGCTGGCGGCGATGTCGCCCATCAGGAAGACGCCGTCCGGCCGCAGCGCACCGGCGACGGCGGCCAGCGTCCGGGCCGGGCGGGCCAGGTCGTGGATCACGTCGAAGGCGGTGACCAGGTCGTAGGAGCCGGAGAGCGCGGCGGAGTCGGCGACCTCGAAGCGGGCGTTGGCCAGGCCCAGCTCGGCGGCCTCGGCCCGCGCCGCTTCGATGCCGGCCTCCGAGATGTCGACCCCGGTGCAGCGGCTCTCGGGGAAGGCCCGGGCGATCAGGTTGACGGCGTGCCCCTGCCCGGTGCCGATGTCGAGGGTGTCGATCCCGGCCCGCAGCCGCTCGGTCAGCCCGGGCACGAGCGGGAGGATGGCCTCCACCAGGGCCACGTCGTACACCCGCCGCGACTCCTCGCCCTGCAGGGCCTGGAACCGCGGGTACGCCGAGTAGGGCACCCCGCCGCCCTTCCGGAAGGCCTCCACCACCTGCTGCTCGACCTCGCCCATCAGCGCCAGGTACTGCATCAGCCCGGCCATGTTGTCCGGGCCGGCCGCCCTGGTCAGGGAGGCCGCGTGCTCGGGCGGCAGCGCGTAGGTGGACCGCTGCGGGTCGTAGTCGACGATCCCGCCGACCACCATGGCGCCCAGCCACTCCCGGACGTAGCGCTCGTTCAGCCCGCCGGCGCGGGCGATCTCCTCACTGGTCGAGGGGGCGAGCCCGGCCATGGTGTCGAAGAGCCCGGTCTGATGGCCGATGCTGGCCATGAATCCCAGGCAGGCGTCGTTCAGCAGGTGCAGGGTGCGCCCCGCGAACTCCTCTTGCCGGACCGGATCGAGTGCCGAAGCGGACATCATTCCTCCTCCGCCGTCGGAGCCGACGCGAACCCCTCCCCCGGCCACGCTACGCCGCCCGCCCGGCCGGGGCCGGTCGGCGGCGGCCGCACGGATCGGCGCGGGTCGGCGGCGGCCGCACGGACCGGCGTGGGTCGGCGGCGGCCGCACGGACCGGCGCGGGGCGGCCGGGCGATGACGACCGGGCCGCCCCGCGCCCACCGGGGTCGGCCGGCTCAGGAGAAGACGACGGACCGCAGGTGGAGCCGGTTGCCGTACTTCTTGCCCGGGAGCATCACGAAGAAGACGTCGCCCGCGCAGTCGAAGTCGAGGTAGGCCGTGGCCGTCGAGCGGGTGTGGTTCTCGGGCGCGAAGGCCGGAACGCCGGTGGTGGCACCCGGGAGGTCGACGCACTCGCCGCTCACCGGGTCGGCCAGACCGGTCTCCGCCCCGCGGCCGACCTTGTAGAGGAAGTCACCGGTGGCCGCACCGGCGGAGGCGGGTACCGCGAGGACGAGGGCGATGGCGCTGGCGGCGGCGAGCGTGGCGTTACGGAGACGCATGGGGGAGGGGCCTTTCAGGGCGGTACCCACGGGTACCGGGGTAACTGATGCGAGAACACCCTAGAAGCCCAAAAAGAGCAGAAACGGTTCTTCCAATCCACTCTTTCGAGTGGTTTAGACGGAAATGCCGCTACCTGGCACCACTCCCCCGCACATGCGTCCTCACCCCGGCGGTGCGGTGAAGTAGTACCCGGAGTCAATCAGCACCGGCAGGTACGCCTTCAGCGCGGCCACCGTCTGCGAACGGTCGCCGCCGCCGTCGTGGTTGAGCACGATCGCGCCCGGCCGGACGTCCTTCAGGATCCGCTCGGTGATCACCGAGGTGCCCGGCCTGGCCCAGTCGCGCGGATCCACCGACCACCCCATCGACCGCATCCCGAGCGAGGCGCTGACCTTGAGCGCGGCCGTGGACCAGTCCCCGCCGGGCGCGCGGAACCAGGTCGGCGGCTTCCCGGTGGTCCGGTTCAGCAGGTCGGAGGTGCGCTCCAGTTCGTCGCGCACCTTGCCCTCCGAGAGGCTCCGCAGATCCGGGTGGGTCCAGGTGTGGTTGGCGATGTGGTGGCCGCGCGCCGCGATCTCCCGGACCAGCCCGGGGTGCTCGACGGCGTTCTCGCCGATCAGGAAGAAGGTGGCCCTGATCCGGTACTGCTCCAGCAGGGCCAGCACGGTCGGGGTGTGGCGCGGGTCCGGGCCGTCGTCGATGGTGAGGGCCACCACCCGGCGTTCGGCGTCGAGTTCGTACACCGGCTTGCTCTCGGCGGCCGTCAGCACCCGGGGCGCGGCGACCGGCGCGACCGAGGCGGCGGGTGCGGAGGAGGCGGGGGCGGCGGGCGCCGAGGCGGGGCCGGCCGCGGAGGCAGAGGCGGAGGGGGCGGGCGAGGGAGCGGCGGAGGGCGGGGCCGAGGCGGCCGAAGCCGTCGCGGCGGCGGCGGGCACGGCGGCGGGCCCGTCCGAGGCCGCACCGGCGGCCTCGGCACCCGGCGCGGCGGCGGCCGCGCCGTCCACCCCCTCCGACCCCCGGCAACCGGCGACCCCGAGCAGCGACATCCCGGCCGCGACCAGTAGCAATCTACGCGAAGTAATCTGACGATCAGACAGCATGATCGATGCTTCCCCCGCGAACCGTCACGCCTCCCACCGGCAACTCCGACGGCCCCCAGCATCACTCCGACGGCCCAGCCCCACCGCACCCCGGCGGACCGGGCGACCACCGCCCCGACCGGACCGCTACGCTGACCTCCCCAGTGTGATGATCTGTCTTCAGAGGACGTGGCCATGACGACAAGTCAGGACTTCTCCGACCAGGCCCAGGACGACGCCGTCGAGCTGAGCGAGTGGCAGCGCTTCGGCGTCGACACCAGCGCTCCGCACTCCGCACGCGTGTACGACTACTGGCTGGGCGGGAAGACCAACTTTCCGCCGGACCGCGCCATGGGACAGGCCATCGAGCAGGCCGTCCCCAGCGTGAAGGCGATGGCCAAGGAGAACCGGGCGTTCCAGGGCCGCGCCGTCCGCTACCTGGCCCGGGAGCAGGGCATCCGGCAGTTCCTCGACCTCGGCACCGGCATCCCCACCTCGCCCAACACCCACGAGATCGCCGAGGCGGTCAGCCCCGGCACCCGGGTGGTCTACGTCGACAACGACCCGATCGTGCTCGCCCACGCCCGGGCACTGATGGTCTCCACGCCCGCCAGCCGCACCACCTACATCCACGCCGACCTGGGCAAGCCCGCCGAACTGCTCGGCGACCCGGCGCTCACCTCCACGCTGGACCTCGACCGGCCGGTCGGCCTGCTGATGATCGCCGTCCTGATGCTGGTCGCCGACGAGGACGACCCGTGGGCCAAGGTCGCCGCGCTGCGCGACGCGCTGCCCAGCGGGAGCTGTCTGGCGCTCACCCACCCCACCCAGGACTTCGACCCGGCGAGCGTCGCCAAGGTCGCGGAGGCGGCCCGGGCCGGCGGGATGACCCTCGTCCCGCGCACCCGTGACGAGGTCGCCGCGTTCTTCGACGGCTGGGAGCTGATCGAGCCCGGGGTCGCCCCGGTGATGGGCTGGCGCCCGGACGGCGAGCCGCCGGCCGACCCGACCGCCGCCTACTACTGGGGCGGCGTCGCCCGGAAGCCGTAGGCGCGCCCGTCGGCACCCCCCGGGGCGGGCCGGCCCCGGGGGCCCCGCTATTTCAGCAGCCTCGACAGCCGCCGGTCCGCGAGCGGTTTGCCGCCGGTCTGGCAGGTGGGGCAGTACTGCAGCGAGGAATCGGCGAACGACACCTCGCGCACGGTGTCCCCGCAGACCGGGCACGGCTGCCCGGTCCGGCCGTGCACCCGCAGGCCGAGCTTCTTCTCCGCCTTGAGGTCCCCCGCTGCCAGCCCGCGGGAGCGCTCCACCGCGTCGCGCAGGGTGGCGCCGAGCGCCTCGAACAGCCGGGCCCTCTCGTCCTCCGTCAGGCTCGACGCCAGCTTGTACGGCGACATCCGGGCCGCGTGCAGCACCTCGTCCGAGTAGGCGTTGCCGACCCCGGCCAGCACGCCCTGGTCCCGCAGCACGCCCTTCAGCCGGCGGCGCTCGCCGCTCAGCAGGGCGGTGAAGTCCGCCAGGGTGAAGCCCGGGTCCAGCGGGTCCGGGCCGAGCCGGGCGACACCGGGGACGGCGGCCGGGTCCGTCACCACGTACACCGCGAGCCCCTTCTTGGTGCCCGCCTCGGTGAGGTCGAAGCCGTCCCCGTCGGGCCCCTCCAGCCGCACCCGCAGGGCGAGCGGGTTCTTCCCGCCCGGGCGCGGGGGCTCGGCCGGCAGGCTGTCCTTCCACCGGAGCCAGCCGGCCCGGGCCAGGTGGACGACCAGGTGCAGGCCGCCGGCCTCGATGTCGAGGAACTTCCCGTGCCGGGTGACGGGGCCGACCGTCCGCCCCTCCAGCGCCGTCACCGGCGGGTCGTAGGTCTTCAGGGCGCTGATGGCCACCGGCTGCACCCGGGCGATCACCCGCCCGGTCAACCGCTCGGACAGGAAGGCGCTGAGGGCCTCGACCTCGGGCAGCTCCGGCATGCGCCCAGTGTCGCGCAGACCTCCGGCCCCCGCCCGCCGGTCGCCTCCCGGTCGTCCGGTCCTCCCGGCCGTCCCGGTCGTCCCGGCCGTCCCGGTCGTCCGGTTACCGCCGCTCTCGTTGCCCCGCGGCGGCCGGTGGGCGCAGGCTGGAGGTGCCCCGCACCACCGCAGCGCCCGAGCCCGGGAAGGTCCGGCCCCCTCATGAGCACGCTCGAAGAGCAGATCGACATCGATGCCCCGGTGCTGGCGGCCTGGGAGCAGCTGCACCGGGTCCACGACTACCCGCGGTTCGTGGGCGGGGTGCGCAGCGCCTACCCGCACGGCACCAGCCTCGCGCACCTCGGGGTGGAGATCGGCGGGACCGAGCGCGACGTCGAGACCGAGATCACCGACCGGGGCCGGGGCCGGGTGATGGCCTGGCGGACGCTGAACGGCCCGCGGCTGCACGGCGCGTTCGCGCTGCTCCCGCTCGACCGGAGCCACACCCGGCTGCAGATCCGCGTCGAGTACGACCCGGAGGCGGTGCAGCAGGTGTTCGGCGGGCCGCGCGGCTTCGCCCAGGCCGGTGCGATCGAGCGGGTGGTCCGTGCCGACCTCGAGCTGTTCCGGGAGATCGTCGAGGCCCGGACGGCCGCCGCCCGCCCCGGGCCGGCTGCCGAGAGCCCTCGATAAGGATCGAATAAGCCCAGCTCAGAGCCGGTGGTGAGGATCTTCACAGGAGTCCGTCGGCCAGGTCGTCCACCGTTCAACCTGTGGCAGACTCGGATGCCATGAGTACCGGCCCGGCCACCAGGACGCTTCGCGCGGCGATCTTCGCCGCGCTGGTCGTGCTGCTCGCCGGGCTCGGCCAGGTGCTGGTCACCGGACGCCCGCTGCCGCTCGGCACGCTGGCCGTGGCCGGCGGCGCCGTCTTCGCGGTGGCGTTCGCCCTGGCCGGATCCGAGCACGGCTTCCCGGCGATCGCGGCGGTCTTCCTGCCGCTGGAGCTGGGCCTGAGCGCGCTGTTCGACTTCGCCCAGAGCACCTGTCCCTCGCTCCCGCCCGGCTCCGCGCGCGGCTTCGAGCCGCTGCTGTGCGGCGGCGGCTCGCTCGGCGGGATCCTGCTGGGCCACGGTGTCTCCCGGTCCGCCGGCCTGCTGGTGCTGCTGGCACTGCACGGCGCGATCGCCCTGGCCGCCGCCTTCTGGCTGCGCCGCGCGGACGCCGCGCTGAGCGCGTTCGCCGCCTCCGCCCGGGTGCTGGGCGACTTCGCCCGGCGCTTCCCGGCCGCCGCCGGCCACTGGCTGCTGCTGCTCGCGGCGCCCGTCCCGGCCCGGCCGCTGGTGCGGATGCCGTTCCCGCGCGCCAGCCGCGTGCGCGTCCCCGTCGAGGACGTCCTGCTCAGCCCCGCCGTCCGGCGTGGGCCTCCGGTGCCCGTCCCGGCCTGCTGAGAGCACTCTCCCGAGCGTTTCCCGGCCGGTCGTTCTCGCCGCGCGCCCGTGCGCGCCCGCCCGTCACCGACCGAGAGCACAGGACGACACCCGCCATGAGCAAGAAGCCCCAGCCGATCAACGCCAGGACGACGAACACCCGGGCCGCCAGGAGCGAGGCCCGGCGCGCCGCCACCGAGCGGATGCGCGAGGAGCGCGAGCGCACCGAGCGGTCGGCGAGGATCCGCCGCCGCACGATCGTCGGCGCCGCCTCCGCCGCCGTGCTGGCGCTGGCTGCCGGTGTGGCCTTCGCCGTCGGCGGCTCCTCCGGCCCGGCCGACACCGCCGCGGCCGGGCCGCTGGTCGTCCCCGCCAACGCGGGCGGCGCCGACGGCACCGTGATCACCTACGGCAGGGCCGACGCCCCGCACACCCTGGAGATCTACGAGGACTTCCGCTGCCCGTACTGCGAGCAGCTGGAGACCACCAACGGCAAGACCGTCCAGCAGCTCGCCGACGACGGCACCTACAAGATCGAGTACCACCTGGCGACGTTCCTGGACCAGGGCCTGGGCGGCAAGGGCTCTCGCACCGCGCTGGCCGCCGCCGGGGCGGCCCTCAACGAGGGCGTCGACAAGTTCAAGCAGTTCCACGACGTGCTGTACGCCAACCAGCCCGACGAGCGCAACGACGGCTTCGCCGACGCGAACCGGCTGCTGGAGCTCGCCGAACAGGTCCCGGGGCTGAAGACGGACGCCTTCGTGAAGGCCGTCCAGGACGGCACCTACGCCCCGTGGGCCAACCAGGTGAACAAGGCCTTCGACAAGAGCGGGGTCACCGGCACCCCCACGGTGAAGCTGGACGGTACCAAGCTCGACGTCTTCACGAACGGCGCGCCCGTCACTCCCGAGCGCTTCACCGCGATGGTCAAGCAGGTGACCGGGTGACGGCCGCCGGTACGGTCGCCGCACCCGTGCGCGGCCACGGCGCGAGCCGGCCGTTCGCGCTCCTGCTGGTGATCGGCGGCGCGATCGGGATCTTCGCCTCGGCCGTCCTCACACTGGACAAGATCCGGCTGCTGGAGGACCCGTCGTACGTCCCCAACTGCAACATCAACCCGATCATCAGCTGCGGCTCGATCATGCGCAGCGACCAGGCCGAGGCCTTCGGCTTCCCCAACTCGCTGCTGGGCCTGGTCGGCTTCGCCGTGGTGATCGCGATCGGCGCCGGCCTGCTGGCCGGGGCGACGTACCGGCGCTGGTTCTGGCTCGGCCTCCAGGCCGGGACGGTGTTCGGGATCGGTTTCGTGACCTGGCTGATGTACCAGGCGCTGTACCGGATCGGCGCGCTCTGCCCGTACTGCATGGTGGTCTGGGCCACCATGATCCCGCTGTTCTGGTACACCACCCTGCACAATCTGCGCACCGGCGTGATCCCGACCCCGCGCGCCCTGCGCCCGGTGGTGCGGGAGGCCGCCCGCTACCACTGGGCGGTGCCGGCGCTCTGGTACGCGGTGATCGTGCTGCTGATCCTCGACCGGTTCTGGTACTACTGGCGCACGCTGGTCTGAGCCTTCCACCGGCTCCGGGCCCGTCGCGGCCCGGAGCCGGTGCCTCCGGATTCGATGCCCCCGGGGTCGGGGCTCAGACGCCGGCCGGCTCGAACGCGTAGGCCGCCACCTCGGCCAGCAGCGCCGCCCGGCGGTCCTCGTCCAGGAACGAGGCGCGGAAGGAGTTGGCGGCGAGCAGGCGCAGCGTCTCGGGCGCGAGCGCGAGGGCCCCGGCCACCGCACGGAAGTTGTCGTCGACGTAGCCGCCGAAGTACGCCGGGTCGTCGGAGTTGACGGTCACCAGCAGGCCGGCCGCGAGCATGGCGGGCAGCGGGTGGTCGGCCAGCGTGTCGACGCAGCGCAGGCGCACGTTGGAGAGCGGGCAGAGGGTGAGCGGGATCTGCTCGCGGACCAGGCGGTCGACCAGCGCCGGGTCCTCCAGGCAGCGCAGACCGTGGTCGATCCGCTCGACCCCGAGGATGTCCAGGGCCTCGGTGACGTACGAGGCCGGGCCCTCCTCCCCCGCGTGGGCGACCCGGTGCAGCCCGGCCTCGGCGGCGCGCCGGTAGACCTCGCGGAACTTGGCCGGCGGGTTCCCGACCTCCGCCGAGTCGAGTCCGATCCCGGTGATCCGGCCGAAGTGCGGCCGGGCGGCCTCGAAGGTCTCCAGCGCGGACTCGGCGGACTCGTCCCGCAGGAAGCACATGATCAGCCGGGTGCTGACGCCGTACCGCTCCTCGCTGCGGTCCAGGGCCCGCCCGAGGCCCTCCACCACCACGTCCAGCGGCACCCCGCGGGCGGTGTGCGCCTGCGGGTCGAAGAAGATCTCGGCGTGCCGCACCCCCTGCCCGGCGGCCCGGGCCAGGTACGCGTCGGCGAGGTCGGCGAAGTCCGCCTCGGTGCGCAGCACCGTCATCAGCGCGTAGTAGAGGTCCAGGAAGGACTGCAGGTCGCTGAAGGAGTAGGCCCGGCGGAGCTCCTCGGTGTCGGCGTACGGGAGCGTGACGCCGTTGCGCGCGGCGAGCGCGAAGGCGAGTTCCGGCTCCAGGGTGCCTTCGATGTGCAGGTGGAGTTCGGCCTTGGGCAGCGGCATGGGTGATCGTTCCGAGTTCTGGGAGGGAAAGAAAGGGACGTCGGGATAGTCATCGTACGATCCGGTCACCCGATCACCACCTCGCCGGGCCCCCGTGGGCGGCGGCCGGGCCGCACGCCTCGCGAAAGCCCCCGGGGGCGACGACACTGCCGGTACGGGAGTCCCCTCGGCACGCCGGTGTACCGGCCGCGGTCGGGGGCACCCGGGTACGGGGGGATTCGCGCCGAGGAGGTAGTGGACCATGCGGCACCCGGACGACGCTCCGCACACCAGGCCCGCGGGGATCTCCCCGCACGCCCTGGGCAACGACACCCTGCTGCACGAGCTGGAGCAGCTGCACCGGACCAGGCACGAGACCTTCCTGTACGGGTCGGAGGAGGCCCTGAAGCGGCACACCCTGCGGACCGGGCAGCTGGAGGCGGAGTACCTGCACCGGTTCCCGAACCGGCTGGTCACGGCCGGCCGGACCAGGGCGGGCGCCCGCGCCCGGGAGGCCGCGGCGCGGGTGGAGTCGCTGCCGGAGTGAGGCCGCGGCGGCCGGCGTCCGGCGGGACACGCCGGGCGGCGGTGGTGCGCTCGGGGCGGGGTGTCGGCCAGGGTGGAGCAACGACTCCGGAGCAATCCCCCACGGACACCTGGGAGCCCACCGCATGGCCATCGCAAGCGTCAACCCCGCGACCGGCGAGACCCTGGAGACCTTCGAAGCGCTGGACGCCGCCGGCATCGAGCAGCGGCTGGCCCGCGCCGAGGCGGCGTTCCAGTCCTACCGCACCACCTCCTTCGCGTACCGCGCCGAGCTGCTGCGCCGCGCCGCCGACCTGCTGGACGCGGACCTGGAGTCCGTCGCCCGCACGATGACCGAGGAGATGGGCAAGCCGCTGGCGGCCGCCCGCGCCGAGGCCGCCAAGTGCGCGAAGGCGATGCGCTGGTACGCCGAGAACGCCGAGGGGCTGCTCGCCGACGAGCACCCCGCCCCGGCCGACGTCGCCGACTCCGGCGCCGCCCGGGCCTACGTCCGCTACCGCCCGATCGGGGCGGTGCTGGCCGTGATGCCGTGGAACTTCCCGTTCTGGCAGGTGATCCGGTTCGCCGCGCCGGCCCTGATGGCGGGCAACGTCGGCCTGCTGAAGCACGCGTCCAACGTCCCCCGGACGGCGGTGGCCCTGGAGGAGCTGTTCCGCCGGGCCGGATTCCCGGAGGGCTGCTTCCAGACCCTGCTGATCGGCTCGGGCGCGGTGGAGGGCGTGATCCGCGACCGCCGGGTGGCGGCGGTGACACTGACCGGCAGCGAGCCCGCCGGGCGGGCGGTGGCGGCGACGGCCGCGGACGAGGTGAAGAAGGCCGTGCTGGAGCTGGGCGGCAGCGACCCGTTCGTGGTCCTGCCGAGCGCCGACCTGGACGCCGCCGTGGCCACCGCCGTCCGGGCCCGGGTGCAGAACAACGGGCAGTCCTGCATCGCCGCCAAGCGCTTCATCGTGCACACCGCCGTGTACCGGCCGTTCACCGAGGCGTTCACCGCGGCCATGCGGGCGCTGACCGTCGGCGATCCGATGGAGGAGGCGACCGAGGTCGGCCCGATGGCCAGCAGCCAGGGGCGGGACGACCTGGAGGAGCTGGTCGAGGACGCCCGGGCGCACGGGGCCGGCGTGGAGTGCGGCGGCCGCCGCCCCGCGGGCCGGGAGGCCGGCTGGTTCTACGAGCCGACGGTACTGACCGGCATCACCCCGGCGATGCGGATCCACCTGGAGGAGACCTTCGGCCCGGTCGCCACCGTCTACGAGGCCGCCGACCTGGACGAGGCGGTGGCGCTGGCCAACGACACGCCCTTCGGGCTCAGCTCCAACGTCTGGACCACCGACCCGGCCGAGCAGGAGCGCTTCGTCCGGGACATCCAGGCCGGCGGGGTGTTCTTCAACGGCATGACGGCCTCGCACCCGGCCCTGCCGTTCGGCGGCGTCAAGCGCTCGGGCTTCGGGCGCGAGCTGAGCGGCCACGGGATCCGGGAGTTCTGCAACATCACCACCGTCTGGGTGGCCTGACGGCGGCCGGGGCGGGGCCGTCCGGGCCCCGCCCCGGCCCGGGTCAGGCGGCCATCCGGTGCCTGCCCTGGCCGGGCGTCATCCACCGGGCGACCATGCCGCACAGCGCGATCAGCGTGACGCCCCACACGATGCTGAAGACGATCAGCCAGGGCAGCGAGGTCACCTGGGACCCGACGGCGCCGAGGCCGAGCGAGAGCGCGAGCATCAGCACCACGGCCGTCGGACCGAGACTGAGCAGGCCGTGCCAGGCCCGGTGCGCCAGGCTCGGGTGCCGCGGCGCGTCGGGGCCGGTGTCGAGCGCCTTGTAGGTCAGTAGGTCCATCTGGGATCGCCT
Organism: Kitasatospora sp. NPDC005748; assembly: GCF_040630735.1. Taxonomy (NCBI): domain Bacteria; kingdom Bacillati; phylum Actinomycetota; class Actinomycetes; order Kitasatosporales; family Streptomycetaceae; genus Kitasatospora; species Kitasatospora sp. NPDC005748. The sequence goes on from NZ_JBEXYD010000001.1 coordinate 267,222, forward strand.
CCGGACGTCGGGGACTGCCGGTGATCAGCTCACCAAGGCCTCACGAGACCTTGCGGGGAGCTGCGGACTTCCTGCTGGTGGTCTTCTTCGCGGCCGCGGCCGGCTTCGCGGTGCCGGCCGCGGCCCTGGTGGTGGCCCTGGTGGCGGCCCGGTCCGCGGTGGCCCGGCCGGTGGCCGTCCCGGGAGCCGTCGCCTTCTTGGCCGCCGCCTTCCCGGCGGGCGCCTTCCCGGCCGCAGCCTTCCCGGCGGGCGCGCGCTTGCGGGGTGCCGGGGCCTCCACCGGGGGCAGCTCCTCCACCGCCGGGCCGGCCTCCGGCTCGGCGCCCGGCCCGGCCCGGCGGCCGCGATGGGCGCCCTTGGCCTCCTTGAGACTGCTGCGCAGCGCCGCCATCAGATCGATGACGTTGTCCGGAGCCTCGCCGGGCTCCTCCTCGTGCGGCACCTCGACGCCCTGGATCCGGGCCTCGATGACCTGCTGCAGCGCCTGCTGGTAGTCGTCGTGGAGCTGGGAGAGGTCGAAGTCCTCGGAGAGCGTGTCCATCAGCGAGCGGGCCATCTTCAGCTCCTGCGGCCGCACGGTCACCTGCTCGTCGGGCGCGATCCCGGCCGCCGGGCGGACCTCGTCGGGCCAGATGCAGGTCTGCAGCACCAGCGTCCCGTCGTGCACCCGCAGCACGGCCGGCGACTCCCTGGTCCGCAGCGCGATCTTGGTGACCGCGATCCGGCCGGACTCGGTGAGCGCGTCGCGCAGCAGCGCGTACGGCTTGGCGGCGGCCTTGTCGGCGACACCGACGTAGTAGGCCTTGGAGAACATCAGCGGGTCGATCTCGGCCGCGTCCACGAACGCCAGCACGTCGATGACCTTCTTGCTGGGCAGCGGCAGCTCGGCGAGGTCCTCGTCGGTGAGGGTGACGGTCCGCCCGTCGGGTGACTCGTAGCCCTTGGCGATCTCCGCGTAGGGGACTTCCTTCCCCTCCTGCTCGCAGTACCGCTTCATCCGCACCCGGCCGCCGTCCTTCGCGTGCACCTGGTGCAGCGGGACGTCGTGCTCCTGGGTCGCGGAGTACAGGTGGACGGGGATGCTGACCAGCCCGAAGCTGATCGTCCCCTTCCAGGTGGTCTGCATGGGGTGTCGCCCCTTCCCGGACGGTCCCCCTCCCGGAGATTTCCACTGTGCCCGGATTCACCCCGATCGGCCACACGGTCCCGGTCCGGGCCGACGCGGCGGGCCGGACCGGGCCGGACCGGCGGACAATGGGCGGGAGCCGAGGAGGTGGCGCCATGCCGGGGACGCGCCCGCCCCCGCCGCCGGAGCGGACCACGTACGTCGTGTCGTACGCCGTGGCCGGGGAGCCCGGGGTCCGGCGGGCGGAGGTCACGGTGGTGCCCGGGTACTCGCAGGAGAGCGACATCCCGCGGATCCTCGCCGCCCGCCTCACCGGGCGGCCGGAGGGCGCGCGGATCGTCCTGCTGGAGCTGCGCCCGGCCTGAGGTTCCGGCCGGGCGCGGGGGCGGGCCGACGGGCCCGGGCTGGACCCGCCGAACGGAGGCACCGGGGCGTGTCAGCGGGTGATCGCCCCGGATCGCCCGGCACCGCTCCCTAGCATCGGGACTCCGTGGTCCCGCCCGACCAGGCGTGACGGAACGTCACCCCCGGCCCCAGGAGCGTTCATGCCCTCGTCCTCGGGCGGCCCCGCCCGCGTCCCCGGCCCGGCCCGCCCCCCGCAACCGCCCCGGCGCGGCGCCCTGCGGCGACTGGGCGAGTGGTGCGCGCGCCACTCGGTCCTGGTGATCGTGCTCTGGCTGGTCGCCCTGGCCGGCGTCCAGGTGATCGACCGGGCGGTCGGCGGGACGTTCTCGGACGACTTCTCGCTCTCGGACACCCAGGCGCAGGAGGGCCGCAACGTCCTCCAGGCGCACGAACCGGCGGCCGGCGGCACCAGCTCCCAGGTGGTGCTCCACGACAGCCAGTCACTGACCGGGTTCCAGAGCCAGATCGACCAGGTGGTCGGCTCGCTGAGCGCGCTGCCGCACGTGCAGTCCGCGCAGAGTCCGCTGCCGCCCGCCGGCCAGCCCTCCCCGCCCGGCGGACCGCTCGCCGCGGACGGCCTCACCGGCTACCTCACCGTCCGCTTCGACGTGAACCCCACGACCCTCGGCGACGACTACCTCGACGGCGTCGACACCGCCGTCGCCCCGTTGCGGGCGGCCGGGGTGGAGGTCGAGTACGGCGGGCCGCTGGGCGAACTGGCGCGCCCGGTGGCCGACGACCGGGTCAGCGAGCTGATCGGCTTCGGGGTCGCGATCGTCGTTCTGCTGATCGGCTTCGGCAGCGTGATCGCGGCCGGCCTGCCGCTGGTCACCGCCCTGATCGGGGCCGTCGTCGGCCTCGGGGTGCTCGGCCTGCTGGCCGCCGCCACCACCTTCGCCACGGTCGCCCCCACCCTGGCGACCATGATCGGCATCGGCGTCGGCATCGACTACGCGCTCTTCCTGCTCACCCGGCACCGACAGGGCCTGATGGACGGCAAGGACCCGGTGGCCTCCGCCGGGCACGCCGTGGCGACCAGCGGCCGGGCGGTGCTGGTCTCCGGCTGCACCGTGGTGATCGCGCTGGCCGGTCTGGTCGTCTCCCGGGTCAACTTCATCGCCAAGCTCGGCGCCGCCGCGGGGGTGACGGTGATCTCCGCCGTCCTCGCCGCACTCACCCTGCTCCCGGCCCTGATGGGCCTGATCGGCCGCCGGATGGACCGCTGGACGGTGCATTCGCCGGTCGCCGAGACCGGCGTCGCGCCCGGCGAGGAGATCACCGGGACGTGGCACCGCTACGCCCAGCGGGTGGAGCGCCGCCCGTGGTGGTTCCTGGCCGCCGGGGTGGTCGTCGTCGGCGTCCTCGCCATCCCGCTCTTCTCCATCCAGCTCGGCCACATCGACGACGGGGCCGACCCGACCACCTTCACCGACCGGCGCGCCTTCGACCTGATGTCCGACGCCTTCGGCCCCGGCTCCAACGGCCCGATCACCGTGGTCGTCGACCAGAGCGCCGTCGCGGCCGACGCCCGGCCGGCGCTGCTGAGCTCCGTGCAGCAGGCGCTGGCCGGCACGCCCGACACCTCCGGCGTCACCCCGCTCCAGACCAGCTCCGACGGCGACGTGCTGTTCGACACCGTCACCCCCGCCCAGCGGCCGCAGGACGAGCAGACCACCCAGCTGGTCGGGCACCTCTCCGGCACCGTCCTGCCGCAGGCCGTGGCGGGGAGCGGCGCCAAGACCTATGTGACCGGCACGACGGCCGCCCAGGTGGAGTTCGCCGACATCGTGGCCGCCCGGCTGCTGCCGATCATCGCGGTGGTGGTCGGCCTGGCCTTCCTGATCATCCTGGCCGTCTTCCGGGGCCTGCTGATCGCGGTGAAGGCGGCCGTGCTCAACCTGATCTCCATCGCCGCCTCCTACGGCGTCCTGGTGGCGGTCTTCCAGTGGGGCTGGGGCGGGCCCGCACTGGGGGTCGCCGGAACGGTCCCGATCGAGAGCTACGTCCCGATGATGATGTTCGCCATCGTCTTCGGCCTCAGCATGGACTACGAGATCTTCCTGCTCTCCCGGGTGCACGAGGCCTGGCTGAGCACCGGGGACAGCCGGGGCAGCGTGGCCCACGCCCTGGAGATCACCGCCCGGGTGATCACCTGCGCGGCGCTGATCATGGTCAGTGTGTTCGCCGCCTTCATCGTGAGCGACAACATCGTGATCAAGATGATGGGCCTCGGGCTGGCCGTCAGCGTGCTGATCGACGCCACCGTGGTCCGGCTGCTCCTGGTCCCGGCCGTGATGACCCTGCTGGGCCCCGCGGCCTGGTGGACGCCCCGCTTCCTGGACCGAGTGCTCCCGCACCTCGACACCGAGGGCGAGGGCGAGCGGGCCTGAGGGTGGCGGGGTGGGCCGGGCGGGCCGGGCCGGGCCGCCCGGATCAGGCCTGGAGCGAGGCCAGCGTGACGATGGTGATGTCGGACGGCGCGCCGACCCGGACCGGCGGGCCCCATGCCCCGGCCCCGCGGGTCACGTACAGCTGGGTGTCGCCGTACCGTTCCAGGCCGGCGACGGTGGGGTTGGCCAGTTCGGCCAGGTAGTTGCCCGGCCAGAGCTGGCCGCCGTGGGTGTGGCCGGAGAGCTGGAGGTCGACGCCGTGCCGGACGGCGTCGTGGATGGTGACCGGCTGGTGCGAGAGCAGCACCGAGGTGCGCGCCCGGTCGCGGTCGCCGAGCGCCTTGTCGAAGTCCGGGCCGTCGCCCTCGGTGCGCCCGGCGATGTCGTTGACCCCGGCCAGGTCGAACCCGGCGAGCTCCACCCGGGCGTTCTGCAGCGGGTGGACGCCCAGCTCGCGGACGAAGTCCACCCACGGGGCCGCGCCGGAGAAGTACTCGTGGTTGCCGGTGACGAAGTACGCGCCGTCCCGCGCCCGCAGCTGCGCCAGCGGCTCCGCGGCACGCCCGAGTTCGGCGACCGAGCCGTCCACCAGGTCACCGACGATCGCGATCAGGTCGGGCTGCGCGCCGTTGATCGTGTCGACGATCCGCCGGGTGTGCTCGCGCCCGAGGATCGGGCCCAGGTGGATGTCGCTGACCACGGCGATCCGGTAGCCGTGCGCCCGCGCGGGCAGCTTCGCCAGCGGCACGGTGACCTGCTTCAGACGCGGCCCGCGCAGCACCCCGTAGGTGCCGGTGCCGACCACGGCGGCCGCCGCGCCGGAGGCGCCGATCGCGAGCGTCCGGGCGACGAAGAGCCGGCGCCCGGGCGAGGGCGCGGTGGTCGGCACCGGCGCGGCGGCGGCCGGCTCGGCTGCGTCGCCGTCCGCCGCCGCGGGGGCGGACGCGGATGCGGGGGCGGCCACCGGCTCCAGCGGGGCCTCCGCCCGCGGCCGCGGCAGCCGGAGCAGCAGCGGGCGGAGGGCCTCGCCGACCGCCACCGCCATCAGCAGGTAGAGCAGCACCGCCAGCCAGAGGTAGCCCGGCCAGGCCAGCCAGCGTTCGACGGACATCGGCAACCCCCGCCCGCCGACCAGCGCGCCCAGCGAGAGCAGCGGCAGCACGACGGCCAGCACGGTGCCCGCCCGGCGCCACCGACCGCCGGGAGCGGAGACGTCGCGCACCAGGCGCCGCCAGAGGTACCAGTGCGCGAGGGCCAGCACGGCCAGGACGGCGAGGACGCCGATCACCACGAGGACGATCATCACGCCGCCAGTATGAACGCCCGCCCGGCCGGCGCCGACGACGGCCCCCGAGGCCGCCGGACGGCTGGCGCTGTGTCAGATTTGAGCTTTCCACCACCCCGGTCCACCCGCTCTGACCTGGTGCTTTGTGTCCGCTGAGCGAACAGTTCCGAAGGCCTTGTTCCGATACTCGTAGGTAGAAGTTAAGTTGCACCGCAATGCGCGGGTCCGTCCCCCACCCTCCGGCGTTCGAGCCGAGGGGCAGCCGCGCGGGAAAGGCACAGGGCACCCTCGATGAGTGCGGAAACCACCACCTCGGCCGGCTCGCCGCCGGCCGATGCCGCTCCGCAGCAGCAGAAGCAGCTCCAGCACGGTCAGGGCGCCGACGGGCACCTGAAGGCCGGGCTCAAGAACCGCCACCTGTCGATGATCGCGATCGGCGGCGTGATCGGGGCCGGCCTGTTCGTCGGCTCCGGCGCGGGCATCGCGGCCACCGGCCCCGGCATCCTGCTCTCCTACGCTCTCGCCGGCGTGCTGGTCGTCCTGGTCATGCGGATGCTCGGTGAGATGGCGGCGGCCGACCCGCAGAGCGGATCGTTCTCGGCCTACGCCGACCGGGCGCTCGGCCGCTGGGCCGGCTTCTCGATCGGCTGGCTGTACTGGTTCTTCTGGGTCGTGGTGCTGGCCGTCGAGGCCACCGCCGGGGCGAAGATCCTCAACAACTGGGTGCCCGGCGTGCCGCAGTGGGCGTTCGCACTGATCGTGATGGCGGTGCTGACCGCCACCAACCTCTTCTCGGTGGCCTCCTACGGCGAGTTCGAGTTCTGGTTCGCCGGCATCAAGGTGGTGGCGATCGCCGCCTTCCTGGTGATCGGCACGCTCGCCGCGTTCGGGCTGCTGCCCGGCACCCACGCGGTCGGCACGGAGAACCTGACCGGCCACGGCGGCTTCCTCCCGCACGGTGTGGGCGCGGTCTTCACCGGCATGCTCACCGTGGTCTTCGCCTTCATGGGCAGCGAGATCGTCACCCTGGCCGCCGGCGAGTCGGAGGACCCGGAGAAGGCGGTCAGCAAGGCCACCAACAGTGTGATCTGGCGCATCGGCATCTTCTACCTGGGTTCGATCCTGCTGGTCGTGACCCTGCTCCCGTGGGACTCGGCGGCCGTCAAGGGCAGCCCCTACGTCGCCGTGCTGGAGCACGTCGGCATCCCGGGCGCCGGCCAGGTGATGGACGTGATCGTGCTGACCGCCGTGCTCTCCTGCCTCAACTCGGGGATGTACACCGCCTCCCGGATGGCCTTCTCGCTGGGCCAGCGCGGCGACGCCCCCAAGGCCTTCGCCTCGGTGACCAGCCGCGGCGTGCCGCGGATCGCGATCCTCGTCTCGGTGGTCTTCGGCTTCGTGGCGGTGTTCTTCAACTACACCTCCCCCGACACCGTCTTCTCCTTCCTGCTCAACTCCTCCGGCGCGGTGGCGCTCTTCGTCTGGCTCGTGATCTGCTTCTCCCAGTTGAGGATGCGCAAGATCATCGAGCGCGAGACGCCCGAGCGCCTGACCGTCCGGATGTGGCTGTACCCCTACCTCACCTGGACCGCGATCGGCATGATCGGCTTTGTGATGGCGTACATGTTCACCGACGCCGACGGGCGGAAGCAGATGTACCTGTCGCTGGTCGCCGCAGCCATCGTGCTGACGGCATCGGCCGTGGTGGGCCGCAGGCGACGGGCTGCGGCAGTGACGCCGGCTGCCTGAGCCGTCGCGCCGCCCGCACGCCGGGCCCGGGAGCCGTTGCGGAGGCTCCCGGGCCCGGTGGCGTTTCCCGGCCCGGCGCCCGGGGGCCGGGCCCGTCTCCGGCGCGTGGTGCGATGTCCGGCCCGGTGCCCGGCGGGCCCGCCCCCGGTACCGGATCAGGACGGGACGGAGATGACCCGCCGACGCCCAGCCCCTACCCTTCCCCCTATGCGAGATCTTGCAGCGGGGTTGGGGTACCTGGCCAAGGGCCAGAAGTGGGTGGGCCGGCACGGCCGCTGGTGGGGTTTCGGGATGCTGCCCGCGCTGATCACCCTGGTCGGGTACGTGGTGGCGCTGGTGTTCCTCGGCGGCTGGTCGGAGGAGCTCGCCGAGTGGGCCACCCCGTTCGCCGACGGCTGGGGCTCGCCCTGGCAGGGCCTGCTGCGCACCGCCCTCGCCGCGATCGTCTTCGGCGGCGGGCTGCTGATCTCCGTCATCACCTTCACCGCCGTCACGCTGCTGGTCGGCCAGCCGTTCTACGAGTCGCTCTGCGAGAAGGTCGACGAGACCGAGGGCGGCGCGCCCACCCCGCCGGACGTGCCGCTCTGGCGCGAGCTGGCCGTCTCGGCGCGGGACAGCCTCTACGTGCTGGTCCGGGTGGCCGGGTTCGGCGTCCTGCTGTTCGCCTGCGGGTTCATCCCGGTGGTCGGGCAGACGCTGGTGCCGGTGGCCGGGTTCCTGGTGTCCGGCTTCTTCCTCACCGTCGAGCTGACGGCGGTGGCCCTGCAGCGGCGCGGCGTGCCGCAGCGCGAGCGGATCCGGCTGCTGCGCTCCCGGCTCGGGCTGGCGTTCGGCTTCGGCGTGCCGCTGATCCTGGGCTTCCTCGTCCCGTTGGTGACCGTCCTCGCGATGCCCGGCGCGGTGGCCGGTGCCACCCTGCTGGCGCGCGACCTGGTGCCGGTGGAGGACGCCGAGGACGAGCCGAACGAGCAGGACCGGCAGGACCAGCAGGAGCAGCAGGACCAGGCGGACGACGCGGGCGGGGCACCCGGGGTGCCCGGGTACGGGCCCGGGTACGGCGAGCAGCGACCGGTGCCGGGGAACCCGTACGCGACGGGCCCGGAGCCGGTCCGGCCGTACGGGGGGCCGGACCCGTACTCCTCCCGCTGAGGGCCGGGGGCGCGGAGCGGTGACCGTCCGGTCACCGCGCGTCGCACCGGGGCCGCCGCGCTGTGAAGCCGCCCACACGGCTCCGCGCTGCTACTGCCCTCGATAGTTGTCGCCGGGCCGCGGTCCGCCCACGCAGCCGCGGAGCGGCGCCGCCCGGCCGTGCCGGCCCAGTGGCCGACCCCGGAGCGGACGGCGAAGAACGCAGGCCACCGCGCCGATTCACCCCCGGCTCCGTCGGACCGGCGCTCGACCGGCCGTCGGTCGACGGGATCGGACCCCCCACCTCGAAGCGCCCGGCCGCGGCCGGGCGCTTCGCCGTTCGGGCCGCCCCACCCACTACCCGCCGTAGTAGCCGCTGCCTTTGCCGCTCCCGCCGGGCTCTGCGAAGAATGGCCAGTCGCCAGGCAGCGCGAACCGGTCCGTCCGCCGCGCGTCCCGCCCGCCCCGCCGTCACGGCCGGGGTGCCATGGCCGTCCCGGACGGCATCGCGGGCCCTGTCCGCCCGTGTCCTCGTGCCGGAGCCCCCGTGCTCCCCGGTACGGCCCCCGACGGAAAAGGATCGTCCGCTCCATGCAGCTCAGCCATGCCCGCCGCAACTCGCTGATCACCGGTATCACCACCCTCGTGGTGGCGGGTGCGGCCACCGCCGCCCTCGCCGTCCCGCAGAGCGGCGGCAGCGTCGCCGAGGCGGCCGCCCCGGTGGCCGGTGTCTCCGTGGACGGGCAGCCGGTGGCCGCCCAGGCCGACCCGGCCGCGGCCGACGCCGCTGCTGCGGCCGCTGCCCAGGCACAGGCGCAGGCCCAGGCACAGGCCGAGGCGGCCGCCGCCGCGCAGGCCCAGGCCGCCGCGCAGGCCCAGGCCGAGGCGAAGGCCCAGGCCGAGGCGAAGGCGCAGGCGGACGCCAAGGCCAAGGCCGACGCGGAGGCCGCCGCCTCCCGCTCGCAGGAGCGCGCCGCGCTCAACGCCAAGCCCACCTACTCCGGCAGCGCCCGTGAGATCGCCGCCCAGATCGTCCCGGCCGGCCAGCTGCAGTGCTTCAGCAACATCGTGTCCCACGAGAGCAGCTGGAACCACCTCGCCGTCAACGCCTCCTCCGGCGCCTACGGCCTGGTCCAGGCGCTCCCCGGCTCCAAGATGGCCTCGGCCGGCGCCGACTGGCGCACCAACCCCGCCACCCAGATCAAGTGGGGCCTGGACTACATGAACTCCCGGTACGGCAGCCCCTGCGGCGCCTGGTCCTTCTGGCAGAGCCACCACTGGTACTGAGCCGACCCGGCCGGTAGCAGCCCCGAGGACCCCGCGCGGCAGACCCGCGCGGGGTCCTCGGCCTTTCCGCACCGCGAGGTCCGGGACCGCGCCGCGACCGGCCCGTCCGCGCGGGCACCGGCGCCGTCGTCGGATCCGGCCGGCGGCGCCGCTCGACGTGGACACGCCCGGCATGACGGGTGAAGATATGGCGCACGCTCGTACGATTTGACGCGGATTGATCAGAATTACCGACCGTCAGGGCTTTGCCACCTTCCGGCCGCGCTCCTACGCTCCGGCCTCATGCCCTCTCCCCTGATCAGCGTCGTGCTCCCCGCCTACGACCAGCAGAAACAGCTGGCGGAATGCCTCGACTCGCTCCTCGCGCAGTCCTTCCGCGACTTCGAGGTCATCCTGGTCGCGGACCGTTCCCCCGAGACCCCGGCCGATCTCGCCGACGCGTACGCGGCGCGGCACCCGCAGGTCTCGGCGCTGCGCCTCAACGCCGCCGTCGGCGTGGGCGTCAGCCGGGACGCGGGCGCCGCCCGGGCGACCGGCGAGTACCTGCTCTTCCTCGACGCCGACCACCTGCTCCCCCGGGACGGCCTGCGCTCGCTCGCCGACCGGCTGGAGCAGACCGGCCCGGTGGACGTGCTGCTGTTCGGGCACACCCGGCGGCACGGCGGGCGCGACTGGCCGGGCGGCGCGGAGGCGGTGCTGGCCGAGGCCGGGCCCGAGGTCACCGGGCCGGCCGCCCGTCCCGAGCTGCTCGGCGCGCCCGCGCTGATCTGGGACCGGCTGCTGCGGCGCGACTTCTGGCAGGGCCGCGCGCTCGCCTTCCCGGACGGCCGCTACGAGGAGATCCCGGCCGTGCACCGGGCCATGCTGACCGCCGGGCGGATCGCCGTGCTGCCGCGCGCCTGCGTCCAGCTGCGGCGGCGGGAGACCGTCCACCCGGCCGGCTCGCCCGGCAGCAGCCAGTTCGACATCTTCGACCAGTACGAGCGCAGCTTCGCCCTGCTGGACGAGGTGGCAGCCCGACAGCCGGAGCTGGAGGCCGTCCGCGACGCCCTGTTCACCCGGATGGTCCGGCACTACCTGTTCGTGTTCGACCTGGCCGGGTGCGTGGCGCGGGCCGAGCGGCCCCAGTTCTTCCACCGCGCCGCCGAGCACCACCGCCGCTTCCAGCCGGCCGGGCACCGGCGGCCCGGCGGGCGCGAGGGCGTGAAGTTCTCGCTGCTGGCCGGCGGCGCCTACCCGGCCTTCGAGATGGCCAAGCTCTCGCACATCGCCAAGGGCACCCTCACCGGCTCGGCCCGCCGCCGGGCCTCGGCCTGAGCCGGACGGCCCCGGGCCGGGAGACCGGACGTCCGTCCGGCGGAGCCGGAGCCGGTGTGCGGCCGACACTCCGTCGGCCGCACGCCGGGGTGGCCCGTACCGGGCGCGCCGTCCGGCTGGGATGATCGGCGGCGGTACGCCGAGCCCACCCCCGGGAGGACCCACGTGAGCCGACCGTCCGCCGCCCCCGGCGCCGACCTCGCGCGGGAGCTCGCCGCGACCCTGCGCGGCGACGTCCGCTTCGGCGCCGCCGAGCGCACCGTCTACAGCCACGACGCGTCCAACTACCGCCACCTGCCGCTCGGCGTGGTCAAGCCGGCCGACCTCGACGACGTCCGGACGGCCGTCGCGCTCTGCCGGCAGTACGGCGTACCGGTGGTGCCGCGCGGGGCCGGCACCAGCATCGGCGGGCAGGCGATCGGCCCGGGCGCGGTCGTCCTGGACTTCCGGCGCCACCTGGGCGCGGTGCTCGGCGTGGACCCGGAACGCCGCACCGCCCGGGTCGAGCCGGGCGCCGTGCTGGACCACCTCCAGCGGGCCGCCCGCCCGCACGGCCTGCGCTTCGGGCCGGACCCGTCCACGCACAGCCGGTGCACCCTCGGCGGCATGATCGGCAACGACTCCTGCGGCGCCCACTCCGTCGTCTGGGGGCGCACCTCCGACAACGTCGAGTCCCTCGACCTGCTGCTCGCCGACGGCACCGAACTCACCGTCGGCGGCCCGCTCGGGCCCGCCGAACGCACGGCGCTGCGCGCCCTGCCCGGGCGCGCGGGCCGACTCCACCGCGACCTCCAGGACTTCACCGACCGCAACCTCGCCGTGATCCGCCAGGGCATGCCGGACCTGCCTCGCCGCACCTCGGGCTACCCGCTGGACGCCCTGCTCCCCGAACGCGGCCACCACCTCGCCCGGGCCCTCACCGGCACCGAGGGCACCTGCGCGCTGCTGCTCGGCGCCACCGTCCGGCTGGTCGAGGAGCCGCCCGCCCGTGCCCTGGTGGTGGCCGGCTACCCGGACGAGACGGCCGCCGCCGACGCCGTCCCCGCCCTGCTGCCGCTGCGCCCGCTGACCGTCGAGGGCATGGCCGCCGACCTGATCGCCGCGCTGCTCGCCGCCGGACCGCGCCCGCCCGCACTGGACCGGCTGCCCGAGGGCGCCTGCTGGCTCTTCCTGGAGACCGCCGGCGCGACCCCCGCCGAGGCCCTCGACGCGGCCCGGCGGCTCGCCGACGCCGTCCGCCGGGAGCGCTCCGCCACCACCTCCGTCATCACCGACCCCGGCGAGCAGCGCCAGCTCTGGGGCGTGCGCGAGGCCGGCGCGGGGATCGTCACCCGGCTGCCCGACGGCGGCGAGGCCTGGCCCGGCTGGGAGGACTCGGCCGTCCCGCCGGAGCGGCTCGGCGACTACCTGCGCGACCTGCGGGCGCTGCTGCGCCGCCACCACCTGCGCGGCGTCCCGTACGGGCACTTCGGCGAGGGCTGCGTCCACCTGCGGATCGACTTCCCGCTCACCGCGCCGCACGGGCCGGCGGTGTTCCGGGAGTTCCTGGAGCAGGCCGCCGACCTCGCGGTCTCGTACGGCGGTTCGCTCTCCGGTGAGCACGGCGACGGGCAGGCCCGCGCCGAGCTGCTGCCCCGGATGTACCCGCCCGGGATCATCGCGCTCTTCGGCGAGTTCAAGCGGATCTGGGACCCCGACAACCTGCTCAACCCGGGCGCCCTGGTGGACCCGCGCCCGCCCGACGCCGACCTGCGGCTGGCCGGGCCGGTACGCGCGCTCCCGCTCGCCCTCCCGTACGCGCAGGACGACGGCAGCCTCGCCAAGGCCGTGCACCGCTGCGTCGGGGTGGCCAAGTGCGTGGACCCCGAGACCGGGGTGATGTGCCCGAGCTACATGGCCACCGGCGAGGAGCGCCACTCCACCCGGGGCCGCGCCCGGCTGCTCGCCGAGATGCTGCGCGGCGCGGAGGGCGCGATCCCGGACGGCTGGCGCTCACCGGAGGTCAGGGAGGCGCTGGACCTCTGCCTCGGCTGCAAGGGCTGCGCCGGCGACTGCCCGGTCCACGTCGACATGGCCACCTACCGGACCGAGTTCCTGTACCAGCACTACCGGCACCGCCCCAGGCCCCTGTCGCACTACTCGATGGGGTGGCTGCCGCTCTGGCTGCGGGCCGTCGCACTCGCCCCCGGCGCGGCCAACCTGATGGCCCGGTCCGCCGCCGCCGGCCCGCTGAAGCGGCTCGGCGGGGTGGACCGGCGCCGACCGGTCCCGGTGTTCCCGCCCGAGACCTTCACCCGCTGGTACCGCCGTCACCGCGCCACGCACCCGGCCCCGGCCGGCGCCCGCCCCGTCCTGCTCTGGCCGGACACCTTCTCCGACCACCTCCAGCCGAACGTGCTGCGCGCCGCCGTCGAGGTGCTCTCCCACCTGGGCTTCGACGTCCGGCTGCCGGACGGCCCCGTCTGCTGCGGGCTCACCTGGTACTCCAGCGGCCAGCTGGGCACCGCCCGGCGGGTGATGCGGCGCAGCCTGCGTGCGCTCGCCGCCACCGGGCTGCCCGCCGACACCCCGGTGGTCGGCATGGACCCGAGCTGCACCGCCACCCTGCGCGAGGACCTGCCCCGCCTGCTCGGCGCCGACGGCCGCCCGCTCGCCGAACGGACGCGCACCTTCGCCGAGTTCATCGACCAGTACGCGCCGGACGCCCCGCTCCCCCGGCTCCCGCTGGACGCCGTCACCCAGACCCACTGCCACCAGCACGCCGTCCTCGGCACCGCCGCCGACCGCCGGGTGGAGGCCCGCACCGGTCTGCGCAACCGCGTCCTCGACTCCGGCTGCTGCGGGCTGGCCGGCAGCTTCGGCTTCGAGCGGGGCCACTTCGAGGTGTCCGTGACGATCGCCGAACGCGTGCTGCTGCCCGAGCTGCGCGCGGCGGCCCCGGACACCGTCGTGCTGGCCGACGGCTTCAGCTGCCGCACCCAGATCGCCCACCTGGCCGAGGGCCGCCAGGCCCTCCACCTCGCCGAACTGCTGCAACGGGGCCTCCGGGAGCAGCGCTGACCGCCCGGTGGGAGCGGCGCGCGACCCTAGACCGCCTGCGGCTCCTGCACCTCCGTCGACCGCGGCGGCTCCTCCGCGCAGACCGCCGAGACGAACTCCGCCAGCCGGGCCTGCGGCAAGCCGCGCGCGATGTCCGCCTCGCTGATCATCCCGACCACCTCGTGCTCCGGGTGGTTGATCACCGGGAGCCGGCGCACCCGGTACTGCTCCATCATCCGCAGCACCTGCTCGGCGTCCTCGTCCGCCTCCACCGTCATCGGCCGGCCCTGGGCGATCTCGCCCGCCGTCACCTGTTCGGGGTCGCGGCCCTCGGCGACGCACTTCAGCACGATGTCGCGGTCGGTCACGATGCCGAGCAGCTTCTGCCGCTCACCGCAGATGGGCAACGCCCCGACGTCGCGTTCCCGCATGATCCGGGCGGCGGAGGCGAGGGTCTCGTGCTCACCCACGCACGCCGCGCCCGGGTGCATGATGTCGCTGGCTCTGGTCATGATCGGCCTCCTGACGTGCCTGCCACTCCCGTCCCTCCATCGTGGTCCGGGCCCGGGGGCGCCGCCACCGGGCCCGGCGCGGGGTGGTCGGGGCCGTTCAGCCGGCCCACCGGCGACTGCTCCAGCACCTCCTCCAGCGGCGGCAGTTCAAGCTGCTCCACCTCCGGCAGCCGCGGCGGTTCGGCCGGTGGCGGCTCCGCGCCCGCCTGCTCGCCGCCGTCGGCCGCCGTCCTGCGGTTCACCTCCGCCGCGCTGTCCAGGAACCGCAGCAGCTCGACCGGGAACGGCAGCACCAGCGTCGAGTTCTTCTCCGCCGCCACCTCCACCACGGTCTGCAGCAGCCGCAGTTGGAGCGCCGCCGGAGTCGCACTCATCACCGCCGCGGCCTCCGACAGCCGCGCCGAGGCCTGGTACTCGCCGTCCGCCGTGATGATCCTCGCCCGGCGCTCCCGCTCGGCCTCCGCCTGCCGGGACATCGAGCGCTTCATCGACTCCGGCAGGGCGACGTCCTTGATCTCGACCCGGTCGATCTCGATGCCCCAGCCCAGCGCCGGGCTGTCGATCATCAGCTCCAGTCCCTGGTTGATCGGCTCCCGGTTGGCCAGCAGGTCGTCCAGCTCGCTCTTGCCGATGATCGAGCGCAGCGAGGTCTGGGCGACCTGCGAGATGGCGAAGTTGTAGTCCTGCACGTTGACGGTCGCCTTCACCGGGTCCTCCACCCGGAAGTAGACGACCGCGTCCACCCGGACGGTCACGTTGTCGCGGGTGATGCCCTCCTGGGCGGGGATCGGCATCGTCACGATCTGGACGTTCACCTTGCGCAGCCGGTCCGCCACCGGCATCAGCCGCACCAGCCCGGGGCCCTGCACCTGCTCGCGCACCCGGCCGAAGCGGAACACCACGCCCCGCTGGAACTGCTGCACGACCCGGACGCTCAGCCCGGCCCACACGGCCACCAGTACGACGGCCGCCAGCACCGCATCGAATATCAGCATCGCGGTCTCCTCGCGCGCACCACCGCCCCGGCGGTCGCCGCCCCGGCCCGGCCGGGGGCCGCCGGAGCAGCCGATTCCACGCTACGCCTGCGGAGGCGCCGCCGGAACGCGCTGCCCGTCGGCCGCCGACCGCCGGCCGCCGCGCCTAAGATCGTCCCCATGTCCCAGCCCGCAGCCGACGGCCCGGCCACCGACCCCGAGGATCCGGGCCACCCCGTCGCGGCCGCCGCCCGCACGGCCACGGTCCCCGCGCTGGACGCCGTCGTCACCGGCTGCCGCGCCTGTCCCCGCCTGGTCGAGTGGCGCGAGGCGACGGCCCGCACCAAGCGCCGCGCCTACCTGGACTGGGACTACTGGGGCCGCCCGATCCCCGGCTTCGGCCCGCCCGACGCGCCGCTGGTCCTGGTCGGCCTCGCCCCCGCCGCGCACGGCGGCAACCGCACCGGCCGGATCTTCACCGGCGACCCGTCCGGCGACCTGCTCTACGCCACGCTCCACGCGCTCGGGCTGGCGAACCGCGCCGAGTCGGTCCGGCACGGGGACGGCCTGCGCCTGCACGGCGTCCGGATCACCGACCCGGTGCGCTGCGCGCCGCCCGACAACAAGCCGACCACCGCCGAACGGGACACCTGCCGCCCGTGGATCACCCGCGAGCTGGAGCTGCTGCGGCCGACCGTGCGGACCGTCGTGGCACTCGGCGGCTTCGCCTGGCAGGCGCTGCTCCCGGCGGTCGCCGCCGCCGGCTGGCAGGTGCCCCGGCCCCGGCCGGTCTTCGGCCACGGCGCCCGGGTCACCCTGCCGGCCGCTGACGGCGGACCGCCACTGGAGCTGTACGGGTGCTACCACGTCAGCCCGCGCAACACGAACACCGGCCGGCTGAGCACCGTCATGCTGCGCGAGCTGCTCCGCGAGGCCGCCCGTTCGGCCGGTCTGGACCCCCTCCCGGAGCGCCCGGGCGCCGGTGGGGAGCCGTAGCCGTCCGGCGGCCCCTCAGCCCGCCAGTACCTCGGTCAGCAGCCCGCCGACCAGCCGGACGCCGTCCTCGGTGAGGATCGACTCGGCGTGGAACTGCAGCGAGGCGAAGTGCGGGCCGCGCAGCGCGTGCACCTCGCCGGTGTCCGCGTCGCGGCTCACCTCGACCAGGCCGACGCCCTCGCACTCGACCTTGGCCTCGACGCTGCGGGCCGCGAAGGTGTTGTAGAAGCCCACCCGCTCCCGGACGCCGAAGAGGTCGATCTCCCGCTGCACGCCCTGGTTCGGCGCCTCCCGGCGGACCAGCGGGAGGCCGAGCCGCAGGCCGAGCACCTGGTGGCTGAGGCAGACCGCGAAGAACGGCCGCCGCTCCCGGAGCAGCGTGTCGATCGTCGACCGCAGCCGCGCGATCTTGGGGTGGCCCGCGCCGCGTGGATCTCCCGGACCGGGGCCCATCACGACGAGGTCGTACCCGTCCGGCGCGTACGGCTCGTCGAACCGGCGGACCGTCACCGCGAGGCCGAGCGAGCGGAGCTGGTGGTCGATCATCGCGGTGAAGGTGTCCTCCGCGTCCACCACGAGCACCCGGCGACCGGTCAGGGCGGGCCTCGGCCGGGAGCGCGCGGACACCGGTGCCAGCCAGAAGTCGGCGATGCCGGCGTTGCGCCGCTCCAGCGCGGCCCGGACGTCCGGGTGCGCGCCGTAGACGGCCGGGGTCGGGGCCGGGGTCGGGGTCGGGGTCAGGGTCGGGGCCGGCGCCGCCGGGCCGTCCGCCTGAAGGGCCGCGAGCAGGCCCGCCGCCTTCGCCCGGGTCTCGGCCACCTCCTGCTCGGGGTCGGAGTGGCGCACCAGGGTGGCACCCACCCCGATCCGGACCCGGCCCGCGTCGTCGATGTCGGCCGTGCGGATCAGGATCGACGAGTCCAGCGCGGATCCACCGTGCTCGTCGCGCCCGATCAGCGCGACCACCCCGCTGTAGTAGCCGCGGCCCTGCGGCTCGTACCGGCGGATGACCCGGCAGGCGCTCTCCAGCGGGCTGCCGGTGACGGTCGGGGCGAACAGCGTCTCGCGCAGGATCTCCCGCGGATCGCGGTCGGTGCGCCCCTCGATGAAGTACTCGGTGTGCGCCAACCGCGCCATCTCCTTGAGGTACGGGCCCACCACCCGGCCGCCCTCCGCGCAGATCCGGGCCATCATCTTGAGTTCCTCGTCCACCACCATGTACAGCTCGTCGGCCTCCTTGCGGTCGGCCAGGAAGTCCATCACCCCGGGCAGGGTCGGGCCGGACGGCGGGTACCGGTAGGTGCCGCTGATCGGGTTCATCACGGCCTTGCCGCCGGCGAGGCTGAGGTGCCGCTCCGGGGTGGCGCCGACGAACGTACGGGCGCCGGTGTGCACGATGAAGGTCCAGTAGGCGCCCGACTCGCCCCGCACCAGCCGCCGGAAGAACGACAGCGCGCTGTGCGTGGTGTAGCCGGTGATGTCGGCGAGGAACGAGCGCTTGATGACGAAGTTCGCGCCCTCGCCCCGGCCGATCTCGTCGGCGACGACCCTGCGCACCGTCCCGGCGTAGGTCTCGTCGTCCATGTCGAAGTGGCCGCCGGCCAGCTCGATCGGCACGTCCGGGAGCCGTCGCAGCACCTCGGCCAGCGGCAGCACGCCCTGGTCGGTGACGGTCATCGCGATCAGCGGCTCGCCGTCGTCGGCGCAGGCGTAGCCGCGCTCGGCGATCTGCCGGTAGGGGACGATCGCCAGCACCTCGTGACGGGCGTCCCCGGCGGCCGCGGCCCCGGCGGGGACGGCCCCGGCGGGGACGGCCCCGGCCGGGACGGGGAGCTCGGCGAGCGTCCCCGGCGTCGACACCGTGCCGACCAGCACGTCCAGCGCGTCCGGCCCGGTCGACTCCGGGCGGTGGATGAGGGCGAAGGGCGGCGGCCGCAGCCCCAGGACGCGGTCCAGCAGGTCCACGGGGTACGGCGCCGCCCCGGCCCCGGTCATGCGCCGGCCTCCCCCGGGCCACCGGCCGCGACGGCGGCCGGCCGGAGCCCGGCGAGGACGTCGTCGGTGGTGACGACCACGGCGCAGCGCTGCGCCGCGTAGTCCAGGGCCAGCCGGTGGTACTCCTCGGAGAAGTCCGCGACGGCGTCCGCCACCAGGAACGGCTGGATGTCGTTGGTGAACGCCTCGACCGCGGACATCAGCACCCCGACGTGCGCGTAGACGCCGCAGAGGACGAGCTGGTCGCGGCCCTGCTCGCGCATCCGGTCCAGCAGGCCGGAGCGGAAGAAGGCGCTGTACCGCCACTTGGTGAACACCCAGTCGGCCGGGGCCGGTTCGAGCGGCTCGACGACCTGCCGGTCGACCGGGTCGACCCGCATGCCCGGCCCCCAGAAGTCCTTCAGCAGGCCGCGCTCCTCCTCGGTCATGCCGCCGGGCTGGGCGGTGTAGGCGACCGGGACCCCCAGGGCGGCGCTGCGCTCGCGCAACCGGGCGGCGTTGCCGACCAGGTGGTCGCGGACGGCCGCCGGGAACGGCCGCAGGAAGTAGCGCTGCATGTCGTGCACGAGCAGCACCGCCCGGTCCGGATCCACGGTCCACCGGGCGGTGTTGCCGGGCAGGTCGGCCGCGGTCGGCATCGGGTACGGCGCGATGGGGGGTATGCCCGCCATGGCCTTCCTCTCCTGGGTTCCTGGGTCGAATCGCTGGTGGGGCTGGTGGGACCGAGCGGTGTCGAGCGGGACCGGACGGGCCGCCGGGCGGGTGGTGCGGGCGGCCGCGCCGGTGGGCCGGTCCGGCGCCGCGGCCGCCGGGGGCGGTGGCGTCCGCGGTGCCGGACCGGGGCACGGTGGCGCCGCGGGTACGCGGCGCCGGGGCGGCGGGTGGGCTCAGCCCTGGGCCGCGGCGGCGCCCACCGGGGTCGACCGGCCGGTCAGCCACCAGGCCGAGACCACGGAGAGGGCCTGGCCCGGGTTGAGCCGGGGGTCGCAGAAGCTCGTGTACTTGGCCCCGACCTCGTCGATCCGGGCTTCGCTCTGGACGCATTCGGTCACGTCGTCGGGAGTGGTCTCCAGGTGGAGCCCGCCCGCCGTGCCGCCGGCGTTGCGGACGGCGTGCTGGAACTCCCGCACCTCGCGGGAGATCTCCCGCACGAACCGGGTCTTGAGGCCGTCCGGCGTGCTGACGGTGTTGCCGTGCATCGGGTCGGTGAGCCAGATCACCGGGTGGCCCGCGGCCTTCACCGCCTCGACGAGGACGGGCAGCCGCCCGGCCACCGCCTCGGCCCCCAGCCGGGCGATCAGGGTGAGCCGGCCCGGCTCGCGCCGGGGGTCGAGCCGCTCGCACAGGGCCAGCAGGTCGTCGACCGCCATGGTGGGACCGACCTTGCAGGCCACCGGGTTCATCACCTCGGCGAGCAGGGTGACGTGGGCGCCGTCGACCTGCCTGGTCCGCTCGCCGATCCACGGCCAGTGGGTGGAGGCGAGCAGCAGCCGCCCCTCGTCGTCCCGGCGCAGCATGGGGACTTCGTAGTCGAGCAGCAGTGCCTCGTGGCTCGTCCAGACGGGCGTCCCGATGGAGAGGGGCCCGCCGCGGCTGCGCCAGCCCAGGTGTCCCATGACGTCGTAGGCGGTCTGGTAGCCCGTCAGCAGTCTCAAGGGGTCGGGGCGCCGCAGCTCCGGGTCGGGCTCCGGACTGTTGACCATGTGCCCCCGGTAGACCGGCAGTTCGACGTTCCCGACCCGCTCGGTGGGGTGGGAGCGGGGCTTGGCGAACTGTCCGGCGATCCGGCCGGCGCGGATCACCGGCTTGCAGGTGTCCAGTTGGAGCGCGCCCGCGAGCAGGTCGAGCACGCCGACCTTGCGGGCCACGTAGCCGGGGGTGCACTCGGCCGGGTCCTCCGCGCAGTCGCCCGCCTGCACCACGTGGGCTTCGCCCGCGGCGACCCGGGCCAGCAGCGCACGCAGGGTACGGACGTCCTCCGCCTCGACCAGTGCGGGGCGGGTCGCCAGTTCCTTCCGCACCTGGCGGACCAGCGCGGTGTCCTCCCACGGTGGTTGCTGCAACGCGCTTTCCAGTCGGATATCGAGCAGAGTACTTTCCACCGATTTCTCCAAATCGCGAACGGGCGATGGGCGCGGTCGCCCCACGGCCGAGCAGGCGAGCGTCGTGCGCGGCTGTCAACGGAGCCGGAATTCGAATCCACACAGGCCCGGGGGCGCGGTCACCGCACCGTCGGCGGGACCGGAGAACTTCTCGTTCGTCCTGGGTGAACGTCGATGGAACACGAGGGCTGTGGGCGCAGAGGTCGGGCCGGACCGCCGCACCGCGACGGTGGGGGCCGAACCGTCGGCGGCCTCCGCCACCGCCCAAATCATGGAACAGAACGGAGTGCCGGCCAATGTTCGTCGTCCCACTTCGTCAGGTGACCGACACTTCGTCAGGTGACCGGCACTCCGTCAGGTGCCGAATAGTCCATCAGGTCGCTACGGGCACGTAGCACCGCCGGCGGCCGCACCGGTTCGACGGGGCTCCGATGCCGGCTCGACGAACTGAATCGCCGTCAAATCATGGTGACAGCAGGAGGGCAGGCCGACCTGGTGACGTCCGGACGGGGGCCTGCGAGACTTCGGGCCATGAACAGCGACCTCCTCTCCGGCAGAATCGTCCTCATCACCGGCGCGAGCAGCGGCATCGGCGCCGCGGCGGCCCACGTGTTCGCCCGGGAGGGCGCCACCGTGGTGCTCACCGCCCGCCGGGAAGAACGCCTGGCCGCACTGACCGCCGAACTACGCGAAAAGGGAGCCCGCGCCGCGTACGTGGTCGGTGACGTATCCGTCGCCCGAGATGCCGCGAGGGCGGTCGAGTTCGCCGTGGCCGAATACGGGCGGCTCGACTCGGCCTTCAACAATGCGGGGATCGGCGGCGACCGCACCCCGCTGCACCTGATGTCGGACGACGTCTACGACACCGTCATGGACACCAATGTGCGCGGCGTCTTCAACTGCCTGCGTTACGAGATAACGGCGATGCTGGAACAATCCGGCGGGGGCACCATCGTCAACAACAGCAGTGTGGGCGGCCTGGTGTCGATCCCCGCCGCCGCCCCCTACATCGCCTCGAAGCACGCGGTCATCGGCTTCACCAGGGCCGCCGCCGACGAGTACGCCAAGCAGGGCATCCGGGTGAACGCGGTCGCCCCCGGAACCACCCGCAGCGAGATCACGGCCGATTGGTTCGGCCGCAATCCCGGCCTGGAGGATCTGGCCAACTCGCTGACGCCGCAGGGGCGTACGGCGGCTCCGGAGGAGATCGCGGAGGCGGCGGCCTGGCTGCTGAGCGACCGCTGCCCGTTCCTGACCGGCACCGTCCTGCCGGTGGACGGCGGCTTCGTCAACCGGTGAGCCGCCCCCGGCCGCCCGGTGGTGGCACCGTCACCGCCGCAGACCGTTGAACTCGACCCGGAAGGCCGGCTCCCCGCCCTGCGTGCCCGTGACCCGGACGGCGCACCGGGCGGGGTGGCCGGCCGGTGTCTCCTCCGCCTCGATCCAGCACGGCCGGTCGAACTCCACGTACCGCCGGAAGCTGGTGGCGACCCGCAGGGGCAGGAAGGACGACCGGCCCCGGAGGGCCTGCGCGGCCTGGGCCGCGGCCTCCAGCAGGGCCAGCCCCGGGACGTGGTCCACGGGGTGGTCGAAGAGCAGGTGGTTGTCGATGTCGTTGCGCAGCAGCCAGCGGTGCGGCCGGTCGCCCGGCGCGAGGGCGACGTCGGTGGCGCGCGGCCGGGCCACGAGGTCGGCGGCTATCGGCTCCGGTAACGGCCAGGCGCCCCAGCCGACCCCGAGGCCGTCTCCCCGCACCCGCCGGTAGGCGGCGGGCGAGATCCAGCCGAACTCGGAGTCCGCCCGGGCCGCCACGACGCCGTCACAGCGGATCAGAATGCCCATCCGCAGAGAACTGACGGACCGTCGGTTTCGCACGGCGCTCGCCACGGTGACCCGTACGTCCAGCCTCGCGCTCCGGCCGCGTGGCACGCGGAAGTCCGGGTCGATCGTGTAGTCCAGGGTGCTCAACACGGTCTGATGGGTCAGCGGGACGCCGTACTCGGCGTGCGCGACGACCAGGCCGCTCTGCCGGATGGTCTGGGCGAGTATCCGCGGGTCGTACGGCAGGCCCACCTGCACGGCCGGCCACCGGACGCCGACCCCGAACTCGTCGGCCCCCAGCCGCTCCCAGCCGGTGACCAGGACGGACGTGCCCCGCCGCAGGTGCGCGTAGGCGCCTACGAGAGCGGGCGAAGGAGTGGATGAACGTGGTGCGAGCGTGACGTCTTGCAAGGCCCCCCCTTGGTCTGACGGGTCGGCACAGCTCAGTGGACTGTGCTATTCAAGTACCGGCTCTCCGGTCGGTTTCGAACCATGAGCAAGTCTAGTTCAAGCAATGGTAAAGAGAATGCAGTGGAGGCATAAAGTGTCAAGGCAGGAGCGCGCGATCCATACCCGCCGGCTGATCCTGGAGGCCGCGGCCGAGATGTTCAACGAGCTCGGATACGACGCCACCACCATCGGCGGCCTCATCGAGCGCATCCAACTCACCCGCGGTGGCCTCTACTTCCACTTCACCACCAAGGAGCAGCTCGCCCGCGGCGTGCTGGCCGAGGCGGTGACCATGGAGGGGCTGGCCCCGCAGGCCTTCAAGCTGCAGGAGTGGGTGGACCTCGCCCTGCTGCTCGCCCACCGGCTGCCCCGGGAGCCGATGCTGAGCGCCGCGATCCGGCTGTCCGTGGACGTCAAGTCCCGCGGCCTGTTCGGCACCCGCTGGCCCGACTGGATCGAGGTGGGGCAGGGACTGCTGACGGAGGCGAAGGAGCGCGGCGAACTGCTCGCGCACGTCGACCCGGCCGAGACCGCCCGGCTGTTCGTGGGGGCGTGGACCGGGGTCCAGCTGATCACCGAGACCCTGCCGGAGCGGACCCTCTCCCAGGAGATCTCGAACCTGTTCGCACTCGTCCTCCCCAATGTCGCCAGCGCCGGCGTGCTGGCCAGGCTGGACTCCTCCCCCTACCGCGCGAAGCGCCTCCTGGAGGAGGCCGGCCGGGCCGGGGCTCCGTCCCCCGTTGACTGACCGACCGTCCGGACCACCGCCCGACCAGCCTCGCCCCAGCGACCGTGCCGGCCGGCCGGCACGGAATTCGCACCTGCGATTCCCGTGTCCACGCGGCACGACGGGGCAGCCACCGTCCGCGCCGGCCTGTATAAATGAGAACAGGACAGCAGTCCTCTTTTGGGAGTCCGACCCGGACGACGCCGATGCGGGGCGGCGGTCCGTCCGGTCGGCTGGGGTGGCGGACCACGGGGGGATCAACCATGCGGCACCTGCACGGATCCGTCGGCGCGACGGACGGCGAACCGGCCGCCGACACGGCGCTCGACCCCGAGCTCAGCGCCCACTTGTTCGGCTCGCTGCGGCGCAGCGGCCAGCGGCTCAAGGCCGAGCAGTACGTCCGCGGCCTGCTCGCGCTGGAGGGGCGCAAGACCCTGCGCGGCATCGCGGCGCAGTTCGACGGCGCCGCGGCGCAGCAGAGCGTCCACCACTTCATCAGCGCGTCGCCCTGGGACTGGATGCCGGTGCGGCACGCCCTGGCCCGCGAGGTGCAGCGGGCCCTGGCACCGCAGGCCTGGGTGATCAGACCGATCCTGATACCCAAGGCCGGCTCCCATTCGGTCGGCATCGACCAGCAACTACTGCCGCTCGGACGGATCGTCAACGGCCAGCACGCGGTGGGGGCCTGGCTGGCCTCCGGACACTGCGCCGTCCCCGTCGACTGGCAGCTGCGGCTCTCCGACCGCTGGCTGACCGATCCGCTGCGGCAACGGGCGAGCGTCCCCGCCGACGCCGCGGTCGCCACCATCGAGGACTGCGTCCGGGCCGCGGTGGCCGACATCCGGGAAATCGGCGGGGTGCTGCGCGGGCCGGTCGTGGTGGACGTCGGGGAGGTGGACGCCGTGGCGGTCGCCCGGCACCTGGCGGCCCTGGGCGTCGCGTTCGTGGTGCGGGTCGGCCCGCAGGCCCAGCTCTGGCTCGACCGGACCGAACTGCCCAGCTACAGCGGCCGGGAGCACACCGTGGGCGAGCTCGCCGAGTCGCTCCCTCGGCTGCGCCGGCAGGTGAATCCGGGCGACGGCCCGACGACCGCGGTGGCGATCCCGGTGGTGACCTCGCCGGCCCGCGGGGAGCGGATGCTGCTGCTCGGCGAGTGGCGGCCGGCCGGGCGCCCGCGCCGGCGGCTCTGGCTCACCAACGCCGACGCGCCCTCCGTCCTCACCGCGCTGCGGCTCACCCGGCTGCCGGGCGTCGTTCTGCGGGACTTCACCGCGATCTCCGAGCGGGTGGGGGTACGGGACTTCGGCGGGCGGTCGTTCCCGGGCTGGCACCGGCACATCACGCTGGCGTCGGTCGCCCACCTGATCGCCACCCTGGAGAACCGGCGGCCGCTGCTGCCCGGCGGCCGGGCCGGACGCTGACCCACCGGCTCCGGCTTCACAGGACTACTGTCCGGTAATGTGACACTCTCACTCCTCGTACCATGGCATCGCCTCCGATCGCTCCTTACTGTCTGGAGCAGCGCCCGAGCACGTTCATGACCGCCACGGGAGACCGAACAGGAGTGTGCGCACGTGGAGTTCACCTTTGCCGGACTTCCCTGGCGGCGCTCCGGAAGGGGCCCGGCACGGGCCGTGTCCGCAGGACAGGATGGGCGTCCGCTCAGCCGTTTTGCCTCCCACCCCTGATCGAGCGCGGACCGGTCGGCTCCCGCACTGAGGACAGGGGCGCCGCACCGCCACGAAGCCGCTCCCCCACTCGCGGCAGGGCCCGGCGACGGCCGGTCCCGCTTCCGACCCCCGCCCCGACCCGACCCGCTCCGCCCTGACCCGCGCCGACCCGACCCGACCCACCCTGACCCGACCCGACCCGCCCCGACCCGACCCGACCGACGCTCCCGATCCACCCGGCCACCGCGAGGCCGGCCCCGCCGCCGCCGTCCGGCGCCTCCCCCCGAACACCACGACCACGGAGACGACTTGACCTCTCAGACGCTGGCACAGCGACGGCGCACCCAGGCTCCGGTCGGCGACAACGACCGGTCGAAGCCCTCCGCCCGCCCCCTGCGCCCCACCGGATTCCCCTCTTCCGTTCCGGCCCCCATCCCGCCTGCGGCCGCCTCTCCGGCCCGGCTCGCGCCCGGAGGGCCGTCCGCGGCGGCCGAGCCGTCCGGACCGGGCCCGGCCCGCCACCCCCGCACACCGTTCCCGCCCGGCGCCCACGACGTCCTGCTCACCGAGCTCTGCTCGATCCTGTTCACCTCGCTGTCCCGCAGCGACCAGTGCCGCAAGGGCATGCAGTACCTGCGCGGACTGCTGGAGACCGAGGGGCGCAAGTCGATCCGCAACATCGCGGCGCTGCTCGGCAAGCCGGCCTCGGAGCAGAACCTGCACCACTTCATCTGCAGTTCGACCTGGGACTGGATCCCCATCCGCCGGGCGCTGGCCCACTACCTGGCCGGCGCGGCGGCCCCACAGGCGTGGGTGGTGCAGCCGATGATCATCCCCAAGACGGGGCAGCACTCGGTCGGCGTCGAACGGCACTTCTTCCCGACCCTCGGGCAGGTGCTGAACGCCCAGCACGCCATCGGCGTCTGGGCGGCCTCGGAGGAGCTGAGCACCCCGGTCAACTGGCGCCTGCACCTGCCCGAGGCCTGGCTCAAGGACGATCTGCGGCGCAGTCAGGTGTCGATCCCGGACGAGGCCGGGGTGGAGACCCTCGGCGAGTGCGTGACCGAGGCCTGCCTGGAGACCAGCACGGGCTGGGGGCTGCCGGTCCGGCCCGTGGTGCTCGACATCGGTGAGTCACAGGCCATGACGATCTTCGGGAAGCTGCACGCCCACGGGGTGCCGCTGCTCGCCCGGGTCGGCGGCGACCTCCGGCTCTCCGTACTGGACCAGGCCCTGCCCGCCTCGGGGAGCAGGCCGCAGCCGGCCCTGCGCATCATGAGCCTGGCCAAGGACCTGCGCCGGCTCGTCCCCGGCCGGGAGCACGCTCGGGAGCACGGTCCGCAGACGGCTCCCCGGGCGGTGCCGGCCGCCACCGTCCGGGTCGGCCTGCCCGCGCCGTCCGCACCGGGCACACCCACCGCACCGGGTGCTCCCGGCACTCCGGGCGCTCCGAGTGGTGAACTCCTGCTGCTGGGCATCGGTGAGGAGGGCGGGCACTGGCCCGCGGAGCTCTGGCTGACCAATCTCACCGCCGTGCCACCGGCCACCCTGGTCCGGCTCAGCCGGCTCACCGGAAAGGTCGACCGGGACTTCACGGAGATCGCGGACCGGGTGGGCATCCGCGACTTCACCGGGCGCTCCTTCAGCGGCTGGCACCGGCACGTCACGCTGGCCTCGGCCGCCCACGCGGTCGTCGCCCTCGCCGACCGGCGCGAGCGGCCCGCCTGAGCGAGCCACCACCGGCCGGGGGCGGCCGGGCTGGCGAGTGGCGGGGGCGGCGCCGGCCCCGGCCGTCAGCAGCAGGACAGCGCGTCGCAGGGCTGCGCCGCCCGCCGCCCGCCGGCCTCGCCCCACTCCGCGCCGGCCGCCCGCTCGCCGCCCTCCGGCGGCTCCGCACAGCTGCCCTCCGGGGCGATCCCGGCCCGCGCCTGCGCCGTCGCGAGCTGCGGCAGCATCAACCGCCAGAACGGCGTGACCGCCTGACGCGAGTGCCACTGGGGGTCGCGCCGCCCGAGCACCTCCAGCCCGGCGACGACGGCGGTGATCGCGGCCACGGCGTCGTCGAGCACGATGTCGGCGGCCAGGCTGCCCTGGGCCCTGGCGACGGTCAGCATCAGCTGGACCCAGTCCTGCCACTGCTGCCACAGGTCGGCGCCGCCCGGCCAGGTGGCGTCGCTGCCGAGGCAGAACCCGGCCCGCAGCACCGCGTCGGTGGAGAGCCGCCGGGCCAGCAGGTGCGAGGTGTCGACGAGCAGCTGGAGCGGTACGGGGTGCCGCAGTGGAACGTTCCCGGTGATGTGCAGCAGGGTTTCCGCGGCGGCCGATTCGACCGCCTCGCCGAGCGCCCGCTTGTTCCCGAAGTGGAAATGCAGCGCACCGTGGCTGAGACCGGCCCGGACACAGATCTGGGTGATGGAGGATTCCGCGAATCCCGATCGGGCGAAGGTCTCCGCGGCAGAACGGATCAGTTCCTGCCGGGTGCGGACGGCACGATTCTGCTTGGCCATGGGAGCGCTCCGGAAATGGGGTGAGCGACGGGTGAAACGCGCGGAAGCATGCCGCGGGGCGACAAGGGAGGCGTCGATTCCGGTAGCCGTCACGCGGCCCGGCCGGATCGTGCCCGACAGCAGTCGCGCCGGGGTGGATCGCGCCCGGTCCGGATCGACCTCGATCGGCACCCGGAGATTACCGCCGGGGCCGCCGCCCCCGGCCTGATCGGCATGCGCGCATTCACACGCACCGGGTCGGATTCTATCACCCCGGCAACCCTCCATGTACAGAACGTAATGGCCCGGAGCGCTATCGCGGCTCGAATTGCTCGCCCTTTCGTTCGACCGCTCCGGCGTCCACCCGGCATTCGCATGCCGCTGGAATATTCCGGCCCCCTGGGCCACCCCCGACCGCCCCGGGCCGCATGCGAAACCGCCCGGAGGGCCGGCCCGACGAATGCGGGCCGGCCCTCCGGGCGACCGGGTGTACGGGTTGCGCCGCGGGCGGTGTGCGCGCTCCTGCGGTCAGCGCTCCAGCGGGCGGATCTCGAAGAGCTTGTAGGTGACGTCCACGCCCGCCAGCTGCCGGTCGGCGCTGCCCAGCATCGTCAGCGAGCTCCCCGCCTCGGCGGCGAGCTGGGCGATCCGGGTGGCGTCACCGAAGCTGTTGAAGGTGACCAGGGCCCGGCCGCCGGGCAGCACCCGGTCGTGCACCTGGGCGAGGTAGCGGCCGAGGGCGCTGTAGCCGCGGTCGAAGATCGCCCACTCGACGTCCTGCTTGAACTCGAAGTCCTTCGGCGCCTCGAAGACGCTGCAGTTCCAGAAGACGGTGTCGAAGCGCTCCTCGGGGCCGAGCGCGTCGAACACGTCGCTGCGCAGCACCCGGACCCGGTCGGCGACGGCGTGCCGTGCGGCATTGCGGGCGGCGCTGTCGACGGCGGTGTCGGTGATGTCGGTGGCGGTCACCCGCGCACAGCCGTGCAGGGCCGCCCAGACCGCGGTGACGCCGGCCCCGCAGCCGATCTCCAGGAAGCTGCCACCGGCCGGGTAGGGGATCGCGCCGGTGTACCACTCGGTGCCGGTGCCCGGCCGCGGCTCGTAGGTGCCGGGGATCAAGTCCCATTCCAGGCCGAGGAGTTCGAAGGTGGTCGGCTCGGTCTCGACCGGGCCCAGCTGCTCGACGAGACGGCGCCCGAGATCGTAGCGCTCCTCGAACTTCGCGGATGTCTGTTCCATGGTTCTCTGCTCCAGGGGTCGATGTCCGATGGGCGGTGGGTCGTTCGCGCGGCGGGCCGTCCGGCACCGCCGGGGGGGGTGCCGCGACGGCCGCGGGTCTCACCAGCCGAGGCGCTCGCCGAGCAGCTTCAGGTCGGCGGCGTACTTGGCGATGAAGGCGGGCGAGAGCTGCGGGATGTCCCGCGCCGGTCCGATCCCGGCGGCCCGGACGGCGGCCCGGAACCGGTCGGAGGGGATGACCGACCCGGGCACCGCCTCCTCCGGCCGCTTGAACGCGTGGACCAGCGGCAGCGCCGAGTGCTGTCGCTGCCCCTCGGGCAGGGCCCGCATCGCGGCCTCGAACCGGACGAACCAGTCGTCGTAGTCGGCCACCCGCTCGATCCGGTGCCCGGCCTCGGCCAGCCAGTCCACGAAGCTGTCGAGCGACACCCCGTCGTCGTTCGGGTTGACCAGGCTGAAGGTCCGGTAGCCCTCGGTGCCCTGGCCGCCCAGGGCCACCACCGCGGCGGCGGTGAAGTCCACCGGCAGGCCGTCGTAGTGCGCCCGCCGGCGGTTCCCCCGGTCGTCGGTGCGGTAGAAGGAGTGCGGCGCGATGCCGGTGGCGATCACGCTGAGCAGCAGCCGGGTGAACTGGTCCGGGACGTTCAGCTGCCCGGCGTAACGGCTGTGCGCGAGGATCATGTTGGACCGGAACGTGGTGACCGGGAGTCCGCACCGGTCGTGCGCCTCGCGCAGCAGGACCTCGCCGGCCCACTTGCTGGTCGCGTAGCCGCCCGCGTAGCCCTCGTCGGTCTGCTGCACCGGGAGGGCGGTCCTGACGTCCGAGTCCTCGTCCAGCGCCCCGCCGGCCCGGGAGGTGGCGACGGCCACGCTGGAGATGTAGGTGAAGGGCTTGATCCGGCCGGTGAGCCCCAGCCGGATCAGCTCGGCCGTGCCGACGACGTTGGCCTCGAACAGGTGGTGGTACGGGAGGACGTGGTTCACCAGGGCGCCGGCGTGGACGATCACGTCGACCTCCTCGGAGAGCCGCTTCCAGGTCGTGTCGTCCAGGCCCAGCCGCGGCTCCGCGATGTCGCCCGCCAGGACTTCCAGGTGCCCGTCGGCCAGCTCTCGGTAGCGGCGCACCAGTTCGTCGTCGCCGCTGACGAAGGCCTCGTCGAGGCGCCCGCGGGCCGCGTCCGCGTCCCGTCCGCGCACCACGCAGATCACCGTCCCGCCGACCGGGGCCAGCCGCTCCAGCCACTCCAGGCAGAGGAAGTGGCCGAGGTAGCCGCTCGCGCCGGTCAGCAGCACCGTCCGGGGCTCGCCCGAGGGCTGCGGCAGGGTCCGGGCGTCGGCGATGGTCCGGTCGTCGAGGAACTTGTCCAGCGTGAGGTCCCCGGCGCGGACCCGCGTGCCGTCCTCGCCGTGCACCGAGGCGAAGGTGACCCCCCGCAGGCCCGTCGCGCGCTTGGTCTCGATGTAGCCGGCCAGTTGACGCAGGTCGTAGGCGGGGCTGATGACAGTGTCGACGGGGACCCGTACGCCGAAGATGTCGTGGAGCAGGTTGGAGAAGGAGACGGCGGTCAGCGAGTCCCCGCCGACGTCCCGGAAGCGCGCGGCGGGGCCGACCTCGACGGTGGAGCCCGCGAGCAGCGCCCGGGTGGCCCGCTGGACCGTCTCCAGCACCGGCCGGTCGGCGCCCGTACGGCGCAGCTCCAGCAGCTCCCGGCTCTCCCGGGCGGCTATGTCGGCGTACAGCTCCTCCAGTTCGCGGCCGTAGCGTTCCTGGA
Source organism: Kitasatospora sp. NPDC005748 (assembly GCF_040630735.1). NCBI lineage: Bacteria > Bacillati > Actinomycetota > Actinomycetes > Kitasatosporales > Streptomycetaceae > Kitasatospora > Kitasatospora sp. NPDC005748. The sequence goes on from NZ_JBEXYD010000001.1 coordinate 297,692, forward strand.
GCCGGGGCCGCAGCAGCTTGCGGTGGTCCGAGAGCAGGCCGTTCGCCTGGTCGAAGGGCTCGGCCTCGATCAGGACGTCGCGCGGGATCTCGTAGGAGTTCAGTCCGGCCTCGCGGGCGATCTGCTGAAACGATTCGCTCAGCAGCTGGCGGAGGTGTTCCCGGTCGTCGCCGAACTGGTCGAGGGCGGCCGGCGTGGGCACGACCACGGCCAGCAGATAGGACCGCTCGCTGTTGCCGTACACGAAGATCTGCCGGACCAGCGGGCTCGCCGCGAACTCGGACTCCAGTCGCGCGGTCGCCACGAACTCGCCCTGGGAGAGCTTCAGCACGCTCTTGCGGCGGTCCAGGATGGTGAACCGGTCCGGCCCGAGCTCCGCGACGATGTCGCCGGTCCGGTAGTAGCCGTCCTCGTCGATGATCTCCGCCGACAGCTCGGGCTGCTTGTAGTAGCCGGGCACGACGGCCTCGGACTTCAGCAGCAACTCCCCCCGTGGGTAAGGGGAGTCGGTCCGGTAGTAGCCGAGTTCGGGCACGTCGGCCAGCTTGTAGTCGATCACCGGCGGGCGGAGCAGCTTGTCGTCGACGGAGACGGCGGCGGCCTCGGTGGAGCCGTAGATGATGGTCAGCTCGAAGCCCAGCAAGGCCTCGACGAAGACCCGTAGTTCGGCCGAGAGCGGGGCGGAGCCGCAACTGGCCCAGGCGAGCCGGCCGCCCAGGAGGTTCTCCCGCAGCTCGGCCAGGACCTCGGCCTCGACCGCCCGCCGGTCGGCGCCGGCGAGCTCCCGCCGGTCCAGCTCGCTCTGGTACTTCTGGTAGAGCATCTCGCAGACCCTTGGCACCAGCGACAGTTCGGTGGGCCGGACCAGTGCGATGTCCTCGAAGAAGGTCGACATGTCGCTGCTGGCCGTGAAGTAGCTGATCCCACTGCGGGCGAGGGTGTTCTTCAGCGACGAGTGGCCGGCGACATGGCTCATCGGCATGTAGTTGATGTTGATCGCGAGGAGGTCGGAGAACAGCTTCGACCAGGCCCCGCCCCACATCGCGCTCAGCAGCGTGTCGGTGTACATCGCGCCCTTGGGCGTTCCGGTGCTGCCCGAGGTGTAGATCAGCATGGCCAGCGGGTCGTCGCCGTCCTCGGGGACGAACAACGGCGCGTCGGGCAGCGCGGATCCGCGGCCGACGACGTCCGCCAGGGTGTCGATCGCCACCTCGCGGCCGGCCTCTGCCAGGCGCTCGCGCGCGGCGGTGAACTTCTCGAACTGATCGGTGACGTCCGGGTGGTAGTCGAAGACCACCAGCCGGCGGGCCGACGGGTTCGCCAGCAGGAGTTCGACCGCGACGTGCAGCCGCTCGATGCTCGCCGCGACGACGAAGGGCTCGGTCTCCTCGACGATCGAGGCGAGTTGCGCCAGCGGGGCGCTGGTCTGCAGCGGGACGCTGACCACGCCGAGGTAGTTGCAGGCGAGGTCGACCACCGCGTAGTCGCCGCTGGCGAAGCCGAGCAGGGCGATCCGCTCGCCCGGCTCCAGCGGATGCTCCGGGTGCCGGTGCCATTCCGCGGCCACCGCGCGGACCCGCCCCCAGAGTTCGCTGTAACTGGTCGTTTCGTAGTGCGCCAGGAGGCGGAGCGAAACGCGGCCGGTGTCGGCGTCCCGCACGAACTCCTTCGCGCGTTCACCGATTGCGGGCCGGTCCGTGTGGCGCTGCATGACTTTTGCTAACGTTTGCGCAAGCCGCATTCTGGGTCTCCGCATCGCATCGCCGGCAGACTGCCGTGGCTGTTATTCGAAGGACCGGTGCTGGTCGGCCTGCACGCCGACGACGGCACACTCGTCTCCCGGATGCTCCGTCCATTGCTCCGAGTTCGTGCCCCGATGCTAACCAGAGCCGAACCGGGTTCCTGAACAAACGAACGACGATCTGTCAGGTCGGCCGTTTTGCCGGGCCCCGTACGCCGAGTTCTCCCGGGCCCGCACAAAGTCCTTCGCCTGCGGTCTTGTTGCCGTCGGACCGGGTCGGCCGGCGGGAACTGCCGGCGCACCGCACCGCGGAGCGGGCGCATGCGACGCGGTCGAACGAGCCGGCCGCGCGCCGCCGTCGATGACCGCCGTCCATGGCCGCCGACCGGGCCCGGAGAGCCGTAGTTGACACGCTTGCCGTGTTCGCCTTGCGCAGGTCTGGTTACTTAGGGCAGCATCAAGCTTATGCAATATAGCGCGTAGACAATTATCGCGGACGCGGGTTGAGCGCGCTCAAGATCATTCTAGTGGGAGGGATGTGCCCATGTCAGGCAGCTCGGCTCCGAGTGAACACCGGACGGGAGGCGACGCCTTGGCAGCACCCGAGGCGCCGTCCGAGACGGCAGCACCGGAGGTCCAGCAGGACTCCCTGCGCTGGTCGGCACGGTTATGGGTGTCGCTGCTGATCTTCAGCGGCGTGATCCTGCTCGACGGGCTCGACATCTCGATGATCGTGGTGACCATCCCCGAGATCCAGAACGAGCTCGGGATGACCGCGGCCACCGCCCAGTGGCTGGTCGGCGCCTACATCCTGGCCTTCGGCAGCTTCCTGCTGCTGGGCGGGCGGGTCGCCGACCTGTTCGGCCGACGCCGGGTGCTGGTGATCGCGATGGCCGCGTTCGCGGTCGTCTCGCTGTTCGGCGCGCTCGCCGACAGCTCGGTCCTGCTGATCGTCTCGCGCTTCGTCAAGGGCATGGCGGCGGGCTTCGCCGCCCCGGCCGCGATGTCGCTGCTGACCACGACGTTCCCCGAAGGGCCCCAGCGCAACAAGGCGTTCGGCATCTTCAACGTCTTCGAGGCGTCCGGCTACTCCTCCGGCCTGCTGGTCGGCGGCCTGCTCGCGGGCCTGAGCTGGCGGTCCATCTTCATCCTGCCGATCCCGCTCTCCGTGCTGCTGCTGATCGGCGCTCTGCGCTTCCTGCCGCCGGACCCGCCGCGCACCGAACGGCCGCGACTCGACATCGGCGGCGCCGCGACCCTGCTCGCCGGCACCCTCCTGCTGGTCTTCACCGTGGTCTCCGCCGCCGAGGCCGGCTGGGGCTCGGTGCGGACGATCGGCGGATTCGCCCTGTCCGCCGCCCTGTTGGCCGCCTTCCTGGTGATCGAGCGCAGTGTGAAGGAGCCGCTGATCCGGCTCGCCATCTTCCGCAACCGCAGCCTGGTGAGCGCCAACGTCAGCATCGCCCTGCTGTACGGCGGCGCGATGGGCTTCCAGTTCCTGCTCGCCCTCTACCTCCAGGACCTCCAGGGCTGGCGGCCGTGGCAGATGGCCCTGGTCCTGCTGCCGGCCGGCCTCATGGTGGTCATCATCGGTCCCAAGCTCGGCGCGCTGATGGAGCGGTTCGGCGTGACCAAGATCCTGATGGTCGGGCTGGTCGCCTTCCTCCCCTGCTACCTGCTGATGCTCTTCATCGGCCCCGAACCCGACCTCTGGCGCGTGCTGTTGCCCGCCTCCGTGCTGTGGGGCGTGGGCTTCGCACTCAGCATCGCGACGCTCATGGTCGCGGGCACCAACGGCGTCGCGGACGAGGAGCAGGGGCTCGCCGCCGGGCTGCTCAACAGTTCGCTGCAGGTCGGCGGCGCCTTCGGCCTCGCCGTCGTGACCGCGGTCATCATGCCCGGCACCGAGCTGTCGATGTTCTACCCCGGTCTCGCGGTCATCCTCGGCTTCGCCGTCCTCACCCTGATGGCGCAGTTGACCCACCGTCAGAAGTGACCGACCGGCGCGGCGGGCCGGGGCTCCAGTGACCGCCGCGCCGGACGCTCCGGCCCCTACCGGACGGTCGACCGGTCGGTGGGGGGACCCGGTCAAGGGCGGTTGCCCGGACGGCGACGGGAACCCGGTCAAGGGCGGTTGCCCGGACGGCGACGGGAACCCGGTCAAGGGCGGTTGCCCGGACGGCGACGGGAACCCGGTCGAGCACCCGCTACCTAGCGGCCCGTCAGCCGAACCGCGCCGGCTCCCGGCCGGACGCCCGCGCCCACACCGCCCACCCGCTGGGCGGAGCGCCGCGCGCGCCGCCTCCGCGGCCGCCAACTCCGGCCCGTACAGCACGCCGTACCCGAACACGTCGCCGGACCCGGCCGCCCGCTCCCGGAGCGCCGCCGCGGCCACCACCGCGTCCGGCCCGGCCGCCCGGACGGCGCCGTCCAGCCCGGCGAGCACCGCGGCCTGCACCCCGATCCGGTGGAGCACCACCGCACCCGCGGTGGTGTCGTGTGCGGCCATGCGCGTTCACCCTTTCACGTCGGGGCGGCGGGACGCCTTCCAGGCTGGCCCGCCGGGGGCGGGAACCGGCCGAACCGGACTCAGGGCCTCAGTTGGACCGCCAGCGACATCGTGTAGCCGACGAGCGCGGCGAAGAAGCAGACCGCGGTGGCGTGCCGCGCGGTGAAGGGCAGCCCGGACAGCGAGGGGAAGAGCAGGACGGCGGTGCCCGCGGCCAGGTCGGCGATGTAGAGGCCGCCGGGCGGGACCACCCCGGTGGAACGGGCGGCCCAGCCGGTGGCCACCAGGAAGCCGGTGAGCAGGATGAACCCCGAGAGCAGCCCGGAGCCGATGCTGGCCAGGGCGGGGTGCGGCTCGGGCGGATCCTCGCCCTCGGGGAGGGCGGGGCGCAGCCGGTGGGCGACGGCGAGTGCGGTCATCGCGACCGTCACGGCCGCGACGGCGCTGAGCAGGGGGCCAGGGTTCACCTGCGGCTCCTGGAGGTCGGGGGGTGGTGGCCGAGGACCGCGGCCAGCGCGGCCGGGACCAGCACGGCGAGGATCATGACGGTGGCCCAGACGGTCGGTTCGAGGGCGGGCGGCGCGAGCCCGCCGGCCGGGGGCGGGGGCGCGGCGACGACCGCGACCGTCGCGGACGGGCTCGGGGGCGGGGCGAGGACCGGAGCGGGAGGCGGGGTGGGAGCCGGGGTGGGAACCGGCCGCGGGGTCGGGGTGACGGTGGCCACGGTCGCCGGGGCGACCGCCGGGTGCCGCGCGGCGGCGGTCTCCGCGGCCGCCGGTCCGGGCACGGCGGACCGGGTCGGGGCGGGCGGCGTCGGGGCGGCCGACACCGGGGTGGCCGCCATCGGGACCGGCGGCACGGGCTGGGCGGATCCCGGAGCCGACGGCGCGGGCGAAGGCGTGGGGGAAGGCGGGTGCCCCGGTCCCGAACAGTGGATCGGCGGCAGGTGGCTGAACGGCGGCTCGGGCGGCACCGGCGGCTCGGGCGGCACGGGCGGCACGGGAAGCACCGGAGGCCAGAACGATGGCGGCGAAGGGGGCGAAGGGAGCGAAGGAGGCCAGGGCAGCGGAGCGGGCACGAGGGCGGGAGGGGCCGGCACCGGCGCCGACGGCCGGGGCGGCCCCTGCACCGGAGGGTGCGCCTCGGCGGCGGGCGGACGCGGGTGCGCCGCGCCGGTGGCGTGGTCCATCGCCCGATTGTCGGAGCGCCGCCCCCTCCGGCGGCAGCCCCTGACGCCCGCTCACCCCGGCTCGGGCGCCCAAACCCATCCCACCGGTGAACCCACCACCCCCGTACCGCAAACGAACGACCGATGACGGGCCATCTGTTCGCCGGTCACCGCTCATCCGCCGACGCACCCTCGTGCGGCGTGTAAGCGTCGTGGCATACTCCGGGGCATGACGACTTCCACCCCTGCGACCAGGGCCCTGCGGGCCGCGGTGTTCACCGCGCTCGCCGTGCCGCTGTCCGCGCTGGGCCAGGTCGTCATCACCGGTCGTCCGCTGCCGCTCGCCCTGGTCGCCGCCGCGACCGTCGTCGTCTTCCTGGTCGCGACCGCGCTGGCCGGCCAGGAGCGGCGGCTGCTGCACATCTCCGCTGTGCTGGTCCCGGTCGAGCTGCTGCTCAACACCACCTTCAACCTGGGCCAGGCCGGCTGCGGCCCGGTCCTGGGCGCCGGACACGCCCCCGCCCGCGGGATGAACCTGCTGGTCTGCGGCGGCGGTTCGGTGGACGGCTCGCTGTTCTCGGGGCCCCTGGGGCACACCGGGCCGGTCGCGCCCGCCGCCACCCAGCTGCTGGTCCTGCTGGCCCATCTGCTGGTCGCGCTGGCCGCCGCCGTCTGGCTGCGGCTGGGCGACGCCGCCCTGTCCGGTCTGGCCCGGGCGCTGCGCGCTCTGCGCCACGCGGTCGCGGCCCCGCTGCGGGCGCTGCTCCTGCTGCTGGCGCCGGTACCGCTGCGGCCGGTGCGGCGGGTGCCGCTGCCGGTCTCGGACCGCCCCCGGCCGCTCCGCGAGGCCGTGGTGCTCAGCCCGGCGCCGCGACGCGGTCCGCCGGCCTTCGCGCCTGCCTGCTGACACCCCCGTCCGGCTTCACGCCGGTCCGTAGGGCTCCCGGCCCGCGGCCCCCGCCGGCCGGGCCGGCCCCGGGCCACCGCCCGGCGCCCGCAGGCAGCGCGCCGACTCCCGAGCCCACCGACCCGGCCCCCTCGTGCCCGCGGCCTTCCGTGCCGCGCCGAGGCGGCCACCCAGGAAGAAGCGCATGTCGCGCGCCGTGTCCAGGAGTTGACCCACCATGGCCCAGCCCACCGAACAGCCCGCCCGTAAGCAGTCCCAGCGCGTCAGCGCCCGCGAGCGGATCCAGGAGGCGCAGCTGCGCGAGCGCGCCGCCGCCAAGCGCCGGCAGCGGATCGTCGTCGGCGTCTCGATCGTCGCCGTCCTCGCCCTGGCCGGCGGTACCGCGCTGGCGATCAACGCGGCCGGCGGCGACGACCCGTCCAGCGCGTCCGCCGCCGCCGACCCGACCGCGCTGGTCGTCCCGGCCAACACCACCGGCCCCGACGGCACCGTGATCGTGTACGGCAAGCCGGACGCCGCCCACACCCTCCAGGTGTTCGAGGACTTCCGCTGCCCGGTCTGCAAGAGCTTCGAGGCGACCAACGGCGACACCGTCAGGAAGCTGGCGGACGACGGCACCGTCAGGGTGGAGTACCACCTGGCGGCGTTCCTCGACAAGAACCTCGGCGGCAAGGGCTCGCGCACCGCGCTCGCCGCCGTCGGCGCGGCGCTCAACGAGGGCGTCGACAAGTTCAAGCAGTTCCACGACGTGCTGTACGCCAACCAGCCCGACGAGCGCGAGGACGGCTTCGGCGACGTCAACCACCTGCTGGACCTGGCCGGCCAGGTGCCCGGTCTGAAGACGGACGCCTTCGTCAAGGCGGTGACCGACCGCACCTACGCCCCGTGGGCGAAGAAGGTCGCGGACGCCTTCAACGACAGCGGGGTGACGGGCACGCCGACGGTCAAGCTGGACGGCAAGCCGATCACCCTGTTCAGCGGGAACCGCGCCACCACGCCGGAGCAGTTCACCGCCCAGGTGAAGCAGGCCGCGGGCTTGCAGTGAGCACCACCGGCCCGGCCGACCACCCGGCCGGGCCGGCCCTTCACACCCACCGGAGTGCTCCGCGATGACCGCCCCGACTGCCGTGAACCCGCCCCGCTCCCGCTCCGCCGCCTCCTCCCCGCCGCACGGCACGCCGATCGGCGCCGGCCGGGCGTTCGCCCTGTTCGTGTTCCTCGGCGGACTCCTCGGCCTCGCCGCCTCGGCCGTCCTGACCTTCGACAAGCTCCGCATCCTGGAGAACCCGTCCTACGTCCCCAGTTGCAACATCAACCCGGTGATCAGCTGCGGGTCGGTGATGCGCACCGAGCAGGCGGAGGTCTTCGGCTTCCCGAACCCGCTGCTCGGCCTGGCCGCCTTCGGTGCCGTCGCCGCGGTCGGCGCCGGGCTGCTGGCCGGCGCCGCCTACCGGCGCTGGTTCTGGCTGGCCCTGCAGGCCGGCACCCTGGCCGGCGTGGTCTTCGTGCACTGGCTGATCGACCAGGCGCTGTACGACATCGGCGCGCTCTGCCCGTACTGCGTGGTGGTCTGGGCCACGGTGGTGCCGCTCTGCTGGTACACCACGCTGCACAACCTGCGCTCCGGGGTGGTACCCGTCGGCCCCCGGCTGCGACCGGTGGTCCGCGAGGCCGCCCGCTACCACTGGGCCCTGCCGGCGCTGTGGGCCGCGGTGATCGCCCTGCTGGTCCTCAACCGGTTCTGGTCCTACTGGAGCACCCTGCTCTGACGCCCCCCGGAGAACGCCCCCGCCCCGAGAACGACGTCGGCCTCCAGGACCCGTGGGGGGTCCTGGAGGCCGACGTCGGGTACCGGCCCCCGGGCGGGGGCCCGCGCTCAGGAGGCGCGGTGGAACCGCTGGGGAAGCGTCCCCTTGCGCCACAGCTGGTCGAGGCGCTCGAAGAAGCCGTCGGAATCGGCGGAGACCACGCGCCGCTCGTCCGCGGTCATCCGGGCGAACGGGTCGTCGAACGCGAGCTTCTTCGGCTTGGCGCCGACGGAGCTGCACATCCGGCGGCACGCGTGGCACCACGTCCGCCAGAACAGCACCGGGCGGCCCGCCCTGCTGCCCTCGTAGACGTAGCTGCGCACCGCGACCTTCCGGCAGACCGGGCACTCCTTCTCCGACTGGTCGTCGACGAAGTTCGGCTGGGTCGCCAGCTGACGGATCTCACTGTCGATGTAGGACTTCATTCCGGTGCTCCCACTGCTCTCCTACTTCCTCCCCTTCGTCCGGCGGAGGTACTCGGCGTAGCGCTTGTCCGCGTAGGCCTCGGCCTGGGCCTCCATGTCGGGCAGGTGGCCGTTCTTGTGATGGTAGAGCTCGTGGAGGATCGTCCTGAGGGCCGTCTCCATGTCCCGCAGCCCCTCCGTACTGATCTCGATCAGCGGGAGCTTGTTCGGCCCGACGACGGCGACCCGCAGCGCGTTCCCGTTGCCCTTCCCGGTGAAGGGGCTGCTGCCGAGGGCGACGGAGTTGGGGTGCTCGATCTTCGGGACGTGGACGATGTCGTACCCCTTGACGCTCATCCCGGCCCGGCCGAGGGCGATGCGCACCGACTTGATGCTGACGCCGGTCCGGGCCGCCGCCTCGGACCCGCCGCCGGTCGCGGCGGCGGAGGTGCCGCCTCCGCCCGGCGTGCCGCCGGTGCCGGTGGGCGTGTCTCCGGTCGCGGCGGGCTCGCCGCCACCGCCGTCGCCGGAGCCCTTCCCGCCCTCGGGCGCCTTGTCGGCCTTGCCCCCGCCGCCGGGTTCGCCGGGCTCCTTGCCGGTGCCCGACTTCGGGTTGCTGGGGCCCTCCGTCTTCGGTGTGGTGGGCGCGGGTTCCGCCTGCGGGGCGGTCGTGGTCGGCAGGTCGCCGTCCACGAACTTCCGGACCGCGCTGATGAAGCCGTCGCCCTCCGACATCGCGAGCTTGATGGCCTTGGCGCTCTTGAAGCCCCAGATGGTGCCCTTGACGAGGCCGACGCCGTCGATGGCCAGCGAGCCGATGGTGCCGGTCCACTGACCGGCGACGTAGGCGGTGGAGCTGGAGTCGGTGTCGAACAGCTCGGCCAGCGGGTCGTCGTCGACGTAACCGGTGTGGCCCAGCTTGTACGGGGTGTCGTTCTCGTAGTCGAAGATCTCGTTGAAGACCTCGTTGTCCCCGTTGTAGCAGTCCGCGGCGGCGTTCCACCCGTCCGAGAGGGTGTTGACGCTCCACTGCCACGGGTCGCCGACGACGGAGTCGCCGACGCCGGTGAAGAAGCCCCCGACGTCGTCGAGGCTCCACCACAGACCGGTCGGGTCGCTGCCCGAGACCGGGTTGTTCGCGGCGTAGGTGTAGCCGCCCATCTGGTTGGGATCGCCGGCCTCGAAGACCGGGTCCACCGACAGGAAGCGGCCGAGCACCGGGTCGTACTGGCGGGCGCCGAGGAGGTCCAGGCCGGTCGTCGGATCGGCCGGCTTGCCCAGGAAGCCGTGGTTGTCCGCCCAGGAGGCCGGGGCGGGACCGCGCTGGTTGCCGTACGGGTCGTAGGCCCGGCGGGTGATCGCCAGCGTCTTGGCGTCGACCTGGAGCTGGGCGGTGCCCTGCGGATTGGTCGGCTGGTAGCTGATGGTGCCGTTGCTCGCCCGGACGATGGTCGTGCCGTCGGGGCAGCTGTAGTACCGCAGGGCGCTGACGGCCTTGGTGGCCTTGTCGAGGGTGAGCTGCTCCGTGCCGCCGAACAGGTAGAGCGTGGTGCTGGTGGGCCCGCGCTGGAGGAGCAGCGCGCCGTCGGCGTCGTAGAGGTAGGTGGTCTCCTTCCCGTCGGTGGTGATGCCGGAGGTCGCGCCCTCGGCGTCGTAGCTGATGACCTGGTCGAGCGGCGCCGCTCCGGTGCCGACCCGCCTGGTGGTGTTGCCCGCGTTGTCGTACGTCGGGGTGAGCGTGCTGGTGCCGGTCGTCGGGTTCGAGGTGACGATCCCGGTCGCCGCGTTCGGCCGGGTGGTCGGCGTCGCGCCGGCCACCGGGTAGCTGCTGGACTGCGTGGTGTCCTTGGCGGCGTTGCCGGTCACGTCGTGCTTGACCTGGAGCGTGCGGTCACCGAGCAGGTCGTACTGCCAGTCGGTCCAGTACGGGGCGGGGCCGCCGATGGTCGAGGGACCGGGCGTACTGGTCTTGCAGGCGGCGAGCTGCCCGGCCGTCGGGCTGGTGATCCCCTTCGTGTCGGTCCAGGCGGTGGTCAGCCGGCGCAGTGCGTCGTAGCTGAAGCACTGGGTGTCGGTGACCCGGTCGGCACCGCCCGAGGACTGGGTCTCGGAGACGGTGGTGAGGTTGCCCACCTGGTCGTAGCCGTAGGTGGTGTCGGAGATCGGGTTGACGGTGTTGTTCTGCAGGGTGACCCGGTTGGTGGCCAGCCGGCCGGTGACCTGGTCGTAGGTCTGCGCGGTGCGCAGCTGCTTGGTCGGGGTGCCGATGGTGGTCTGCAGGACCTGGCCGAGCGGGCTGTAGCTGGTGGTGTTGACGTAGGGGGTGGTCGGCGAGCCCATGGAGACCAGGCCGCCCTGGAGGTTGTAGCCGAAGCCGACGGTCTCCTCGGCCAGACCGCCGGCGGCCCCGAAGGTCGTCGAGCCGAGCAGGCCGACGGTGTCGGTGTAGCTCGCGGCCGTGGTGTACGTGCCGGCGAGCTTGCCCTCGCCCACCGGGACGGTCACCGTGCTGCCGGTCGGCTGGTACGCGGTCGTGTACCCGTCGATCCGGGTGACGTAGGCGTCGCCGGCGCGGCCGTTGACGTACCGCGTCGTGGCGTCGGGGTAGCCCTTGGCCTTGGCGTCGAAGCTCCACTCGGCGAGCAGCTTCGTCTGGTCGGTGGTGCTGGTCCCCGCGTACTTCGCGGTGGTGCGGCCCATGCCGTCGTAGACGTACGACAGCCACTGGCCCCGGCCGTCCCGCGCCCTGGCGAGCCGGCCGAGGTCGTCGTACTCCTTGACCGAGGTGCCGCTGTCGGGGTCGGTCTGCGACACCAGCTGACCGCGCAGGTCGTAGGTGTAGCTCCAGACGTTGCCGGCGGTGTCCTTGACCGACGCGACGTCGCCCCTGGCGTCGAAGGTGTAGCTGGTGGTGACGTCGGCGCTGCCGACGGCGCCGGCGGGCCCGGTGGACCAGACGACCGCGTTGGACGCGTTGGACACCGCGACCACGCCGTCGCCCCGGACCATGAGGTAGGCGCCGGTGGCACCGGTCGTGCCGCTCCTCCAGAGCCGCGCCGTCCTGGTCGCGTTCTGGACCACGAAGTCGCCGTCGGCCTGCATGACCGCCACGGCGCCCGGGTTGCCGGACGTGCCCGAGGACCAGAGCGTCCGGCCGTCGGCGAGCCCGGTCAGCACCAGGTTCCCGTCCGCCCGCATCGCCAGCCGGACGCTCTTGGACACCACCGACGTGCCCGAGGCGATCACCGTGCCGGCGGTCAGCTTCCGGTCGGGAGTGTCGTCGTGCACGACGGTCGAGGTGGTGCGGCCGAGGCCGTCGGTGTAGGTCGTCGTGCGCGCCGCACCGACCGTGGTGTCGACGCGGTCGGCACCCGGGTAGGACGTGCCGGACTGCCACAGGGTGCTGGCGAACGAGACCTGCTGGACCGAGACCGGCCTGCCCTGTCCGTCGTAGGCGGTCCTGGTCACCGACGGGCCGGTGTTGTTGGTCTCCGCCCACATGCCGGTGCCCGCCTCGTGCGCGGCGTCGGTGTAGGGGGCGATGTTGGAGACGGCCCAGCCGTGCGAGTCGTAGAAGCTCGACGACACGAGGCGCCCGGCGGAGTTGTCCGCGGTCGTGGTCTGGCTCTGCCGCGGCCTCAGCAGCCCGTCGTAGTAGGTGACGGACTTGTTGTACGAGCCGTTCTCGCGCAGGGTCTCGGTGGTGACGGCGGAGGGGTCCGGCTTGTCGCCGGCACCGTGCACGTCGTAGCCGAACTTGCGGTCGGGGCTCTGGGTCGCCTTGCTGCGGCCCGGCGTCCACACCTTGGTGCGGCGGCCGAGCGCGTCGAACTCGACGTCGGTGATCCGGCCGTTGACGTCGACGGCGTGCGTGACGGCGCCGCGCGCCACCGAGATCGTGCTGGTGGCCACCCAGCCCAACGGGTTCCTGGTCGACAGCGAGTCCGGGAGGACCCCGTCGGCCGGGAGGTAGGCGGTCGTGGTCGCGGCACCCACCGCGTCCACCGTCTTGGTGACGCGGCCGTACTTGTCGTACTCCAGCCCGCCGAGCGACTGGTAGGACGGCTGCCCGGGGGCGGTGTACGACTTGATGGACTGGGTGCCGGTCACCAGCCCGAGCGAGCTGCCGTTGCGGCCGAGCACGCCGTAGGCGGCCGGGTCCGGCACTCCGGCGGCGCCGTCGTAGAAGAAGCGCTTGCCGTAGAGCGTGGTGGTCCCGCCGGGTGTGGTGCCGCACGGCCCGGCGACGGTGAGGACCTCGCTCGGGTAGATCAGCATCATCGGATTGGCGGCGGGCGCCGGGGCGTAGCCGGTGGTGGTGCAGGTCTGCTGCCCCGAGGCCGCCAGGTCGCCCTTCTCGTCGACCTGGTGGACCCGGCCGAGGTCGTCCATGGTGGTCACGGTCTGCACGGTCCGCCACGAGCCGTCGGACAGCAGGCCCAGCGAACGGGCCGAGGTCGAACGGACCTGGTGGGCCTTCAGGTCGGGGAGCGTGGACAGCTTCGCGGGTGCGGGGTCCTCCGAGGTCCAGGCCGTCCGGGCGGCGCTGGCGGTCTCGGCGACCGTCGGCGGGTCGGCCAGCGTCTTGGCGACGACGCTGCCGCCGGCCTTGGTGAAGGTCTGCGTCTCGTAGGGGGCACCGGCCGACCAGGGGTTGTCGGTGATCTCCTCGTTGAGCGAGTTCCGCACCTTGGCGGTGCGCCTGGTCCCGTCCGCCTTGTAGTCGCCGTCCATGCCCTGGAGGTAGGAGACGACGCTCTGGGTGATCGGGTCCGGCGCGGCGCCGGTGGTCGTGGTGACGGTGCGGTAGCCCCGGAACTGGTTCCAGGTGCGGTGCTGGTCGTCGGTCAGGTCGGAGTCGTCACGGTGCCAGGCGGCGCCGTCGCTGTAGGCGTAGTTGGTCACCTTGGCCGGCGAGCCGGCCTTGGTCCGGTCGCTGTCGGTGACCTGGGCGACCAGGGTCTTGTGGAACCAGTCCTCGATCGGGTCCTTCCCGCCGGGCGTCGTCCACCAGACCGGGTAGCAGGCCATGGTGTTGGCGTCGGCCGAGGCCGGCATGGTGTTCTTCTCGCGCGAGCACTCCGGCGCCCGGTAGGTGACCGCGACGGATTCGCCGGTCTCGGTCTGGATGCTGGAGACGCGCGGGTGGAACAGCGGCGGGGCGGCCGGGGAGAGGCCGTCGACCCGGTTGTCCATCTCGATGCCGGTGAAGGTGACCGGGTCGAGGGTGAGCGGGCCGCCGCCGCCGGCGGAGGTGTCCCGGCCGGTGTGGACGATCTCGGAGAGCCACATCACGGACTGCAGGGCGCCGGCGTTCGTCGGGTCCTGGGTCTTGCCGGTGACCGGGTCGTAGGTGCCGCCGGCGTCGGAGAAGACCTGCTTCAGCTCGAAGCTGTCGACGTCCTGCCAGCCGGAGCCGGTACGGACCCTGGTGTCCACCGACTTCAGCCGGAAGGTCGACCAGAAGGTCGGTCCGCCGGTGAGGCAGACCCCGTCGGTGTCGTCGTCCTCGACCTTGTTCTTGTCGGTGGCGAGGCAGGTCAGGTCGTACGGCGTGTCCGGCCAGTTGGTCGCGGTGTCCCGCGACAGGTTGTCGAGGGTGCAGACGCTGTCGGAGGTCGTGCAGCGCTGCGCCGCGTTGAACACGACCTTGGCGGCGGGCTCGCGGCCGGCCTGCGCGTCCGTCAGCTGGTAGCCGTAGGAGATCTGGGTGAGGCGGCCGCCCCGGGTGTACTGGGTGAGGGTGCCGCCCTTGTCGTCCTTGGCGACCTGGCCGTAGCCCATGTTGTAGTAGTTGGACTCGGTCGACCAGTCGTAGCGCTGGACGTTGCCGTGCGGGTCCACGGCGAAGTCGAGGTTGAACCGGTAGCCGACCGGCTGGTCGCACCGCGAGTCATTGCCGTCGGCGGAGTCGTGGCACGGGTCCTCCGCCTTCGGGTGGTAGACCGGCACGCCCCAGGCGCTGTTGGTCGCCGTGTCCGACGTGGTGCCCGGCGCGTGGTTCAGGCCCAGGTAGTACGCGGTGCCGTCGGTGGTGGTGACCTTGAAGTACTCACCCTGCCAGAGGCCGTTGGTGGCCCCGGTCAGCCGCTCGATCCTCGTGCCGTCGTCGTTCTGCAGCCGGTAGCCGCCCGAGGAGTCCCGGAGCAGCTCGCCGGTGTGCGAGCCGAGCGAGATCGTGGCGTTCCAGCCGCCCCAGCACTCGTCCCCGGAGTCCTCGATGCCCTGGTCCTTGCACGCCTTGTAGGAGCGCTCGATGAAGCCCGGGCTGTAGCCCCAGCCGTCACCGATCCACGAGGACTGCGAGTTGCGGGCCGAGGTCTCGCCGTCCACCGACTGCGAGTCGTAGGCGAGGGTGACCGCGGGCGCGGCGCCGCCGAGCGACGGCGGCACGGTGATCGGGTAGGCGTAAGTGAACGCGCCGGAGGCGGAGGCCGTCCAGGCACCCGAGGCGGACAGCGAGGTCGCCCCGTAGTCGCCCTGCGAGCCGCCGGAGCCGGCGACCGCCGCGACCGCCATGGTGGCGCCGGCCGAGCGCGCGGCCGACGACGCGGCGGCGAAGCCGCTCGTACCGGTCCGCACGTCGGAGGCGACCGCGACCGTACCCGACAGCGTCCGGGCCCGCGGGTCGTTGGTGAACTCGATCGGCGTCTGCCGGCGGCACTCCGCGCGCTGCGGCGTCGTCAGTGCACAGCCCGGCAGCGCGACCAGCCGCAGCCGGGAGGCCCAACCGCCGCCGTACGCCTGCTCGATGGAGCTGTAGTCGAGCGACACCGAGACGCCGCCCACCCCCGGCCTGCCGTCACCGCGGGCCAGTCCGACCAGGAGCCCGTCGACGCCGGCGGCCTTGGCGCCGCTCCGGTCGGCCAGCCGGACCTCGACCGAGGAGAGCGGCGCGACCGGGGCGACCGGGGCGATCAGGCGCCCGGACCGCGGGCCGAGCGCCGAGGTCGGGACGGCGGACACCGAGACCGGGGTACCGCCCGCCTTCAGGCGCCCGGTGGCCGGCGAACCGCCGAGGTCGACGGTGGCGGTGGAGCCGCCGGGCCAGCGGACCGCCTCCGGGGTGTGCGTCCGGAGCTCCCGGGCGCCCTTCGGAACGGCCGGCTTCGGGGCGGGGCGCGCCGCGCCCACCGGCCCCCCGGGCACCTTCGGTTGCTGGGGGAGCGGGTCGGCGGACCATATCTCGCCGGTGTAGCGGTAGGGGCCTACGAGGACGTCGGTGGCCACCGCCAGCGGCGTCGCCAGCGAGAACGCGGCAACCGTCGCCATCGCGACCGTCCCCCGTCTCGCCCATCCCCTCCCCCGGGCAGCACGAGACCATCGCACTTTCGCGCGCATCGTGAATCATCCCCCTATTAACAGTTTTGGACGGCCCCGGGGCTGATGCACCATCACGCGATCCCGCCCCTGGCCAGGGCGAACCGTATTGCCACACACGCATCACCGGCAATACCCTTCCCCGGCAGTCACATCGCTCACAACAATCACACCCGACCCAGGGGTTTCGACGGGTCAGGTGTCCGATGCCTGCGATGTGGCCAAATCCACTGCCCGCCAGGGGGGTTGTGAATCCCCCCGCGAAACGGTCGCGGGCACCAGACACATTCGAAGGATCTTTCGTGGGGGAAAACACCCGCGTCCCACGCGGTGGGACGCGATCGCCAGGACGTCGGCTCGCGCTGACGGCGGCGCTCGCCGGCCTGATACTCGGCACCGCCGGCCCGGCCCTGGCCGACGACCGGCCGGCGGACCGGCCCGCCGTCTCCGACTCACCGATGAGGGCGGCCTCCGAACGCGCGAAGAAGGAGCGGAAGCCGGTCGCGGTCGAGGAGTTGACCTCCGAGACGACCCAGACGGTGGCCAACGCGGACGGCACCTTCACGCTGACCGACCACGTCCAGCCGGTCCGGGTGAAGCGCGACGGCTCCTGGTCGGCCGTGGACGCGACCCTGGGGAGGAACGGCGACGGCACCTTCTCGCCGAAGGCCACCCCGGCCGGGCTGGCCCTCTCCGGCGGCGGCTCCGGCCCGCTGGCCACGCTCACCGACGCCAGGGGCCGCCGGCTCTCCGTCACCTTCCCGGTCGCCCTGCCCGCTCCGGCCGTCACGGGTGACAGCGCGACCTACGGCAACGTCCTGCCCGGCGTCGACCTGCGGGTCATCGCCAACGACCAGGGCGGCCTGCGCGAGGTCCTGGTCGTCCACGACGCCACGGCCGCCGCCGACCCGGCGCTGAAGTCCCTGAAGCTCGCGGTCGCCACCAGCGACGGGTTGACCGTGGCGGCCGACGAGAACGGCTCCGTCACCGCGCGGACCACCGACGGGACGACGGCGTTCACCGCGCCGACTCCGGTCATGTGGGACTCCTCGACCACCGCCGGCACGGTCGCGGCGCGGCCCGCCCAGGCACCCGCGCCGGCGGCGCGCAAGGGCGAGCTCAGGTCGGCCCGCGTCGACGAGGCGCCGCCCGCCGCGCCCGCCCCCACCCGCTCCACCGAACGCGAGCCCGGCACCGGCGCGCAGCTCAAGCGGATCGCCGTGACGGCCGAGCCCGGCGCACTGACCCTGGTACCCGACGCCGGGCTGCTGACCGGCCCGGACACCGTGTGGCCGCTGTACATCGACCCCTCGGTCAGCCCGGTGACCAACGGCACCAGCCACTACGCCACGGTCCGGGAGGGCTGCCCCGGCATCGTCGCCTACGACGAGCCGCAGGACAACGGCCAGGGCGCCGGCTACCAGCACTGGAACGACTGCCAGGGCCTGTACCGGTCCTTCTACCAGATCGACACCAGCAACCTGACCGGTGACATGGTGGTCTCCCGGTCGGAGTTCCACATCACCGAGACCTACGGTGCGTCCTTCGACTGCAACCACACCGCGCCGGTGTCCCTGGCCACCGTCAGCGAGCTCGCGACCGACACCAAGTGGTCCAAGCAGCCCTGGGTGACCGGCGACGGGTGGCTCGGCGGCGCGCAGTACCCGAAGAGCTCCAACATCTCGAACCACTGCGGCAACCACGAGGCCGTGTTCAACGTCACCGGCCAGATGCAGAAGCTCGTCGGCCACAACTCCAACTGGACCGTCGGCATCTTCGGCAACGAGACCAAGTCGTCGGGCAACAACGACTTCATGCGGTTCAACACCAATCCGTACGTGGTCACGGTGTTCGACATCGCGCCCAACGCCCCCGACATGATCAGCGTCAGTCCGCAGCCGCACAGCCCGGACAGCAACGGCTGCGACGGCGTGAACATCGGCTGGATCGGCAACTCCGGCACCACCGGCAGCGCCTCCAACATCACCCTGAACGCCCGGCTCTCCACCAAGATGAGCGGTGTCAACCTCCAGGCCATGGCGCACGTCTGGGACAACATGTCCAACGACGGCGGTGGCAACCCGGCCAGCAAGTCCTGGCCGTGGAGCGCGTCGGTGAGCAACTGGGGCACCGTCTACGACAACGTCGGCTTCACCGTCGAGGACGGCCACCAGTACGGCTGGAACATGATCGCCAGCGACGGCACCCTGACCGGCCCCAGCTCCCCCTACTGCTACTTCAACGTCGACCTGACCCCGCCGAGCATCCCGACGGTCGCCGACAACGCGGCCTTCCCGCCGCTCGGCAGCGACAGGACGCCCACCGGCCACGCCGGCGCCACCGGGGCCAAGGTGCGGGTCACCGCCAACGACCCGGTGCCGGGCGGCTGCACCCGCGGCAGCTGCGTCAGCAGCGGGATCGACCGGTTCGAGTACTCGCTGGACGCCAACATCCCCGGCGGCGGCCCGTCCGTCCCCGCCGTCCAGGCGGCCGGCGGCACCGCGACCGCGGACGTCCCGATCAGTGTGAGCAGCGCCCAGTGGGGCACCCACACGCTGTTCGTGCGGGCCGTCGACAAGGCCGGCAACACCCAGGGCACCGTCGCCCAGTACAGCTTCTTCGCCCCGTTCGACCCCAGCGCCAAGGTGGCCCCGGGCGACCTGAACGGCGACGGGGTCCCGGACCTCGCCGCCACCACGACCGCCGGCGACCTGGTGCGCGTCCCGGGCGGCGGCTCCACCGAGGACCTCGAAACCATCTCCACCCCGGCGACCAGCCCGGACGGCACCGGCTGGAACAACTACCTGGTCGCCCACCGCGGCACCCTCACCGCGGCCATGGCCGACGACCTGTTCGCCTATCAGAAGACGACCCACAAGCTGTACCTGTACCAGAACGACGCCAACACGGCGGGCGGCACCACGGGCCACTTCACGCTGACCCAGAACGTCGTCCCCCTCAACAACTCCGCGGGCTGCCCCGCCAAGGGCTCGGACGGCACCTGGAACAAGGTCACCCAGATCCTGGCACCCGGCAAGCTCTCCCAGATGGCCGACGTACCGGACCTGGTGACGGTCGACAACGCGGAGCTCTGGTACTTCCCGGGCACCTACCAGGCGGGCTGCAACCTCGCCGCGGGCGTGAAGATCGGCACCGGTGACTGGTCCCGCACCACCCTGCTCGCACCGGGCACGGTGAACGGCGTCCCCACCCTGTGGGCCCGCGAGAACGCCACCGGCGCCGTCAGCAGCTTCCCGCTGACCTTCGACGGCAACGGCGTCCCGACCACCCGGATCACCGCTCCGACCAGGGCCCCGCTGACCTCCGGCGTGCTCGACACCGCCGGTAAGAACATGTGCCTGGACATCAACGGCTCGAACACCGCCAACGGCACGCCGGCGCAGATGTACAGCTGCAACGCCACCGACGCGCAGAGCGCCGCCCTCGGCACCGACAGCAGCGTCCACCTGCTGGGCAAGTGCCTCGACGTGAGCCGCGGCGGCCTCGACAACGGCAGCCCGGTCCAGCTCTGGGACTGCAACGGCACCGGCGCCCAGAAGTGGGTCCCCGGTCCGTTCGCCGGCTCGCTGCTCAACCCGCAGTCCGGCCGGTGCCTGGCCGACCCCGCGGCGTCCAACACGCCCAAGACCCAGCTGATCCTCTGGGACTGCCTGACCGACCACGCCGAGCAGGTCTGGGCCGCGACCACCACGGGCAAGGCCCTGCCGCCGGCCCAGCCGGTCCTCCCGACCGGCCTCGGCGACCGGCTGGCCCCGACCGTGGCCTCCCCCGGTGACGTCGACGGCGACGGCAACCCCGACCTGTACGGGACGTCCGCCACCGGCACCGTCACCCGGCTCCCGGGCGCCCGGACGCCGGCCGCCCAGGCGGCCGACCGCTGGAGGCTGACCGACACCACCGACAGCCGGCGGGCCAACGACCTGACCGTGGCCGGCGGAGCGGCCGTCGGCCCCGACGCCACCCGGGGCACGGTCCTGAACCTGCCCGGCGGCACCGGCTACGCGGTCAGTGCCACCGGCTCCGTCGACACGCGCAAGAGCTACACCGTCTCCGCCTGGGTCAAGCCCGGCGACCTGGCCAACACCTCCGTGTTCGTCAGCCAGGGCGGCACCAACAACGTCGGCCTCCAGCTGTACTACTCCGCCTGGGCGCACGCCTTCGCGTTCGGCCGCAACGTCGACGACTCGGCCGTCGACACCTTCAACGCCGTCTACGGCCCGACCACCGGCGGCCTCAGCCCCAGGCTCAACACCTGGACCCACCTGACCGGGGTCTACGACGCCGGCACCAAGCAGCTCCAGCTCTTCGTCAACGGCGCCGCGGCCGGTGCCGCGACCTACGCCGGCACCGAGTGGAACGCCACCGGGCCGGTCCAGATCGGCCGGCGGGTCCTGGCCGGCGGGTACGCCCAGTACGCGACCGGCGCGGTCGGCGACGTCGTGGTCGTCCCGTCCGCGCTGCCTGCCACCGCCGCCGCGGCGCTGGCCACCGACACCGCCCAGTTCGACGCCCCGGTGCTGCTCGGCGACGTCCACCGGCCCACCGACCGGTGGAGGCTCACGAACTCCGCCGACGAGATCCGGCCGGCCAACAGCCTCACCGTCTCGGGCTCGGCCTCGTTCGTCAACGACACCACCCGCGGCACCGTCCTCGGCCTGTCCGGCGCCGCCGACGCGCTGGCCACCACCGGCGGCCCGGTCGTCGACACCGCCAGGAGCTACTCCGTCTCGGCCTGGGCCTACCTGACCGGGACGAACGACTACGCGACCGTGGCGGCCCAGTCGGGCACCAGCGTGAGCGCCTTCTACCTGCAGTACTCGAAGGCCTTCAACGCCTGGACGTTCGTCTCGCCGTCCGGCGACTCGACCGGACCGGCCTCCTACCCGGCCGCGTTCGCGAGCACGCCGCCGGCCCTCAACACCTGGACCCACCTGGTCGCCACCTACGACGCGCCCGGCCAGACCATGAGCCTGTACGTCAACGGCAAGCTCGCGGCCACCGCCGTCAACTCCACTCCGTGGGCCTCCACCGGCCCCCTGACCATCGGCTCGGCCAAGAACGGGAACAGCTTCCCCGGCCGGATCAGCGACGTCCAGACCTGGACCAGCGCGCTCTCCCCGGCTGCCGTCGCCTCGCTCGACTCGGAGCAGCCCGTGCTGACCCAGCTCGTCTGACCCAGCTCGTCCGACCCGCTGGGCCGGTCCATGACGTCGGCCTCCGGGACCCGCCAACGGTCCCGGAGGCCGACTTTGTGCTGTGTGGCGCTCCTGCGGACGGCTAGCCGAAGACCGCCCGGCGGAAGGCGTTGCGCAGGTCGGTGAGGGGCTGGGTCTCGCGGCTGTAGTGCACCTTGTTGGTGAGCAGCAGCGCCCAGCGGCCGAGCCGGCGGGAGACCCAGATCCCGGTGCCGGTGAAGCCGTAGTGGACGAAGGTGCCGTCGGCGGGGTCGGTGCCGGGGGCGCAGAGCCAGGACAGGCCGCGCGCGGGGGCGAGTCCGCCGGTCTGTTCGCGCAGCGACTCGGCGGTCCAGGGCCCGGCCCAGGGCAGCGCGGCCGGCGGGTCGAGCAGGGCGGTGAGGAAGCGTTCGAGGTCGCGGGCGGTGGAGAAGGCGCCCGCGTTGCCGCAGACGCCGCCGAGCAGCCGGGCCGAGGGGTCGTGCACCACCCCGCGCAGCGGGGCGCCGACGGCCCGGTCGTACTCGGTGGGTGCGGTGCGGGCGGCCGACGCCGGGCCGAGCGGGCCGAAGCGGGTGTCGGTCATGCCGAGCGGGCGCCAGACCTGCCGTTCGGCGAGCGTGTCGAGCGGGGCGCCGGCCAGGTCCTCGACCAGGTGGCCCAGCAGCACGGCGGCACGGTCGGTGTACTCGACGGCGGTCCCCGGCGGGCGGTGCAGCGGGGCGGCGACGACGCCGGCCCGGATCGCCGCCCGGTCCCGGCCGTAGCGCTGCTCGAACTCCGTGCGCAGCGGCAGTCCCGCCGTGTGGGCAAGGAGTTGACGGGCCGTCACCCGACCCGTCGGCTGCCCGGCGGCCGGCGGCCAGTAGTCGCCGAGCGGGCGGTCGAGCGGGAGCCGGCCGGCCTGCCGGAGCGCGCCCGCGCACGGCCAGAGGGCGACGATCTTCGTCAGGCTGGCGAGGTCGAAGAGCGTGTCGGGCCCCATCTCCAGCCCCTCGTACGGGCCTTGGCCGAGCACCCCGACGGAGCCCCGGCCCCGCCCGCCGGCGGCGTCACCGACGGCCCAGACGCCGCCCGTGCCGACCCGGCGCAGCCCCGCCTCCACCAATCGCTCCAACTCCCCACCGGGGGCGCCGAGCACGGCCGACGGGTCGGGGGCCGCGGCCCGTACCGGCTGCTCGTCCACGCCTGCCCCCGCCCGCTCGGCCACCGGTCCGCCCGGAGCCTACCCAGCGGGCGGGCGGTCAGACGGCGGGCACGCCGCCGAACTCCTTGCCGAGGCAGATGCTCTGCGGGTGGTCGCGGTAGATGCCGAACTTCTGGATCGGGTCGTAGCCCTCGGATCCGTAGAGCGCGACCGCCTCGGGCTGCTCGGTGCCGGTCTCCAGCACGAACCTGGTCCGGCCGGCCTCGGCGGCGGTCTGCTCCAGGCGGCGCAGCACCGTCCGCGCGAGGCCCCGCCCGCGGGCCCGGGGGACGACGAACATCCGCTTCAGCTCGGCGTCGCCGTCGCGCAGGCCGTGCGGGCCGGCCTGCTTGGCGCGCCAGCCGCCGCAGGCCACCGGCTGGCCGTCGAGGTAGGCGATCAGGAACAGACCAACCGGCGCCTCGAAGTCGTCGGGGTGCAGCTCGGTGAGGTCGCCCTCGCCGTAGCGGCGGACGTACTCCTCCTGCACCTCCGCCGAGAGGCGCTGGGCGTCCGGGTGGCCGTAGCCGGTGACGCGGATCTCGATGATGTCGCCCTTGCCGTCCCGCAGCTCGGCGGTCCCCGCGATGCTCTCCATGGTTGAAAAGACTACGACCTCGGGTCAGCGGCCCTCGAACCGGGCGACCAGCTCCTCCTTGCCGAACATCCGGGCGGTGTCGACGGCGGACGGCGTACCGGCCGTCGGGTCGGCGCCGCCCGCCAGCAGGGCGGTCAGCACGTCCTCGGCGCCCTTGAAGACGGCGCCGGCCAGCGGGGTCTGGCCGCGGTCGTTGGCCCGGTTCGGGTCGGCGCCGCGCTCCACCAGGGCGGTGACGGTGGCGGCGTGCCCGTGGTACGCGGCGAGCATCAGCAGGGTGTCGCCGCGGTCGTTGGTCAGATTGGCGGGCGCGCCGGCGTCGACGTAGGCGGCGAGGGTGTCGGTGTCACCGGCCCGGGCCGCGTCGAAGAGCTTCCCGGCCAGCTCGATCACCTCGGAGTCCGGGGCGTCGGCGGGCTGCTGGCTGGCGGCGTCGGTCATGGCGGGCCTCTCCTGGGCGTTCTCGGGCACCCCGGGCCTCGCCCGGGAGCTTCTCGGTCTGTCGGTCGCGCGTACCGCACCGTAGCGGCCCGGTGCGCGGACGATCCAGCGCGCGTCCGGACTTCGGACGCCGGCCGGACCGCGGCATTCCCCCACACGACACACGGGCGGGAAGGTTTCGCCGCCGTTCGAGCGAACTTCCCGGTCCCCGCGGTGCCTTCCCGGCCACCCGCCGGGAATGCCTCGCCGCGCCGGTACACGGGGCCGCCGGGCCCCGTTCCGGGCGGTTCGCATACCTCCCCCCGGCGCCCATCCGGGTATTGGCCGAGAAGACCACCCATTTGCACCGTTCCATCATCTATTACTTTTTGTCACGATTAAGGCACATTCCGTGACACTGTCCCTGTCCCCCTCCCCGAGGAGCAGAGCGTGATCCTCTCGATTTCCGGCATCGTCCTGTTCGGCACCATCGCCTTTCTCTTCTTCCGCAGGGACGGACTAAAGGTCTCCCACGCGATCGTCTGCGCCCTGCTCGGCTTCTACATCGCCGGTTCCTCGATCGCTCCGAGCATCACCGCGGGCGGCGCCAGCCTGGCCAGCCTGCTCGGCGGCCTCAAGTTCTAGCGCGGCCACTCCCCCGTACGGGCCCGGGCGCGGATCCCACCGCCCCCGGGCCCCGTCGTACACCCGACGCCGACCCCCTGAACCCGACCGTCCCACTCGCCCGGGGAGCCAAGGAATGCCGCTCAACCGCCACTTCAGCAAGGGCCGCGACCTCGCCCGCACGGCCGGCGACCACGCCTCCGACATGTTCGCGCCGCTGACCGTCATCGGGCGCGGGATGCGCCACCACGTCGCCTGGGCCAAGAGCCGCTGGCAGGCGACCCCGAAGGACCGGCGCGGACCGACGGTCTTCCTGGTCGCCGCCATGCTGCTCGGCATCTACCTGCTGCCGCACGGGCTGCTGTTCGCCCTGGTGGCCCTGATGGCCAGCGCCGCCTGGAACGGCCGCTCCCCCAAGGCCCCGGCGGGCCCGCCCGAGCCGGACGTCGTCGACGTCAAGCTCACCGCCCTGTACGCCGCGCTGACCCCGTACCTGGCCTCACCGGACGACCTCAGCCCGCTCTACCACCACGAGGGCGGCTACAAGGACGTCTTCGGCTCCTGGGAGTTCGACGCCGAGGGGCGGCTCTCCCGGCTGGAGCTGGTCTACCCGGCCTACTTCACCGACACCGAGCCCGCCGCCCGGGCCCGGATCGAGCAGGTCGTGCAGGGCAAGGCCGGCCGCGCCCGGGAGTACCGCTTCGACTGGGACGAGGAGTCCAACCGGCTGCGGATCGCCGCCCTGGCCCCGCTGCCCACGGACATCGCGGCCCAGCGCTTCGTGACCACCCCCGGCGAGATCGTGCTGGGCTTCACCGACGAGGCCGGCAGCGCCCGGACCATCCCGGTGGGCCAGGGCGGCGCCGTCACCCAGCAGCCGCCGGTGGTCTGGCGCACCGGCCCCCGCTCGGGCGAGCCGCACCTGCTGGCGCTCGGCGTGACCCGCTACGGCACCTCCAGCCTGATCCGGTCGATCGCGCTCCAGGCGCTGCCCCACGGCGACCTGGTGGTGATCGACGGTGCCGGCACCGGCGAGCACGCCTGCCTGGTCAGCCGGCCCGGCGTGCACACCGTGGAGACCAGCCTGCACGGCGCGCTGGCCGCGCTGGAGTGGGTCGCCCAGGAGACCGAGCGCCGGCTGACCGCGCTGAACGCCGCCCGGCGCGCGGGGGCGGCCGCGCCCGAGGACGTCACCCGGCCGCTCTGGCTGCTGCTCGACCACCCGACCGAGCTGAGCGAGCTGGCCCACGCCGAGGGCCGGCCGGACCCGCAGGACCTGCTGGAGCTCCCGCTGCGGCACGGCCGGGCCGCCCGGGTCACCGTCGTGTTCGCCGACGACATCGAGGCCCGGGACCGGATCACCCCGACCGTGCGGGCCACCACCCGGGCTCGCGTCCTGCTCGGCCCGACCGGCCCCGAGGAGTCCTACGGCACGCTCGGCGCGCCGCTGGACATCGTGCCCGCCGCGCACGCCCCGGCCGGCCGCGGCTACGCCCGGATCGGCACCGGCACACCGGTCCGCCTCCAGGTGCCGGCCACCGTCGACCCGCTGGACGAGGAGGCACCGGCCCAGCTGCGCGAGGCGGTGATCGCCCTGCTCCCGCACCGCGACACCCGGACCGAGGCGGCCGCGCCGGTCGACGTCCCGCCGCGCCCGGCCGGCCCGCCGCCGGTACCGGTGGCCGAGCCGGTCCAACAGCCGCAGGCGGTCGACCTGGGCAAGGAGCACGCGCCCCTGCGGTTCCGTCCACTGGCCTGAAAGGGGCCCGCCGGGGCGGGGCGGCGTAGGGCGGCGGATCCCGTCCCGGTACGCTCGTGGTGGAAAGGCCGACCGATCACCAGATGTGAAATAGGTGACACCTGGGGTGATATCCACGGCCAGATGTGACAAATCGGGCGCCGGTGGGTACAAACAGGGGCGGCACGACAGACGACGCATGTCCCGGGACGGGAATCTTCGTCGGAAGCCGAGCGTTGACCGAACGACGAAGAACAGCGACCACTAGTCCTGTGGGCCATAAGCCCGGGAGGCACGATTCATGAGCGAGCGAGCTCTCCGCGGCACGCGACTCGGGGCCACTAGCTACGAGACCGACCGTGGTATCGATCTGGCTCCCCGCCAGACCGTCGAGTACGCATGTCAGAACGGACACCGATTCGAGGTTCCTTTCTCGGTCGAGGCGGAGATCCCCTCGGCCTGGGAATGCCGCTTCTGCGGCCAGGAGGCAGTACTCCTCGACGGTGACGAGCCTGAGGAGAAGAAGACCAAGCCCACGCGTACCCATTGGGACATGCTGATGGAGCGCCGCACGCGCGAGGAGCTGGAGGAGGTGCTGGCCGAGCGGCTGGCCGTACTCCGCTCCGGAGGGATGAACCTCGCGGTACACCCGCGGGACACCCGCAAGAGCGCCTGACCCGTTTCCCGCCCCGGCGGGAGCACGCGAAAAGGGACCCTGGCCCCCAGGGTCCCTTTCGCATGTCCGGGTCCTTCGACGGCGGCCCGCCCCGGGGCATCAGCGCCCCGGGGCGGGCCGCCGTCGCCAGTCAGCCCTTCAGCGGCGGACGGTAGGTGGTGTCCGGGCCCCGCGGGCCGGCGCCCGGCTCGACCACCTCGCCCTGGATCACCTTGCCGTCCGGGCGGTGGATGCGCAGCTGCTCCTGCAGCCGCACCGCGTCCGCGAGCGGATCGGCCCCGAGGCCGGCGGTGCTGCGCAGCGCCTTGTCCGCGAAGCGGCGCCCGGCGGCCCGCCAGAGCGCCCGGGTCGGCGGGAGGAGCAGGGTCAGCGCCAGCGCGTCCGAGAGGAAGCCCGGCAGCATCAGCAGCAGGCCGGCCAGCACGGTGAGGCTGGTGCCGGTCTGCGGCTGCTGCGACTTCGGGTCCCGGCTCTGGTCGATCGCCGCGGACAGCGCCTTCAGCCCCGCGCGCTTGATCAGCGAGCCGCCGATCAGGGCCCCGGCGATCAGCAGCAGCACGACGGTGACGCCGCCCAGCCACGAGCCCACCTGGACCAGCAGCCAGATCTCCAGCACCAGCCAGGCGGTGACCACCAACGGCAGCACCCGGCGGAGCTTTCCGCGCCGGGCCTGAGGGGCAGGGGTAGCTTGCTGGGTCACGGTACGAATCCACTCCATAGCGGTGCTCTGCGCGCCGCACGGGAGATCCGGGCCGGCTACGGCACCACCTGGTCCAACGACCAGCCGCCGGCCGGTGTTCCACCCCCGCCCGGGCCGACGGGCCCGCCGACCGGCCGCGCCGGGGTCAGGAGGCCGTCGGGCCGGAGGGCTCGGAGGCGGCCGGGCGGGTCACCCGGCGGCGGCCGATCAGCAGGGCCGCCCCGCAGGCCAGCAGGCCCACGACGGCCAGCGTCCACTCGGGCGCGACGCCCACCCGGTCCGCCACCGTGGTGCCGTCGCGCAGCGGGACGACGGCGGACAGCTCGGCGGCGGTCAGCTCCTCGGTGCGCTGCTGCACCGAGCCGTCGGGGGCGATCACCGCGCTGATCCCGCTGGTGGCGGCGATCAGCACGGCCCGGCCGTGCTCGACGGCACGCAGCCGGGACATCGCGAGCTGCTGCTCGGGCTGGCCGGTCTTCGCGTAGGTCGCGTTGTTGGTCTGGACGACGAGCACCCGGGCGCCCTTGTCCACGGTGTCGCGGACGATCTCGTCGTACGCCACCTCGAAGCAGATGACGTCGCCGATCTTCGCCGGGCCCAGCTGCATGACGCCGTTGTGGTCGCCGGGGTAGAAGTCGCGGGCGACCCGCTGCAGCCGGGTGATCACCTTCATCAGCTGGTCGCGGAACGGCACGTACTCGCCGAACGGGACGGGGTGCTGCTTGGTGTAGGAGGCGCCCGGGCCGGTCTTCGGGTCCCAGACGATGCCCTCGTTCTGGACGTGCCGCTCGTCCGGCCCGTCCACCAGGGTGCCGACCAGGGTGGGTACGCCGACCGCCTTCACGGCGTCGTCGATGCGCCGGTAGGCCAGCGGGTCGCTGAACGGGTCGAGGTCGGAGGAGTTCTCCGGCCAGATCACCACGTCCGGCTTCTCCACCCGGCCGGCCTCGATGTCGGCGGCGAGCTTCTCGGTGGCGGCGGCGTGGTTGTTCAGCACCATCATCGGCCGGCCGAGGAAGTCCATCCCCGGGTTGGGCACGTTGCCCTGGATCAGGGCGACCTTGACGGTGTCGGCGGCCGCGGTGGGCACCGGGACCAGATAACCGGCCAGCAGGGCCGCGACGGCGCCCAGCGCGGCCAGCGCGGCGGCCCGGGGCGCCCGGCGGGGCCCGCGCAGCCGCAGCGCCGCCCAGGCCAGCAGGGCACCGGCCAGCGCGACGGCGAAGGTCACCAGCGGGGCGCCGCCGATCGCGGCGAGCGGGGTGAACGGGGTGGCGGTGTTGGCGAACGCGAGGCGGCCCCAGGGGAAGCCGCCGAGCGGCAGCCGGTCACGGGCCCACTCCTGGGTGATCCAGAGGCAGGCCGCCCAGAGCGGCCAGCCGGGCAGCCGGGAGGTGAGCGCCAGACCGGAGCCGAGGGCCGCCAGGAAGAGCGCCTCGATCACCGAGAGGCCGACGGTGGCGTCCCAGCCGACCACCCGCAGCCAGCTGAGCAGCAGCAGGAAGAACGGCAGCCCGAAGGCGAAGCCCGTCCAGGCGGCCTGCCGGACGGTGCGGCCGAGGGTGAGCAGCGAGAGCGCGGCGACGCCCACCAGCGAGAGCGGCCAGAGGTCGAACGGCGGGAAGGCCAGCGCGAGGAGCAGCCCGGCGAGGACGGCCAGGCCGGTGCGGGGCAGTCCGGCACGCACCTTGGCGACGGCGCGGGCGGCCCGGCCGGGGGCGGGGGCGTCGGACGTCGCGGACGCCTCGGGGAGGGCGTCCGACCGCTCCTGTGTGACGTGGAGTGCCACCGGCGCACCATCTTCCTGGTCGGGCTGTCCGCGCTTGGCTGTCCGTTGGCGCGTTCTTCACCGCCCGTTGAGTTCGGACGCTGTGCGAAAGACGGTACCCCGGAACCGGCCCCGCGCGTGAGGCCGGGTGGCCCGCCGAGCAGCGGGTTCCCGGCCCTGGTGGGGCGGTGTCAGCGCGGGCTGTAGCGAACCGTGCGCAGCGGCCAGTCGGCGGCGAGCCAGGCGGCCACCGCGCGGTACAGCGGGGCGTCCAGCTCGGCGCGGTCGGCGCGGACCCAGGAGCTGACCGTCGTGGTGGCCGGGTCCTCGTGGTCCGGGTAGATGTACACGCAGCCGACGACGTCGCCGCCGGGGTTCGCCAGCACGGTGTAGGTGAAGCCGCGGCGGTGCTCGAAGTCGGCGGCGTGCCGGCGCAGGTCGGCCAGGTTGCGCTCCGGCGTCATGCCCTCGGCGGGCGGCCAGCTGCCGGTCCAGCCCGGGGTGGCGTGGATGTGGTCGATGCTCGACGTCCAGGCCGCGAGGTCGGAGTCGTTGTGCTGCTCGCCGAGGGGCTCCAGGCGGAACCCCTCGGCGGCGAGGGTGCGGGGGACGACGAAGCCGGCGGGTACCAGCGGATGATCGCTCATGCCGGTCAACCTACGCAGCGCGGGCCGCCCCGGTCACCCGGACCTACCGCGCGGCCGCCCGCTCCGCCACCGCCCGGTGGACGGTCCGGCCCCGGACCACGGTGCGCAGGCAGACCGGCAGCGGACGGCCCGGGGTGAGGTCGGGCAGCCCGGGGGTGCCGGAGCGCGGGTCGGTGGACCAGCCGGCCACCCGGGAGTCGGGGGCCTGGACCACGAGCTCGTCGGCGGCCCAGACCGCGTAGCTGGCGATCGCGCCGGGGACGAGCACGCCGTCCTGGTCGCGGCCGATCGCCCGCCAGCCGCCCCGGGTGTGGGCGGTGAAGGCGGCGCGGGCCGAGATCCGGTGGTCGAGGGTCCGGTGGAAGGCCGCCGCGCGGACGGTGCCCCAGGGATCGAGCGGGGTGACCGGGGCGTCCGAGCCGAAGGCCAGCGGGACGCCGGCCCGCAGCAGCGCGGCGAACGGGTTGAGCGCGGCGGCGCGCTCGGCGCCGAGCCGCTGGACGTACATGCCGTCCGGGCCGCCCCAGGCGGCGTCGAAGGCGGGCTGCACGGAGGCGGTGAGGCCGAGTTCGGCGAAGGCCGCGACGGACGCCCCGTCCAGTGCCTCCGCGTGCTCCACGCGGTGGCGCAGCGCCCTGACGCGGTCGGCGCCGACCCGCTCGCCGGCCGCCCGGACGCCCGCGAGGACGGCGCCCACGGCGGCGTCGCCGATGGCGTGGAAGCCGGCCTGCAGCCCGGCCTCGGTGCAGGCGGCGACGTGGTCGGCGACCTGCTCGGCGCTCAGGTAGGAGGTGCCGGTGTGGTCGGCGTCGGCGTAGGGGCTGTGCAGGCAGGCGGTGTGCGAGCCGATCGCGCCGTCGACGAAGAGGTCGCCGCCGGCGCCCACCGCGCCGAGCCGGCGGGCCGTCTCGACGCCGCCCAGCTCGCCCCAGTAGCCGAACACCTCGGGCCCCTCGCCGTCGGCGGCGAGGTCCAGCAGCGCGGCGAGGTCCTGCTCCGAGGAGATCTCCGGGCCGGCGCACTCGTGCAGCGCGCCGATGCCGAGCTCGGCGGCCCGGGCCAGCGTCGCACGCTGGGCACGCCGGCGCTGCTCGGGGGTGAGGTGCGCGAGCGCGGTCCGGCGCACGGCGTGGTGGGCGTCGCGGGTGAGCGGGCCGTCGGCGGAGAAGCCGGGCCGGGCGCCGAGGCCGGCGGTGAGCGCGCGCAGCGCGGTGGTGGCCAGCGCGGAGTGCACGTCGGTGCGGGAGAGGTAGAGCGCGGCGCCGCCGGCGGCCGCGTCCAGCTCGGCGAGCGTCGGCGGTCGGCCCTCGGGCCAGCCGGTCTCGTCCCAGCCGTGCCCGATGAGCACGCCGCCCGGCTCGGGGCGGTCGGCCGCGAAGGCGGCGAGGGCCTCCAGCGCGGCGGCGAGCGAGGGCAGTCCGGTGAGGTCCAGACCGGTGAGCGCCAGACCGGTGGCGGTGGCGTGCACGTGGGCGTCGACGAAGGCGGGGGTGACCAGGGCGCCGTCGAGCTCGACGATCTCGTCCGCGGCGTCGGCGTACGCCTCGGCCGCGCCGTCGCTGCCGACCCAGGCGACGTGCTCGCCCTCGACGAGCATCGCGGTGGCGAAGGGGTCGGCGGGGCTGTAGACGGCGCCGCCGCGCAGCAGGACGGTTCGTGGGCCCCTCTGGCCCGAGGGCGGGCCGGGAGGGAGGGTGCGTTCGGTCATGACGCCAAGTCTGCACCTCCCGGAGGGGCGGTCAGAGCTTCGGGGGCCTCGCCTCGTAGGGCGTCGAGAGCACGACGGTGGTGCGGGTGGAGACGCCGGCCGCGCTGCGGATCCGGGCCAGCAGGTCCTCCAGGTCGCCGGGGGCGCCGACGCGGACCTTGAGGATGTAGTTCTCGTCCCCGGCGACGCTGTGGCAGGCCTCGATCTCGGGCAGCCCGGCGAGCCTCTCCGGGGTGTCGTCCGGGGCGCTGGGGTCGAAGGGCTTGACCGAGATGAAGGCGGTCAGCGCCAGCTCGACCGCGTCGGGGTCGACGATGGCGGTGTAGCCGCGGATCACACCGCGCTGCTCCAGACGGCGCACCCGCTGGTGCACCGCCGAGGTGGACAGGCCGGTGGCCTTGCCCAGGTCCGTGTAGCTCATCCGGCCGTCCTCCAGGAGCAGCTGAACGATGCGTTGGTCGAGATCCTCCACAAAGCGCAAACCTACCCGGTCGGGGGCGCGCGCGGCGCCACAGCGGGCGCGCACGGTGTCACTCGCGGCCGCGCCGGGTGCCGGGCGGGCACATGCCGGGCGAATGTGGCGAAGGACACACCCGGTGCATCACAGTGCACCGGCCTGCAGGATTATGAGTCCGCGTCGGCGGGAAGTGCTGGTTGTGGCCCCGGGCGACCACGCCGGGCCCGATCCGAGGGGGATCACCATGCGTGCAACTGACCGGCACTCGCTGAGCGCCGACGACACCCACGATATGACCGGCCGCGAGGATCTCGCGGTCCCCCACGAGCCGTCGGCGGGGGTGGATCCGGGCGAGGGCGAGACCTGGGACATCGTCCGGGTGCACTGCCCGGAGTGCCGCCGTCCGATCGCCCTGGTGGGCGACGAGGAGCGGCTGCCGCAGCACGCCGTGCTGCCGACCGCCTGGCACCCCTTCTCGCCCGCGCTCTGCCCGGGCTCGGGAGCGCCGACGGACGACCTGGCGGAGGTGGAGTCGGCGGAGGACGCCGAGACCGCCGGCCTGGAGGCGCTGCTCGCCCTCCCGTCCGAACTCGACTGGCGCACCCAGCCGTTCTCCCACGCCGTGGCGCACCGCCCGGTGCGGACGGCGCCCGCGCCGGCCATCCCGCAGCAGCGCAGCCGGCTCGTCCGGCACTGACGGCCGCTCCCGTCCCGGGGGTTGACCGGCCGTCAGCCGATGGCCGGTCCCGACCACCGGGGCGGGAGACGCCTCCGGGCGCCACTCCGCACCCTGGAGTGACGCCCGGAGGCCGTTTCGGGAGCCGTCAGCCGGAGGTGAGGTGGCGGCCGATCACCAGGCGCTGGATCTGGTTGGTGCCCTCGACGATCTGCAGCACCTTGGCCTCGCGCATGTAGCGCTCGGCCGGGAAGTCCTGGGTGTAGCCGTAGCCGCCGAGGACCTGGACGGCGTCGGTGGTGACCCGCATCGCCGCGTCGGTGCAGAACAGCTTGGCCATCGCCGCCTGCTTGGAGAACGGCCGGCCGGCGTCGCGCAGCCGGGCGGCGGCCAGGTAGAGCGAGCGCCCGGCCTCGATCTGGGTGGCCATGTCCGCGAGCATGAAGGACAGGCCCTGGAACTCGGCGATCGGCCGGCCGAACTGGCGGCGGGTACCGGCGTACTCGACCGCGAGGTCGAGCGCGGCCTGGGCGACGCCGATCGCGCAGGCGGCGATGCCGAGCCGGCCGGAGTCCAGGGCGGCGAGCGCGATCTGGAAGCCCTGGCCCTCGCTGCCGATCAGCCGGCCGCGCTCGACCCGGGCGCCGTCGAAGTGCAGCTGCGCGGTCGGCGAGGACCGCATGCCCATCTTGTGCTCCGGCGGCGCGGCCGACAGACCGGCCACCCCGGCGGGCACCAGCAGGCAGCTGATGCCGCGCGCGCCCGGCTCGCCGGTGCGCACCAGCGCGCTGTAGAAGTCGGCCTCCCCGCCGTGGGTGATCCACGCCTTGGTGCCGCTGACCACGTACTCCTCGCCGTCCAGGTCGGCGCGGGTGCGCAGCGCGGCGGCGTCCGAGCCGGACTGCGGCTCGGAGAGGCAGTAGGCGCCGAGCTGCTCACCGGAGAGCATGCCGGGCAGCCAGGCGGCGCGCTGCTCGTCGCTGCCGAAACCGGCCAGGGCGTGACAGGAGAGGGTGTGCACGCTGACCCCGAGGCCGACCGCCAGCCAGCCGCCCGCGAGCTCCTCCAGGACCTGGAGGTAGACCTCGTAGGGCTGGTCGCCGCCGCCGTACTTCTCCTCGTAGGGGAGGGAGAGCAGACCGGCCTCGCCGAGGGTGCGGAACACCTCGCGCGGGAAGCGGCCGGCGGCCTCGTCCTCCGCCGCGCGCGGCTGGATCTCGCGCTGGACCAGCTCCCGGGTGAGGCTCAGCAGTTCGCGGGCCTCGTCGGTCGGCAGCTGGCGTTCCACGGCGTTCGCTGGGGACGGGGTCATGGCGGCTGGTCGCCTCCTCGTTCGGGCACCGGGCCCTGGTGTGGCGGGCCCGACGCGGGTGTGGCACGTCGGGCCGACCGGCACCGGGTTACGGTGAACGGCCGTTCACATGCGTGGCGAAGTGAGTATGCCCGATCCCGGCGCTGCCGTCACGACCTGCACGGAATCACTGTCCGTCCTGGCGTACGGGCCCCCGTAGGGTTGCCGATGTGGCCTCTTCCGAAACGTCCAGCACCCCTCCCGGCGGCCCGGCCGCCCCCGCGGTCGGCGGGGCGCCGGACGCGCCCGGCGGACCCGGATCGCCCCCCGCGTCCGAGGGCCTCCCCGACCTCGCCGGCCTCGCCGCCGGGCTGCGCGCGCTGGCGCCCTCCTGCGGCCCGGTCCGGCTGGTCGCGGTGGACGGGCACGCCGGCTCCGGCAAGACCACCTTCACCGGCCGGCTGGCCGCCGCGCTCGGGGGTGCGCCGGTGGTCCACCTGGACGACCTGGCCACCCATGCCGAGCCCTTCGGCTGGACGGAGCGGTTGCGCACCCAGGTGCTCGACCCGCTGGCCGCCGGCCGGGACGCGGCGTACCGGGTGTACGACTGGACGCTGGGGCGCTTCGCCGGCACCGCGGCGGTGCCGCTCGCCCCGGTGGTGCTGATCGAGGGCGTCGGCGCCGGCCGGCGGGCGGTGCGGCCACGGCTGGCGCGGCTGATCTGGATGGAGCTGGCCGCCGAGGACGCCCGGCGGCGCGGGGAGGAGCGGGACGGTCCGGCCCTGGCGGAGTTCTGGGCGGGCTGGGCGCGGGCGGAGTCGGCGCACTTCGCCGCCGACCCCAGCCGCCCGTACGCGGCCACCATCGTCGACGGAGTGACCGGGCGGATCGCACCGAGCACCGTCGGTGAACCTTCAACAAGCCCTTGACCTGCGGTGTCACCAGGACTTAGGTTCTCCTCAGTTGCCGAGGTTGTTGATCGCGCAACATCGGACTCGGCATCCCCGGCTTGTTCCCCCGTGAGCCGGGGGTGCCGTCCCCCCTCCCGCCGCCCGCACCCCGCCCGACCGGGGCCGAGGCCCGGCCGGATCGCACCGGCGCCCAATCCCCGCGCGCGCGATCGTATTTGACTCCGCACGGCACTCTTCCGGATCAGCGCCGCGCCGGTACGATTCCTGGAGGCGCATATGCGCCCCGGGGGCTATCGACGACCGGCCGGCTTCTCCGCACCTCGAATCGCCGACCGAGCCCCAGGCACACCGCGGGGGGCGTGAGTGACGACGGTGGACAGTTCCGACGGCAACAACACGGGCGGCCCGGCTCCGAACCGGCTCGCCGACCGCGCCTGGCTGCGTGCCATGGACGCCTACACGGCGGGCGCGTACGCCCGCGCGGAGGAGGAGTTCCGCGCGGCCGTGCGGCTCGATCCGGGGATGGCCGACGCCTGGCTCGGCCTGCACGCCCTGCGCAGCGACACCTCCGGGGCGCTGCTCGCGATGTACCGCCACCGGACCCGGTTCGGCGAGCAGCGCCGGCTCCACCGGCGCCCGCTCAGTTCCTGGTACTGGCTGGGCTGGTGGGTGCAGCCCGTCCTGGAGGACAGCCGCGACCTGGCGCTCGCGCACGCCTCGCACTGGCTGGACGGCCGCCATCTCGCCGAACTGGACAGGGCGTTGGAGCAGTGCCCGGTCCCGGAGGAGGACCCGTCCGCGCGCTTCCTGCACGCGTGCCGGTCCTACCTCCTCAAGGACTGGGAACAGCTGATCCGGGACACCGACCGGCTGCTGGACGACCAGCTGCTGGGCATCGAAGCCGGGCTCTTCGCGGGCATGGCACGGGTCCGGCTGGACATGTGCGCCCAGGCGCAGGCCCCGCTCGCCGCCTCGCTGGCCCGCTGCCGCTCCGAGCAGCCGCAGCGCAAGGAGCTGCGGTACTGGCTCGCCCGGGCCTACGAGGGCGCCGGGCGCAGCGCCGCCGCGCTGCCGCTCTACCGGGCGGTACACCGGGCCGATCCGGCCTTCATGGACACCGCGACCCGGCTCGCCGCGATCTCCGCCGAGGACGGCGTGGTCGACGCGCTGCTGGACGCGGTGGGCGGCCTCGGCCGTGAGGGCGGGAAGCCCTCGGGCGGCGACGAGGCGTTCGACGCGCTGTCGCTGGGCCTGGACACGGTGGGCGCCGAGGAGGCCGGGCTGGACGACGCGGCGCTGGAGGCCTCGGGGTGCGAGGCCCCGGGCCTCGAAGCCGCCGGGTACCCGGGCGAGGCCTACCCCGGTGAGGCCCTCTCCGGCGAGACCTACCCCGGTGAGCCCTACCAGGCCGCGCCCTGTTCCGGCGAGCCGTACCGGACCGAGCCCGGACAGAGCGAGGCGTACCCCGCCGGGGCCTTCCCCGCCGGGACCGGTGGGCCGGGCGCGCAGGAGCCGCCGGGGGCGGGCACGGCCACCGACCGGGAGGCCGGACCGGCGCTGCCCGCCGGTGAACGCTCCGGCGCGCCGCTGCCCCCCGCCGGCTCCGGGCCCGCCGTGCCGGTCCGCGGCGAGGCGCCGCCCAGACCCGCGGGCGGCTACCCGGCCGCCGGACGCGACGGCGACGAACGGGAGCTGGACGCGGCGCTGGCCGAACTCTCCCGGATGGTCGGCCTGGAGCCGGTCAAGCGCCAGGTCCGGGCGCTCTCCGCGCAGTTGCGGATGTCCCGGCTACGGGCGGCGCAGGGCCTGCCGGTGCAGCCGCCCAAGCGCCACTTCGTCTTCTCCGGCCCCTCCGGCACCGGCAAGACCACCGTGGCGCGCATCCTCGGGCGGGTCTTCCACGCCCTCGGGCTGCTCTCGGGGGACCACCTGGTGGAGGCCCAGCGGGCTGACCTGGTGGGCGAGTTCCTCGGCCAGACGGCCGTCAAGGCGAATGAGCTGATCGACTCCGCGCTGGACGGCGTGCTCTTCATCGACGAGGCCTACAGCCTCTCCAACTCCGGCTACAGCAAGGGCGACGCCTACGGAGACGAGGCGCTGCAGGTGCTGCTGAAGCGGGCCGAGGACAACCGCGACCGGCTGGTGGTGATCCTGGCCGGCTACCCGGAGGGCATGAACCGGCTGCTCGCCACCAACCCCGGCCTCAACTCCCGCTTCACCACCCGGGTCGACTTCCCCAGCTACCGCCCCGGCGAACTCACCGCGATCGGCGCCGCGCTGGCCGACCGGGACGGCGACGGCTGGGACGAGGACGCCGCCGAGGAACTGGCCAGCATCTGCATCCACGTGGTCCGCGAGGGCTGGATCGACGACCTGGGCAACGGACGGTTCATCCGCACCCTGTACGAGAAGTCCTGCGCCTACCGGGACCTGCGGCTCTCGCTGCTGCGCGAGCCGCCCGGGCGCGAGGACCTGGCGACCCTGCGGCTGCCGGACCTCGTGCAGGCGTACGGCGAGCTGATCGACGGCCGGGGCTGAGCCGGCGGAGCGGGCCCGCCGGCTCCGCCGCTCAGCTCCCGAGCACCTTCGCCTCCCGCTCCGCGTCCAGGCCGACCACCGGCCGGTCCGGGCGCTGCGGGGCGGTTCCGCCGATGGACCGCAGCCAGGCCCAGGTGTCGGCGACCGTCTCCGCGACCGGGCGGCAGCGCAGCCCGGCGGCGACCGCCTTGGCCACGTCGGAGCCGTGCACGGTGTCGTGCAGCTCGCCCGGCGGGACCCAGACCGGCAGGTCGCTCCACGGTTCGATGCCGGCCGCCAGGATCCGGTCGGGCTCCGTCCAGCGCAGCTCCGCGTCCGAGCCGGTGGCCCGGACGCAGGCCTCCAGCAGCTCGCCCATGGTGGCGTGCCCCTGCGGGCTGACCAGGTCGTACGCCCCGCCGCGGCCGGCCACCAGGGCGCCCAGGGTCCAGACCGCGATGTCCCGGGCGTCGATGTACTGCACCGGCAGGTCGCGCGGGCCGGGGGCGAGCACCGGGCCGCCGCGGGCGATCCGGCCCAGCCACCAGGGCAGCCGGCCGATGTTCTCGTACGGACCGATGATCAGCCCGGCCCGGGCCAGCAGCGCCCGGTCGCCGAAGGCGTCCAGCAGCGCCAGCTCGCCGCCGCGCTTGGCCTGCGGGTAGGCGACCTCACCGGCGTCCGGCGAGCCCTCGACCAGCGCGGCGCTCTCGTCCGCCCCGGCCGGGGTCGGGTGCGCGTACACCGACCGGCTCGACACGTAGGCGTAGCGGCCGACCCGGCCGGCCAGCAGGCGGGCGCTGTCGCGCACCGCCGAGGGCGCGCCGGACCAGGTGTCCACCACCGCGTCCCACTCCCCCTCGGCCAGCGCGGCCAGGCCGTCCTCGGCCCGCCGGTCGCCGTGCAGCGCCCGCACACCGGCCGGCGGCGCGTGCGTCCCCCGGTGGAAGACCGTCACCTCCCATCCGCGCTCCAGCGCCTCCTCGGTCACGGCCCGACCGACGAACTCCGTCCCACCCAGCAGCAGCAGTCTCATACCGACCACCCTGCCGAGCGGACGGCGTTCTGGGAACGGCCGCATGCTCAGAGCAGAATCGCCCACAGCGGAACCCGGCGGCCCGGGAGGGCGGCCGCCGGGACGGGCCGTCAGGCGGCGGAGCGGTGGTCCGGGTCGTGCACCTCGCCGACCAGCTCCTCCACCACGTCCTCCAGCGTCACCACGCCGAGCGTGCGCCCGTCCTGGTCGACCACCGCGGCCAGGTGGCAGGCGGCCCGGCGCATCGCGCCGAGCGCGTCGTCTAGCGGGAGCGTGCCGCGCACCACGGTGATCGGGCGCCAGAGGCGGGCCGGCACCGGCGCCGCCTGGTCGTCGACGTCCAGGATGTCCTTGAGGTGCAGGTAGCCCAGGTAGCCGGGGCCGGCCGGGTCGCCCTCGGTGACCGGGAAGCGCGAGAAGCCGGTGCGCAGCGCCAGCTCCTCGACCTGGGCGGCGGTCACCTTGGTGTCCACGGTGACAAGCTGCTCGGGCTTGAGCAGCACCTCGGTGACCGGGCGGCGGCCCAGCTCCAGGGCGTCCTCCAGGCGCTCCTGGCGGCCCTCGTCGAGCAGGCCGGCGTCCCGGGAGTCGACCAGCAGGTACATCAGCTGCTCGGTGGTGAAGACCGACTCGACCTCGTCCTTGGACTCGACCTTGAACAGCCTCAGCACGGCGTTGGCGAAGGCGTTCAGGAAGAAGATCACCGGCGCGAGCCAGCGGGCCAGCCGGTCCAGCGGCGGGCCGAGCCGGAGCGCGGCCTTCTCCGGCCCCGCCAGCGCGAGGTTCTTCGGCACCATCTCGCCCATCACCATGTGCAGGAAGACCACCACGGCCAGCGAGATCCCGTAGGAGAGCGGGTGCATCAGGCCGGCCGGCACGCCGAGGGCGTGGAACGGGCCCTCCAGCAGGTGGGCGATGGTCGGCTCGGCGAGCGCGCCCAGGCCCAGCGAGCAGACGGTGATGCCGAGCTGGGCGGCGGCGAGCATGGCGGAGACGTTGGAGAGCGCGTGCAGCACGGTGCGGGCGCGCTTGTCGCCCGCCTCGGCGAGCGGTTCGATCTGGCTGCGCCGGACGGAGACCACCGCGAACTCGGCGCCGACGAAGAACGCGTTGCCCAGCAGGAGCAGGACGGCGAGGGCCAGTTGGAGCACGGTCATCGGGCGCCGCCCTCGTCGTCACCGGGGCGCGGGCGCCCGCTCGTGCGCTCCACCCGCACCCGGCTGGTGCGGTGGCGGTCCACGGCCTCGACGGTGAACCGCCAGCCGGGCAGCTCGGCCTGCTCGCCCGGGACGGGCAGCCGGCCGAGGAGGTCCGAGACCAGGCCGGCCAGGGTCTCGTAGGGGCCGTCGGGCGCGTGCAGGCCGATCGACTCCAGGTGGTCGATCCGGGCCCGGCCGTCGGCGGCCCAGACCGGCAGCCCGTGCAGCGGCGGCAGCGGGATCAGTTCGGGGGTGTCGGCGGGGTCGTGCTCGTCCTGCACCTCGCCGACCAGCTCCTCGACGATGTCCTCGACGGTGACCACGCCGGCGGTGCCGCCGTACTCGTCGACCACGATGGCCATCGGCTGGAGCCGGCGCAGCTGGTCCAGCAGGCGTTCGGCGGGGAGCGTCTCGGGCACCAGCAGCGGCGGCACCGCCAGATCGCCGACCCTGACCAGGGCGCGCCGGGCGGGCGGCACCGCGAGGGCGTCCTTGAGCGTGACGGTGCCGGTGACCTCGTCCAGGCTGTCGGTGTAGACGGGGAAGCGGGAGAGGCCGGTGGCCCGGGTGAGGTTGAGCACGTCGGCGGCGCTGGCGTCGCGCTGGAGGGCGGCGACGTCGATCCGCGGCGTCATCACCGACTCGGCGGTGAGGTCGCCGAGGCCGAGGGTGCGCACGAACAGGGTGGCGGACTCCTCGTCCATCACCCCGGCCCGGGCCGAGTGCCGGGCGAGTGAGCCCAGCTCGGCGGGGGTCCGGGCATGGCCCAGCTCCTCCTGCGGCTCGACGCCGAGGGCGCGGACGGTGCGGTCCGCCGAGCCGTTCAGGAAGCTGATCAGCGGGCGGCAGGCGTGCGAGAAGGCCATGTGGGGGGCGGCCACCGAGCGGGCCACCTGGAGCGGCCGGGAGATCGCCCAGTTCTTCGGGACGAGCTCGCCGATCACCATCTGCACCACGGTGGCCAGCAGCATGCCGACGATCACCGCGACGCCCCGGGCGGCCCCGTCGGGCAGGCCGACGGTGGTGAACACCGGCTTCAGCAGGACGGAGAGGGCCGGCTCGGCGAGCATGCCGACCACCAGCGAGGTGACGGTGATGCCGAGCTGCGCGCCGGAGAGTTCGAACGAGAGGTGCCGCACGGCGCGGACGACCCGGGCTGACCGGGCGTCGCCGGCTTCGGCGGAGCGCTCCACCGCACCCCGCTCCACGGTCACGAAGGCGAACTCGGCGGCCACGAACAGGCCGTTGGCGAGGATCAGCAGGAACGCCGCGAACAGCAGCAGCCAGGCGGTGATCACAGTGCCGCCTGCCTTCCGATACCGGGAAGCCGGGCGGCGCGGGTACTACCGGACGGATCGTCCATGGACGGGGGGAGTCACTCCTCAAGTCGTTTCCGCGCAGGGCCCGCTGTCGGGCGGCGCCGGTCAAATGGCATGGCTTTGCCCTGCTTTTTACCAGCGTAGACGATACCCGTGCGACTGTCGGCCCCCCGTTCGGACCCGCCAGGGGGCGGCGCCGGGCGGACAGGGGTCGGCCCGGGCGGCGTAGGGGGCGGGTAGGGGGCGGGCGAGCCGGGGGTGGTCGGGGCGGCGGATCAGCGGCCGCGGCGCTCGACCAGGTCGCGCAGCGCCCGGGCGTCCGCGATCGCCTGCGCCTTGCCGAGCCCGGACTGGATGCCGACCACGGCCAGCGAGGTGCCGTCGGCCAGGTCGAGGGTCGCCCACGGGTCCCCCTGGCGGAAGTTGACCCGGACGATCTCGGCCCAGGCCAGCCGGCGGCGGCGGACGAAGTTCACCACGGTGATGCCCTCGGTGTCGGCGCTCACCCGGGGCCGGGCCAGCATCAGGCCGACGCCGGCGAACAGCACGCCGCTGAGCACCATCATGAGCCGGTCGTTGAACTGCCAGCTCGCCGGGAGCGCGAGGGCGATCGCGACGAACATCACGACCAGCAGCACGCAGACCGGCAGCAGCACGGCCCGGGTGCGGCGCGGGGCCCAGGTGACGGGGAACTCGGCGGGGCTGGTCACGTGCGGTCTCCGGGGGGTCCAGGCGGGGCGGCACCGGCGGCCGGGTGCCGGCCGTCGACGAAAGGGCGGGGGCGCCGACCGGCGCCCCCGCCCCATTGAACCGCTGTTTAACTCCGCTGCTTCACGCGCGGGGGTGTCAGAGGCGGCAGGCGTGGATGTTGGTCACCAGGATGGCCCGGGCGCCGATGCCCCAGAGGTCGTCCATGATCCGCTGGGCCTCCTTGCGGAGCACCATCGAACGGACGGCCACCCAGCCCTCGGTGTGCAGCGGGGAGACGGTCGGCGACTCCAGGCCGGGGGTCAGCGCGACGGCGGCGCCCACGTTCTCGGCACGGATGTCGTAGTCCATCAGCACGTAGCGACGGGCCACCAGCACGCCCTGGAGGCGGCGCAGGAACTGGTCGACGCCCGCGTCCTCCCCCGCGCCCTTCGGGCGGATCACCACGGCGTCCGAGACCAGGATCGGCTCGCCGAAGACCTCCAGCCCGGCGTTGCGCAGGCTGGTGCCGGTCTCCACCACGTCGGCGATCACATCGGCCACGCCCAGCTGCACCGCGGTCTCGACCGCGCCGTCCAGCTTGGTCACGGTGGCCTTGACCCCGTGGTCGGCCAGGTGCTGCTCGACCAGACCGGTGTACGAGGTGGCGATCCGCAGCCCCTCCAGGCCCTGCACGTCCTTCACGTCCACGCCCTCCGGGCGGGCGAAGCGGAAGGTGGAGCCGCCGAACCCGAGGGCCAGCACCTCCTCCGCGTTGGAGTGCGAGTCCAGCAGCAGGTCGCGGCCGGTGATGCCGACGTCCAGCCGGCCGGAGCCGACGTACACCGCGATGTCGCGCGGGCGCAGGAAGAAGAACTCGACCTCGTTGTTCGGGTCGACGAGCACGAGCTCCTTGGGGTCCTTGCGCTGGCGGTAGCCGGCCTCATGGAGCATCTCCGCCGCGGGACCCGAGAGCGAACCCTTGTTGGGGACGGCGATGCGCAGCATGGAAGTCGGTTCCTTACCTGGTGGGGGGTGGGGTGTGCTGTTCGGACCGGTTCAGAGGTACTTGTAGACGTCGTCGAGCGTCAGCCCACGGGCGACCATCATCACCTGAAGGTGGTACAGGAGCTGGGAGATCTCCTCGGCGGTCTGCTCGTCCGACTGGAACTCGGCGGCCATCCAGACCTCGGCGGCCTCCTCGACGACCTTCTTGCCGATCGCATGGACGCCCTGCTGGACGAGCTGCGCGGTACGGGAGGACGAGGGGTCGCCGGTGGCGGCCTTCTGCTGGAGCTCGGTGAAGAGCTCCTCGAATGTCTTCGAAGCCATGATGGACTCACCTTACGGCGTGCGGGCTTACAGGCGGTAAACGGTCCCGGACCGTGGACAGTCCGGTGGACGTCCACGGTCCGGGACCGTGCCGTCGGCCGGTGCGGCGCGTCAGGCGAGCGACTTGAGGACGGCGGCGGTGGCGACGGCCGCCGTGACGGCCTCGTGCCCCTTGT
This sequence comes from Kitasatospora sp. NPDC005748, assembly GCF_040630735.1. Lineage (NCBI taxonomy): Bacteria > Bacillati > Actinomycetota > Actinomycetes > Kitasatosporales > Streptomycetaceae > Kitasatospora > Kitasatospora sp. NPDC005748. The sequence goes on from NZ_JBEXYD010000001.1 coordinate 340,410, forward strand.
CCTCGGAGGAGCCGGGCAGGCCCGCGCGGTCCACCGCCTGCTGCTCGTTGTCGCAGGTCAGGACGCCGAAGCCGATCGGGACGCCGGTGTCGACGCTGACCTGGGTGAGGCCGGCGGTGGCGGCCTGGCAGACGTAGTCGAAGTGCGGGGTGCCGCCGCGGATGACCACGCCGAGCGCGATCACCGCGTCGTAGCCGCGGTCGGCGAGGCGCTTGGCGGCGACCGGCAGTTCGAAGGTGCCGGGCACCCGCAGCACGGTCGGCTCGTCGATGCCGAGCTCCTTGAGGGCGCGGTGGGCGCCGTCCAGCAGGCCGTTCATCACCTGCTCGTGCCACTGGGCCGCGATCACGGCGACCTTGAGGCCGGCGGCGTTGTCGATGGTCAGCTCGGGGGCTCCGTGGCCGCTCATGTGCTGTTCCTCTTTCGGGGGTCGTGACGGGGGTGCTTCAGGAGCCGAGACCGGGCAGGTCGTGGCCCAGCCGGTCGCGCTTGGTCCGCAGGTAGCGCAGGTTGTGCTCGCCCGCCGGGGTCTCGACCGGCTCGCGGCCCTTGACCTTCAGGCCGTGCTCGGTGAGCGCGGCGAGCTTCTCGGGGTTGTTGGTGAGCAGGGTGAGCGAGCGGACGCCGAGGTCGCCGAGCATCTGGGCGCCGATGCTGTAGTCGCGGGCGTCGGCGGGCAGGCCGAGGTCCAGGTTGGCGTCGACGGTGTCGCGGCCCTGCTCCTGGAGCTCGTAGGCGCGCAGCTTGTGGGCGAGGCCGATGCCCCGGCCCTCGTGGCCGCGCAGGTAGAGGACGACGCCCCGGCCGGCCTCGGTCACCCTGCGCAGCGAGGCCTCCAGCTGCGGGCCGCAGTCGCAGCGCAGCGAGCCGAACACGTCACCGGTGAGGCACTCGGAGTGGACCCGCACCAGCACGTCCTCGCCGTCGGGGAGTTGGCCGTCGGCGTCCAGGCCGCCGGCCACCAGGGCGAGGTGCTCGACGCCGTCGATGGTGCCGCGGTAGCCGACGGCGGTGAACTCCCCGTACGCGGTGGGCAGCGCGGTGACGGCGGCCCGGTCCACGTGGAGTTCGGTGCGGCGGCGGTAGGCGATCAGGTCCTCGATGGAGATGATCGCCAGGCCGTGCTCGCGGGCGAAGGCGACCAGCTCGGGCAGCCGGGCCATCGTGCCGTCGTCGTTGACCACCTCGGCGATGGCGCCGGCCGGTGCCAGCCCGGCCAGCCGGGCCAGGTCGACGGCGGCCTCGGTGTGGCCGGGGCGCACGAGCACGCCGCCCTCGACGGCCCGCAGCGGGAAGACGTGCCCGGGGCGGGTGAGGTCGCCGGGCTCCGTCCCGGTGGAGGAGAGCAGCCGGACGGTCCGGGCGCGGTCGGCGGCCGAGATGCCGGTGTCGACCCCGTCGCGGGCGTCGACCGAGACGGCGTAGGCGGTGCCCTTGCGGTCCTCGTTGACCTGGGTCATCGGGGGCAGCTTGAGCCGGTCCAGCTCCGGGCCGGTCATCGGGACGCAGATCACGCCGGAGCTGTAGCGGATGGTGAAGGCCATCAGCTCGGGGGTGGCGGCGGAGGCGGCGAAGACGATGTCGCCCTCGTTCTCGCGGTCCTCGTCGTCGACCACGATCACGGCTCGGCCGAGCGCGATGTCGGCGACGGCCCGCTCGACCGGGTCGAGCGCGAGGTCGAGGTCGGCGGTCTGGTTGGCGGTCATGCCGTGGCTCCCTGCGGGACGGTGGCGGACGTGGTGCGCGGCTCACGGGTGCTCAGCCACCAGGAACGCAGGCCGAGCAGTACCAGGACGAAGTAGATCGAGTAGGTGAGGCCGGAGAAGGAGTAGCCGCTGTTGAAGGCGAGCGGGACGCCGACCACGTCGACGGCGATCCAGGCGAACCAGAACTCCACCCAGCCGCGGGCCTGGGCGACCATCGCCGCCAGCGTGCCGACGAAGATGTAGGCGTCCGACCAGGGGCTCCAGGAGAGGCTGGGGTTGGCCAGGAAGAGCCAGGCCAGCGCACCGGTGCCGAGCGCGGTGCCGGCCACCAGGGCGGCCCGCTCGGGCCAGCTCGCGAACCGGACGGCGATGCCGTCCGCCCCGCGGCGGCCGCGCCGCCACTGCGTCCAGCCCCAGGCGGCCGTGGCGACCACGATCAGCTGCTTGCCGATCAGGCCCGGGACGTGGCCGTTCAGGTAGGCCGTGATCAGCACGGCGCCGGAGAGCAGCTGCACCGGCCAGCTCCACACCGAGCGGCGCCAGCCGAGCGCGAGGCCGCCCAGGCCGAGCAGGTTGCCGATCATGTCGGCCCACTTCACGTGCTCACCGAATACGGTGAACGCTTCTCCGCTCAGCCAGTTCACTGGGCTTCTCCGGTGATCGTCGAGGGCAGGGTGCGGGAGTCGAGCAGCCGCTCCACGTACTTGGCGAGGACGTCGACCTCCAGGTTGACGCTCTCGCCGACGGCCTTGGTGCCGAGCGTGGTCAGCGCGAGGGTGGCCGGGATGAGGCTGACGGTGAAGCTGTCGCGGGCGGCCTCGACCACGGTCAGGCTGACGCCGTCCACGGTGATCGAGCCCTTCTCCACCAGGTAGCGGGAGATGGTGGCGGGCAGCGAGAAGCGCAGCACCTCCCAGCGGAGCTTGCCGTCGGCGTCGCGCTCGCCGGGCTCGCGGCCCAACAGGGCGCCGGTGGCGTCGACATGGCCCTGGACGAGGTGCCCGCCGAGCCGTGCGCCGAGGGCCATCGCGCGTTCCAGGTTGACCCGGGAGCCGGGGGCGAGCTCGCCCAGACTGGAGCGGTGGAGCGTCTCGGCCATCACATCGGCGCTGAACTCACCGGACTGGCCGGCCAGTTCCTCGGGAGTGTCGACGACGGTCAGGCAGACGCCGTTGACCGCGATGGAGTCGCCGTGGTGCGCGTCCTGACAGACCACCGGTCCGCGCAGGCGGATTCGCGAGGAGTCGCCGATCTCCTCGATCGACACGACCTCGCCGAGCTCTTCGATGATGCCGGTGAACACCCGGGTTCTCCTCGCGCTTGGGGGCGCGGACTCCGGGGCGGGCATGGGAGAGGACACGGACGGGCACGGGTGCGCGGGCCACCGGACAGGACCCGTCGCCGGGCTGTCGCGCAACCGCCGGGAGAGAGCTCTCCCGTCGCACACCTGCCCGCGGTCCACCGGGGGACCACGGGTACTGCTCATCGTCCGCCGCGCACGCCTCCCATCCGGACTTTAACCGTCGGTCCAGGAATTTCACCTGGTCAACCGGCCGCTGGCTGCGGACGGGTCGCGGACTGTAACCGCCGGTTCGGATTTTCACCGACCCCGGAGTGCGCTGAACGTCACTGCTACTACTGACGTCATTGTGCCATGGCCCGCGCAGGCCCAGGGAGAGGCTTCCGCTGTGGTCTGTTTCACGCGGGCGGCGGGAATGCGCGGGGCGGCGCGGGCCCGGTGGGGCGGCCCGCGTAGGGGTGCCGGGCCGGCCGGGCCGCCTCCGGTGGCGGCCCGGGGTGCGACGGGCGCAGGCTGGTGGTACACGGTCGGCGCCGACCGGCCGGGACTCCTGGAGGTGCGAGGACGATGGCCAAGTTCATGGACGTCCACCACGGCATGACCGGAATCACCGGCGAGGAACTGCGGATGGCCCACCAGGCGGACCTGGCGGTCCAGGAGAACGAGGGCGTGCAGTTCGAGCAGGCCTGGGCCGACCCGGAGTCCGGCACCGTCTACTGCCTCTCCGAGGCGCCGTCGAAGGAGGCCGTGCAGCGCGTCCACGAGCGCACCGGCCACCCGGCGGACGAGATCCACCCGGTGCCGCTCGTGGTCTGACGGCCCTCGCCCGGCCGGTCACCTGCGCTCCGGGGCGGGGCGGCGTTTCAGGTGGCCGGTACCAGGGTGAAGTGGCTGACCTCGGGCGGGTGCGCGAGGTAGCGCAGCTCGCCCTCCGACCAGACCGGCCGGATCCGCCACATCGGCCCCGCGTACCCGCGCAGCGCCTCCTCGTCGCGCCACCGGCTGAGCACCAGCACCCGGTGGCCGTCCTCCGTCACCGAGCGCAGCAGTTCGCCGCCCAGACAGCCGTCGGTCCGGCCGAGCTGGGGGATCACCTGCGTGGCGAGCACCGCGCAGAACTCCTCGACGTGTCCGGCCATGACCTGCCCGGCCCAGATCCTGACGATCACGTCCACCACCTCCCGCGAAAGTCCTTGGCCCCATTATCGGCGCGGAGCCGCTGGTGGGGAGGGTCCGGCGACTCCCCGGACAGGACCAGGGCGCCGGCCGCCGGACGAGCTTCGCTAAATTCCCGGTATGACCACCACACCGGAGACCGCCGTTCCGTCCAGCACCCCGCCCGAGGCGCCGGAGAGCCTGTTCGCCGCCCTCGGCGCCCAGGCGCTGCGCACCGCGGCGGACCTCCGGGAGGTCTACGAGCAGCCCGGCGACCACGCGCGGCGCAAGCAGGTGGACCACATCCACGAGCCGGCGCGGCAGTTGATCGCCTGCTCCTCGCTGGTCCTCGTGGCGAGCGCGGACGCGGCCGGACGGTGCGACGTCTCGCCGCGCGGCGGGCCGCCCGGGCTGGTGTCGGTGCTGGACGAGCACACCCTGGCCATCCCCGACGCCACCGGGAACAAGCGGCTGGACACCCTGCACAACATCATCGAGACCGGCCGGGTCGGGCTGCTCTTCGTGGTGCCGGGCCGGGACACCACGCTCCGGGTCAACGGGCGCGCCTGCGTCTCCACCGACCCCCGGCTGCTGGAGCAGCTGACGGCGGTCGGCAAGCCGCCGCGCAGCGCCGTCGTGGTGGCGGTCGAGGAGGTGTACGCGCACTGCCCGAAGGCGTTCCTGCGCGGCTCGGCCTGGAAGCCGGACAACTGGCTCGGCAAGGACGAGCAGCCCAGCTCCGCCGAGGTCACCCTGTCCCACCTGCGCGATCCCGGCCTGACCATCGAGATGATCGAGGAGACCGAGCGGCAGTCGCTGCTCTACCGGTACGAGTAGGCGGTCCCGGCCGGGCGGGCCCGCACCGCGCGGCGCCGGCCCGCCCACTCGTGCCGGGCTCAGGCCGCGGCCCCGACGTCCACCACGCTCGCGTCGGCGGCCGGACGGGTGAAGCGGCGCGGATGCGTGGTCCGCGGGCGTGCCCGGCCGGCGGGTGGTGGCTTGAATGGACGGATGGACTGCGTCTTCTGTGCGGTGGTGGCGGGCGAGGAGCCGGCCCACCGGGTGCTGGACGACGAGGCGGCGGTGGCCTTCCTGGACCGGCGTCCGCTCTTCCCCGGCCACGTCCTGGTCGTGCCGCGCGCCCACCACCGCACGCTGGCGGACCTGCCGGCGGCGGAGGTGGGGCCGTTCTTCCTGCGGGTGCGGCGGGTGGCCGCCGCCGTGGAGGCGGGGCTGGGGGCGGCGGGCAGCTTCGTCGCGGCGAACAACCGGATCAGCCAGTCGGTGCCGCACCTGCACGTGCACGTCGTGCCGCGCAATCCGAAGGACGGGTTGCGCGGCTTCTTCTGGCCACGGGGGAAGTACCCGGACGAGGCGGCCGCGGCGGCGGTCGCCGAGCGGCTGCGGGCCGCGCTCGCCGGGCCCGGGTAGCCGGACGGCCCGGGCGTCGGGTCCGCCGGGCCGGCCGGGGGCCCCGGCGCGGTGCGGCCGGGTGCGGCGCGGCCGCGTGCGAGGTGTCCGGCGCCGGACCGGGCGTCAGCCGGCTTCCAGCCGGGTGGTGAAGCTGAACCGGTCGCCCCGGTAGAGCGAGCGGACCCGCTCCAGCGGCACGCCGTCCGCGTCCCTGGTGAGCCGGTGGAGCAGCAGCATCGGCAGGGCGGGCGGGGTGCCGATCAGCAGCGCCTCGCGCGGGGAGGCGAGCACCGTCTCGATCCGCTCGTCGGCCCCGCCGAACTCGATGCCGGCCTTCTCCCGGAGGAAGGCGTAGAAGGACGCCCCGGGGTCGAACTCCCGGTCCAGCGCGGGCACCCGGGCCACCGCCAGGTAGGTGCTCTCCAGGCCGACCCGCTCGCCGTCCGCGAGCAGCACCCGCTCCAGGTGCCAGACCCGCTCGCCCACCGCGATGGCCAGTTGCCCGGCGAGCAGCGGATCGGCGGCGAACCGCTCCAGCCCGATCAGGTTGCGGCCGGGCAGCCGCCCCTGGCGGCGGACGCCCTCGGTGTAGCTGGCCAGCGAGAGCGGCTGCTCCAGCTTCGGCCCGGCGACCACGGTGCTGCGGCCTCGGCGGCGGACCCGGCCCTGGATCAGCAGATCGCGCAGTGCCTGGCGGAGGGTCTCCCGGGCCACCTCGAAGCGGGCCGCGAGATCGCGCTCGGTCGGCAGCACACCGCCCTCGCCGAGCTCGTCCAGCAACTCCTCCAGCCGGCCCTTGACGGCGTAGTACTTGGGCACCCGACCGTGGTCGGGGATGCCCGACCTGATCGGCGCGCCGGGACCGGCCGGGGCGGCCGGCCCGGGAGTCTCTTCCATGGCGCCATCCTCGCAGACTCCGCGGCACCGTCCGGTTCCGGCCGAATTCGCCCCGAACCCCCGTCATGCTCTTGACAGGTATAGACCATTCCGCTTGAGTCTGGGGTTAACCCCGCACGGCCCGCACCGGCCCGTACCCCCGGCCGGCCCGCACCTCGCCCGGCCGCATCCCGGTCGGCCGCACCTCGGGCGGCCCGTCCCCCACGACGCGCCGCACACCACGGGGCCGCGCGCTCCCTGTCACGACCCACCTCCCTCCACGACCGTGCGGCCCCCACCGCACAAGGGGTGATCAAGTGTCAACGAAACGCCTGCTCGCACTGCTGTCCGCGCTGGTCACGGCGCTGGCCGTGTTCCTGCTGCTGCCCGCCTCGGCGGCCAACGCGGCCGCCTGCGCCACGCCGTGGAACGCGTCCACCGCGTACACCGGCGGCGCGGCCGTCTCCTACAACGGGCACAACTGGTCCGCCAAGTGGTGGACCCAGAACGAGACCCCGAGCACCGCCGGCACCGGCGTCTGGGCCGACCAGGGCTCCTGCGGCGGCTCGACCGACCCGACGCCGACCCCCGGCGGCTGCGTCTACCCGGACTGGGTCGCCGGACGCGCGTACACCACCGGCGCGGTCGTCCGCTACACCAACGGCGGGTACTACCGGGCCACCCACGACAACCCGGGCTACGACCCGGTGATCAGCACCTGGTACTGGGAGCCGTACAGCTGCGGCCCGACCACCCCCACCACCCCGAACCCCGGCGGGTTCCCGGTCAGCCAGGCGCAGTTCAACCAGATGTTCCCGAACCGGAACTCCTTCTACACCTACCAGGGGCTGCTCGACGCGCTCAGCGCCTACCCGGCCTTCGCGAACACCGGCGGCGACACCGTCCGCAAGCAGGAGGCCGCGGCCTTCCTCGCCAACGTGAACCACGAGACCGGCGGGCTGGTCTACGTGGTCGAGCAGAACACGGCCAACTACCCCCACTACTGCGACAGCTCGCAGCCGTACGGGTGCCCGGCCGGGCAGGCCGCGTACTACGGGCGCGGTCCGATCCAGCTGAGCTGGAACTTCAACTACAAGGCCGCCGGCGACGCCCTGGGCATCGACCTGCTGCACAACCCCGGCCTGGTGCAGACCGACCCGGCGGTGGCCTGGAAGACCGCCCTCTGGTACTGGAACACCCAGACCGGCCCGGGCACCATGACCCCGCACAACGCCATGGTCAACGGGGCCGGCTTCGGCGAGACGATCCGCAGCATCAACGGCTCGCTGGAGTGCAACGGCGGCAACCCGGCGCAGGTGCAGAGCCGGATCAACGCCTACCAGTCCTTCACCCAGATCCTCGGCACCGTCCCGGGCCCGAACCTGGGCTGCTGACGCCGCGCCAGGGGCGACTCCGCCCCGCTACGCCCCGCTGCTCCCCCCGCACGTCAGGGGGAGCAGCGGGGCGTACTCCTGACGGAGGACCGGCGGGGGCGGGAATCGTCGTCCGGGCGGACGACCGGGCTTCGCCGGACACCTAGGCTCGAAGCCATGAACGACCTTGGCAGCCTTGTCCAACAGACCGCCGACCGGCTCGCGACCCAGCAGGTCGGCGTGGTGGTCGCCGGCCTGGCCGGCGGCGCGGTGGAGATCCGGGGCGCCGGGAGCACCGCCGCCGGCCGGCCCGGTGACGTGCCCGGCCCGCGGACGGTCTTCGAAATCGGTTCGGTGACCAAGGTGTTCACCTCGCTCGCGCTGGCCCGAATGGCGCTCGACGGCTCGACGGCGCTCGACGAACCGCTGGCGGACGTCCTGGCGGGCGCCCTGCCGGCCGGGGTGAGGGTGCCGGCCAGGCGCGGCAGGCCGATCGCGCTGCGGCACCTCGCCACCCACACCTCCGGCCTGCCCCGGCTGCCCGCCGGGATGCTGCTGCCCGCACTGCTCCGCCCGAACAAGCCGGACCCGTACCGCGACTGCACCTCCGACATGCTGCTCACCGGGCTCGCCCGGACCAGACCCCGGGCCGCTCCCGGGCGGGGCTTCCGCTACTCCAACCTCGGCGCCGGGCTGCTCGGCCTGGCGCTGGCCCACCGGGCCGGCACCGGGTACGAGGAACTGGTGACCCGGGAGGTCTGCGAACCGCTCGGGCTCACCGACACGGTGATCCGCGTCGACGGGGAGCGGGCCGGCCGGCTCGCCCAGGGCCACACGCCCGGGCGCCGACCGGTGCCCGGCTGGCAGCTGGCCGACCTCGCCGGCGCCGGCGGGCTCCGCTCGACCGCCGCCGACCTGGCGGTACTGCTCCGGGCCCAGCTGGCCTGCGGCACGGACGGCGGCGAGCCCCTGGCGCCGGCGATCGCCCTCACCCGGGAGGTGGAGCACCGGGTCAACCCGTTCGCCTGGGTGCACCTCGGCTGGCTCGGCCACCGGCTGCACCCCCGCCAGGGCGGCCACCTGCAGATCTGGCACAACGGCGGGACGGGCGGCTTCGGCTCCTTCGTCGCCTTCGACCCCGAGAAGCAGGTGGGCGTGATCGCCCTGGCCAACACCCGCCGCTCGGTCGATCCGGGCGGCATAGCCCTGCTGCGGACCCTGCAGAGCCATTACCCGGAGGCCGCCGCCTGACCGGACCCGAGGACGGACGAGGTTCGATGGTTGGATTTCCAAACCCAATCCCCTATGGTGGATTCGACTTTCCAACTACCCTCGTGCCCCGGGCCCGACCGCCCGGAGCCCCTCGCAGAGGAAGGCGGCCGTCATGCGTGACGCCGTAATCGTCGAAGCTGTCCGCACCCCCATCGGCAAGGGCAAACCGGGGGGCGCGCTCTCCGCCGTCCACCCGGTGGAACTGCTCGCGCACACCCTCCGGACCCTGGTCGGACGCAGCGGGATCGACCCGGCCCTGGTCGACGACGTGATCGGCGGCTGTGTCGACCAGGTCGGCGAGCAGGCCATGAACACCACCCGCTACGCCTGGCTGGCGGCCGGCCTGCCGGAGTCCGTCCCGGCGACCACCGTGGACCGGCAGTGCGGCTCCTCCCAGCAGGCCGTCCACTTCGCCGCCCAGGGCGTGATCGCGGGCGCGTACGACCTGGTGGTGGCCTGCGGCGTCGAGTCGATGAGCCGGGTGCCGATGTGGTCCAACGTGCCCCCCGGCGCGGACCCGTTCAGCGCCGCGATCAACGCCCGCTACCCCGGTGGGCTCATCCCCCAGGGCGTCAGCGCCGAGCTGATCGCCGCCAAGTGGTCCGTCACCCGGGAGGCGATGGACGCCTTCGCCCTCGACTCGCACGCCAAGGCCGCGCACGCCCACGCCGCCGGCTGGTTCGAGGCGGAGCTGGCCCCGGTGCCGACGCCCACGGGGATCGTCACGAGGGACGAGTCGGTGCGTCCGGGCAGCACGCCCGAGGTGCTCGCCGGACTGCGGCCCTCCTTCACCGACCCCGCCATGGCCGAGCGGTACCCGCAGATCCAGTGGTCGGTGACGCCCGGCAACAGCAGCCCGATCAACGACGGCGCCTCGGCGGTGCTGATCACCAGCAGCGAGACGGCCGCCCGGCTGGGCCTGCGCCCGCTGGCCCGGCTGCACTCCTTCGCGGTGACCGGTTCGGACCCGCTGCTGATGCTCACCGGCGTGCTCCCCGCCACCGAGAAGGTGCTGCGGCGGTCCGGGCTCTCGCCGGCGGACATCGACCTGTTCGAGGTGAACGAGGCGTTCGCCTCGGTGGTGCTGGCCTGGCTCCAGGAGACCGGGGTCGACCCGGCCAAGGTCAACGTGAACGGCGGCGCGATCGCGCTCGGCCACCCGCTCGGGGCGAGCGGCACCCGGCTGATGACCACCCTGGTGCACGCGATGCGCCGGCGCGGCGCGCGCTACGCCCTGCAGACCATGTGCGAGGCGGGCGGCCTGGCCAACGCCACCGTCCTGGAGGCACTGGACTGACCCGCTGGACCGACCGCGGTGGCGGACGGCCACGGGGCGGGCGGCTCGGGGCGGGCGGCGGTGCCCCGGCGGAGTGCGCGGGGCGGGGGTGCGGGGGTCGTGGGAAGATGGCAGGGCTGGCAGAAACGATCTCCGGGCGGTTCTCTGGCCATGGTGAACGAGCAACGTGATACCGGCGGCTCCGAGGGGCCACGCCCGGGGCCACCGGGCGCCGGGGGGTCGCGTCAGGACGCCCTGCTGATGGTCCCGATCGCGACCGCCCTGATCGAGGCGGACGGGCGGATCCTGCACTGGAGCAATGACGCCGAGGCGCTGCTCGGTTACAGCGCCGAGGAGGCGATCGGCTCGCTGGCCGCGCAGCTGCTGGCCACCGACGACCAGCGGCCCGAGGTCCTGGAGCTCTTCCAGGAGATCGTCGACGGCCGCGGCTGGTCGGGCGTCTTCCCGGTCCGGCACCGGGACGGCCACTACGTGAACCTGGAGTTCCGCACCCACCCGATCTCCGGCCCCGGCGGCAGTCCGCTGGTGCTGGCCGTCGCGTCCGACGTCACGACGCTGCGCCGGATCCAGGCGGACCTCGCCGTCCTGGACGGGTTCTTCACGCAGTCCCCCGTCGGCATGGCCGTGTACGACAGCCGGCTGGCCTTCGTCCGGCTGAACGACGCACTGGCCCGGGTCAACGGCCTGCCCGTCGAGGCGCACCTGGGCCACCGCCTCACCGAACTGCTGCCCGGCATCAACGGCACCGAGAGCGAGGAGGTGATGCGGCAGGTGCTGGAGAGCGGCGATCCGGTCGTGGACGCCCGCTCGCACGGCCGCACCCCCGGCGACCCGACGCACGACCACGCCTGGTCGGCCTCCTACTTCCGGCTGGAGGACCCGGGCGGCGAGGTCCTCGGGGTCAGCTCGACGCTCATCGACATCACCGAACGGTTCCGCGCGGACGCCCGGGCCGCCCGTGCCCAGGAGCGGCTGGCGCTGCTCGTCGACGCCACCGCCTCCATCGGCACCACCCTGGACCTGCGGCAGACCGCCCGGGAGCTGGCCGACGCGATGGTGCCCAGGGTCGCCGACATCAGCGGCGTGTTCGCGCTGGAGGCCCTGGTCGCCGGGCGCACCGTGGAGCCGCTCGACCCGTCCGTCCCGCACCTGGTCCGCCGGCTGGCGCTCGCCACCACCGACCCGCTCTACCCCGCCGAGGCGCTGCCGGTGGACTCGGTGTACGAGCTGTCGCCGGACTCCCCGTACGGGAGGGCGCTGGCGACCGGGCGGACGGTGGTGACGCCGTCCTGGGAGCTGCCGCCACTGAGTTCGGCGATCACCGAGAGCCGCCGACAGGCCTACCTCGGCGACCGGCCCCGCTCGGTGCGGATCACCCCGCTGGTGGCGCGCGGCACCACGCTCGGCATGGTGGTGTACTCCCGGCGCGGCGAACGGGAGGCGTTCGCCGAGGCGGACATCACGCTCGGTGACGAGCTGGCCTCGCGGGCCGCCGTCGCCATCGACAACGCCCGGCTCTACCTGCGCCAGCACCAGACGGTGCTCGCCCGCCAGCAGGCGCTGCGCGAGGCGAAGGCCGCGCAGGAACGGCTGGCCCTGGTCAACGTCGCCTCGGCGCGGATCGGCACCACCCTCGACCTGGCCCAGACCGCGAAGGAGCTGGCCGAGGTCGCGACGCCCCGGCTGGCCGACACCGTGGTGGTGGAGGTGCTGGACGACCTGGTGCGCGGCGAGCGCGAGGTCCGCACCCCGGCGGACGGCTCAGCCGTGCTGCGCCGGATGGCGTTCCACTCGGCGCACGGCTCGACGCTGGAGCCGATCGACCGCTCCGGCGGGGTGCAGCGGTTCGCGCCCGGCTCGCCGTACGCGTGGAGCCTCGCCCACCGCAAGCCGGTGCTGGTGCCGCGGATGGACGAGGAGGGGATGGCCTGGTTCGCCGACGACCCCGTCCGCACCGCGGCCGCGCGGGAGCAGAACGTCCTCTCGTTCATGGTGGTGCCGCTGATCGCCCGCGGCTCGCCGGTCGGCGTCGCCGCCTTCTACCGGACGGTGGTCGAACGACCCTACGAGGACGACGACCTGGCGCTCGCCGGGGAGCTGGCGGTCCGGGCGGCCGTCTCGATCGACAACGCGCTGCTGTTCACCCGGGAGCGCGACGCGGCCGCCGCCCGCCAGCGCGCCCTGGACGAGGCCTGGGCGGCCCAGCAGCGGCTCTCCCTGCTCAACGAGGCGAGCACCCGGATCGGCACCACGCTCGATCTGCACCGCACCGCCGAGGAGTTGGTGGAGGTGGTGATCCCGCGGTTCGCCGACTTCGTCACCGTCGACCTGCGCGACGCGGTGCTCGGCGGCGAGGATCCGAGCCCGGTACCGGACGACGGTTCCGTCCTGATGCGGGCGGTCGCCGTCGGCGAGGCCGGCCCGGACGGCACCATGGCGGCCGCCGCCGACCAGGTGGGCGCCACCTCGCAGTCCGCCCAGGTGTACGCGCAGAGCCTGCGCACCGGCCGGTCGATCCTGGTCTCGGAGGTGGACGAGACGGCGCTGCGCGGGATCGTGGCCGCGCCGGACCGGGTGCAGCCGGGCCTGGACGCCGGGGTGCACTCCTATCTGATGGTGCCGCTGCTGGCCCGCGGGATGGTGCTGGGCGGCGCGGAGTTCCTGCGGACCAGGAACCCGGTGCCGTACGGGCCGGCGGACCGCGCCCTCGCCGAGGAGCTGGCCGCGCGGACGGCGCTCGCGATGGACAACGCCCGGCTCTACCGCCGCGAACGGGACACCGCGCTCACCCTGCAGCGCAGCCTGCTGCCGCAGGAGATCCACCGCGCGATCGGGCTGGAGATCGCCTACCGCTACCTGCCCAGCAGCGTGGTCAGCGAGGTCGGCGGCGACTGGTTCGACATCGTCCCGCTCTCCTCCGGCCGGGTCGCGCTGGTGGTCGGCGACGTGATGGGCCACGGCATCCGGGCCGCCGCCACGATGGGCCAGCTGCGCACCGTGGCACGGACGTTGATTACCCTCGACCTCGACCCGGAACGGGTGATGCACCGGCTCGACGAGGCCACCGCGGAGATCGGCGAGGGCCAGTTCGCCACCTGCGTCTGCGTGATCTACGACCCGGTGGACCGGCGCTGCACCGCCGCCTGCGCGGGCCACCTGCCGCCGGTGGTGGCCGACGCCGACGGCCGGGCCCAGCTGGTCGAACTGCCCCCGGGCGCACCGCTCGGCGTCGGCGGGGTCCCCTTCGAGAGCATCGAGTTCACGCTCCCGGAGGACGGCATCCTGGCGCTCTACACGGACGGCCTGGTCGAGCGCCGGGGCCGCGACCTCGACGAGGGCCTGGACCTGCTCTGCCGGACCGTCGGCGACCGGCACCGCACGCTGGAGCAGACCTGCGACGCCGTGCTCGCCCAACTCACCGGCCGCACCAGCGAGGACGACATCGCGATCATCCTGGCCCAGGCCCGGCCGACCGGCACCGACCGGATCGCCACCCTCTCCCTCAGCGACGACCACGCGATGGTCGCGCACTCCCGCCGCTTCACCCGGGAGACGCTGACCGGCTGGGGCCTGGGCGCGCTCGCCGACTGGACCGAACTGCTCACCAGCGAGCTGATCACCAACGCGCTGGTGCACGCCGGATCCCCCGTCCAGCTGCGGCTGTTCCACAACCGGGTGCTCACCGTGGAGGTCGCCGACCGGGACAGCGAGTCGCCGCGGATCCGCCGCGCCCAGGAGGAGGACGAGGGCGGGCGCGGCATGCACCTGGTCAACGAACTCGCGCACCGCTGGGGCACCCGCCGCACCCGGGAGGGCAAGGTGGTCTGGTTCGAGCTGGAGCTGCCGCCGGGCAGCCGGCCCTGGTAGCTCCTCCCCGGCCGCGCACCCGCCCCGGCCTGGTACGACAACCGGTCCTTGTCGCCGCCCACGCCGGGTTGTTGGCCCGCCCGGCGGCCGGGCGGTTGGCTTGGTCCCACAGGACGGCGCGGCCGGGCGAGGGGCCCGGCGACCGTCCCGGACCGCAACCCGAGGAGCCGTCGTGAACCGAGCCGTCGTGAACCAGCTGGACCCCCGCACCGTCGTGGAGCGCTACGTCACCGCCGTCGCCGAGGGCGACCTGCCCACCGCGGCTGCCTCGTTCGCCGAGGACGCCACCTGGTCCTACCCGGGCGACCTGCCGCTGTCCGGGGTCTGGCGCGGCCGGACCGCCATCCTCGACGACTTCCTCGGCTCGGTGGGCACGCTGTTCGCGCCCGGCACCCCGCTGGAGGTGACGCTGACCGGTCTGCTCGCCGACGGCCCGCAGGTGGTCGCCGAGTGGACCGCGCGGGGGACGGCGGCCAACGGCGCCGCCTACCACAACCGGTGCCTGGGCGTCTTCTCCGTCGAGAACGGCCTGATCACCGCCGTCCGCGAGTACCTCGACACCGACCACGCGGCGCGCACGCTCTTCGCGCCCGCGGCCGGCTGACGGCCGGCCGCCGCCCGACCGGGCCTAGTCCGGCAGCAGCAGGTTGACGTCGCCGAACTCGTGCCACAGGTAGCGCTCGTGGACGGCCGCCGCGTAGCAGCGTTCGAGCAGCGGCCGGCCGGCCACCGCGGCGAGCATCAGCAGATGGGACGCGCGGGGCTCGTGCCAGCCGGTGAGCAGGCCGTCCACCGCGCGCACCCCGCGCTCGGGGGTGACCACCAGTTCGGTCCAGCCCTCGGCCTCCCGGACGCTCCCGTCCGGCCCGACCGCCGACTCCAGGGCCCGGACGGCGGTGGTGCCGACCGCGATCACCCGCCCGCCACCGGCCCGGACGTGGCCGACCAGCCGGGCCGTGGCGGCCGGTACCCGGAACCACTCGGCGTACGGCGCCTCGTGCGCCTCCGGCGAGGCGACACCGGTGTGCAGCGTGATCGGCGCGACCAGCACGCCCCGCCCGGCCAGCCGGGCCACCACCCCGGCGGTGAACGGCCGCGCGGCGCTGGGCATCTCGCTGCTGCCCGGAACGGTGGCGAAGACCGTCTGGTAGGCCTCGATCGGCCAGTCCCGGTCCACGTAGCCGTACCGGATCGCCTTGCCGTGGCGGCCCAGGTAGGGCACCAGCGGTTCGGGCAGGGCGAGTCGGGCGTGCCAGAGCCGGGGCGTGAACGCCTCGACCAGGTCGGCCGCGGCGCCGCCCGGCAGCGCCACCCGCAGCCCCGGCCGGGCCGGGGACTCCTCCGGTGGCCAGAAGGCGGCCGCCGCGCCGGGGGCGGGGCGGCGCAGCTCGACCAGGAAGGCCCCGCGCCGGTCCGGCCGGGCCGTGGAGAGGTGCAGCGCCACGGGGGTGCCGTCGGCCAGCCGGCCGGGCAGCGCGGCGGGCAGGGTCGCCGAGTTGTTCACCACCAGGAGGTCCCCGGGGCGCAGCACCTCGGGGAGCTCGGTGAAGCGGCGGTGCCCGACGGCCGGCCCGCTCCGGCGGCCGACCAGCATCCGCACGCCGTCGCGGGCGGTGCCGCGCGCCTCCGCCGGGGCCCGGGCGGAGAGTTCGGGCGGGACGGTGACGTCGATCCCGGGGTCCGCGGCGGCGGTCATCGCGCGGCCCGCGCACCTGCCGGGAGGTGCGCGGCACGGTAGCGGCCGGAGGGCCGGCTGCCGCCCACCAGGGCGAGCAGCGCGGGCACCACGGTCTCCGGGAGCGGCTCGCCGGAGATGTCCTCGCCCGGGCAGGCGTCCTGGTACATCCGGGTGCGCATGCTGCCCGGGTCCACCGCCCAGACCCGCACCGCCTCCTCCTCCCGGGCCAGCACGGCGGAGGCCTGGTCCAGTGCCGCCTTGCTGGCGCCGTAGCCGCCCCACCCGGGGTAGGCCTCGACGGCCGCGTCCGAGCTGATGTTCAGGACGGCCCCGCCGTGCCGGCGCAGCTGGGGCAGCACGAGCTGGGTGAGCGCGATCGGCGCCAGGGCGTTGACCTCGAAGGTCTCCAGCAGATCGGGCAGCGGGACGTCGGCGAGGCGGGGCAGCGGGACGTCGGTCGTGTCGGAGCCGTTGAGCGTGCCGGCGTTGTTGACCAGGAGCCGTGCTCCGCCGAGACCGGCGGCCGCCTCGGCGAGGCGGGCCCGGTGGCCGTCGTCGACGACCGAGCCGGCCGGCGCGACCACCGTGGTGACGGCGGCCAGTTCGGTCTCGACGGCGGAGAGTTCGGCCGCGTCGCGGGCGGTGATCACCAGCTGCCAGCCGTCGGCGGCGAGCGCCCGGGCCAGCGCCCGGCCGAGGCCGCGCGAGGCACCGGTGACCACGGCGACGGGGGCGGCGGATCCTGCGGTGTGCTGAGGTGCGTTCATGGCACCACGATCGCTCCGGGGCGGTCCGGTGCGGATCGGACCGCAGGCCGGGGGGCCGGTGGTCCGTTCGGCCTAGATCGCCGGACCGAGGCCCGGGCCGTGGTCCCGGTCGGAGTCCTCGTCGGAGTCCCGGTCCGGGTCCCGGGCCGGACGGGGTGCGGGGACCGGCGCGTCGGCGGCCTCCCAGGACTGCGGATCGGCCCAGGCGGCCAGGGTGCGGCGGGTCTCGAAGCGGTGCGGCCGGCCGGTCAGCGGGTCGGTGAACTCGACCACGGAGGCGAGCAGTTGCAGCGGCCGGCGGAAGTCGTCCGGGGCCGGCTCGGGCAGCACCACCGGGTACACCGGATCCCCCAGGATCGGCACCCCGAGGCCGCTCATGTGCAGCCGCAGCTGGTGGGTGCGCCCGCTGAGCGGCCGCAGCCGGTAGCGGCCCAGACCGTCCCGGTGCTCGACCAGGTCGATCCGGCTCTCGCTGTTGGGCGGGGCGTCCAGCTCCCGCGCCGCGATCACGCCGCGCTCCTTGACGATGTGGCTGCGGACCGTACGGGGCAGCGCGAGCGCCGGATCGTGCGGTGCGACGGCCTGGTACTCCTTGCGCACCAGCCGGTCCCGGAAGAGCGTCTGGTAGGCGCCCCGGTCCTCCGGCCGCACCACGAACATCGCCAGGCCCGCCGTCAGCCGGTCCAGCCGGTGCGCCGGGCTGAGCGCGGGCAGGTCGAGCCCGTGCCGCAGCCGGGAGAGCGCCGTCTCGACGACGTGCCGGCCGCGCGGGGTGGTGGCCAGGAAGTGCGGCTTGTCGACCACCACCAGGTGGTCGTCCCGGTACAGCACCTCCAGCTCGAACGGGACGGGGACCTCCGCGGGCAGGTCCCGGTAGAGCCAGAGGTGACCGGCGGGGCGGAACGGCTCCTCCGGCCCGATCGGGCCGTCCAGGCCGACGATCTCGCGCCCGCGCAGCAGCGCGTCGATCCGCGCCGGGTCGACGGTCGGCAACCGCTCGGCCAGGTAGGCGCGCACCGTCGGCCACGGCCCCTCGGCGGGCAGCCGCAGGTGCACCGGGTCCACCCCGCGGCGCTGCGGGAGGGGTGCGGTCGGTGCCTTGCGCTTGCGTCTCATCTCACCGCCACCCTAACCGGGGCCGCCGCGGCTCCCGGGGCCCGGCCGGATGCCCGAGGTGCCGGGGACGGCCGGGCCGGTGGAGAGTGGACAGTGGGCCCCGCCCACCGGAGGTGTACGCGTGACCAGAGACGGCCCGGAGGACGCGCTGCCGGCGTTGCGCCTGCCCCGGCGGGCCAAGCGGCTACTCGGCTGCGCGTTCCTGCTGCTGGTCGCGGCCGTGGTGGCCGACCTGATCACCGGGCCGGGGACGACGCTCTCCCCCGTGCTCGCGGTGGCGCCGATGCTGGCGGGGGCGATCACCCGCTCGGCCCGGGTACCCCTGTTCGCCGGGGCGGTCGCCACCGCCGCCGTGGTGCTGCTGGAGCTCAGCAACAGCGGGCTGCCGCTGTCCGTGCACCTCGCCGCGCTGATCACCGTCCTGGCCGCCACCCTGGCCAGTGCCGCCAACGTCGTCCTGGTGGCGGCCCGGGAGCGCGAACTCACCCAGGTCCGGACGGTGGCCGAGGCGGCGCAGCGGGCCCTGCTGCGCCCGCCGCCGGAACGGCTCGGACCACTGCGGGTGGCCGTGCGGTACGCCGCCGCGGCGGCCGAGGCGCGGATCGGCGGGGACCTCTACGAGGTGGTGGACACCCCGCACGGGATCCGGATCCTGCTGGGGGACGTCCAGGGCCACGGGCTCCCGGCGGTGGAGACCGCCACGGACGTGCTGGGCGTGTTCCGGGAGGCCGCGCGGACCGAGCCCGACCTGGTCCGGGTGGCGGAGCGGCTGGACGCCGCGCTGTCCGGGCGCCGGGTCAACGAGCGCTTCGCGACCGCCTTCCTGCTGGACGTGGCCCCGGCCGGCGGGCCGGCCCGTTTCGTCAACTGCGGGCATCCGCACCCGCTGCTGCGCCGCGCCGGCCGGGTGACCGAGCTGGCTCCGCCGCTGCACGCCCCGCCGCTGGGCCTGCTCGGGCTGATCGGCGGGCACTACCGGGCGGGCGGCTTCGAGCCACTCCCGGGGGACCTGCTGATCCTCTACACCGACGGCGTCTCGGAGGCCCGCGACACCGCGGACCGGTTCTACCCGCTGGCGGAGCGGCTCGCCGCGCTGCCGGCGACCGGCCCCGGGGACGTCCTGGACGCGCTGCTCGCCGAGGTCGGCGACTGGGTCGGCACCGCCGGGCCGACCGACGACGCGGCGCTCCTCGCCCTGCGCTGGGAGCAGTGAGCGGTGTCCCGGGAGCGGTGAGCCCCGGCCCGGGTACGGTGACCGCCCGCCGTCCGGGCCGTTGTCGGTCCCCCGTGCCAGGCTGTGGACGCGACCGGCGCGGTGCCGGCCGAGCAGCGGCGTCGAGGGGACAGTGCCATGGGCCGGAGCACGCACGGATCGTTCCAGCTGACCGCCTTCGAGCCGGAGGAGACGGACGAGCAGCCGGGCGCCACGCTCGGCCGGATCCGGATCACCAAGGAGTTCACGGGCGGCCTGACCGGCAGCAGCGTGGTGCGGATGCTCTCCGTGCTGGACGGCGCGGGCGGACCGGCCGCGTACGTCGCGGTGGAGCGGTTCACCGGCGAGCTGGACGGGCGCAAGGGCTCGTTCGTGCTCCAGCACGCGGCGCCGGGCAGCCAGGGCGAGCCGCTCGCCATCCGGGTGGTGGCGGGCACCGGGGTGGGCGAGCTGGCCGGGATCACCGGCACCTTCGAGCTGTCGGTGGACGACGAGGGCGGCCACACCTACGCCCTGGAGTACGAGCTGGGCTGACGGCACCGGGCGCGCACCGGCCCGGCCTCCGCGCGGCGCCCGACCGTTCACCCGGGCCGCTGTCACGATGATGCGATCAGTGCACGATCGACATCGGAGGGTGACGCATGCCCGGTACGGCGGCCTCGGTGACGGGGGCAGGAGCAGGAGCAGGGGCACCGGCAACGCGGACGGTCGACGAGGTGCTCGGCCGGCTGCGGGCGATCGGGGCCGGACTGCCCCCGGACGACGGCGTGGCGGTGTTCAACCGGATGTACCTCACCGTCACGGACGCGGTGCGCCGCCGGCTGGCGCGCCCGGAGCGCTCACGCGGCGCCCCGGACCGCCCCGGCCGCCCGTACTTCGCCGACCCGGCCGGGATGGCCGAGCTGGACGTCGTCTTCGCCGGGCGCTACCTGCTGGCCCTGGACGCCGAGGCGGCCGGGCGGCCGGTACCGGCCTGCTGGCGGCCGCTCTTCGCCCTGCGGGCGCACCGGGGCGTGCACCCGCTGCAGTTCGCGCTGGCCGGGATGAACGCCCACATCCAGCACGACCTGCCGCTCGCCGTGCTCGACACCTGCCGGCGGCTCGGCTGCGGGCCCGAGCGGCTCGCCGGGGACTACCACCGGGTCAACGACCTGCTGGCCGGGGTGGAGACGGCCGTCCGGGAGCAGCTGATGCCCGGGCCGGACGCCCTGGAGCGGGCCGAGCCGCTGACGCACCTGCTGGGCACCTGGTCGGTCGACACCGCCCGCGAGGCGGCCTGGGCGACCGTCCGCGTGCTCTGGCAGCTGCGCGGCGTGCCGTCGGCCGCCGCGGCGCTCGCCGCCGCGCTGGACACCTCGGTCGGCCTGCTCGGCCGTGCCCTGCTCACCCCGCTCGGCCCGGACCGGCCCCGCGCCGGGGGCGCGGCACCCCCGGCGGACGGGCCGCCCGCTCCCGAGCGGCCGGCGGCCGGCCGGCTCCCCGTGGCGAGGAACCGGCCGGCCGTCGGTTGACCGTGCGTCGGGCGCCTGGTCCCTCCTCGGTCCGGACCGCCGCGATCAGGCCCAGCTGGAGTGCAGCGGCTTGCCCTCGGCGTAGCCGGCCGCGCTCTGGATGCCGACCACGGCCTTCTCGTGGAACTCCTCCAGGCTGGAGGCGCCCGCGTAGGTGCAGGAGCTGCGCACCCCGGCGACGATCGAGTCGATGAGGTCCTCGACGCCCGGGCGGGCCGGGTCGACGAACATCCGGGAGTGCGAGATGCCCTCCTCGAAGAGCGCCTTGCGGGCGCGGTCGTAGGAGGAGTCCTGCGAGGTGCGGTTGCTCACCGCGCGCGCCGAGGCCATCCCGAAGCTCTCCTTGTACTGGCGGCCGTCGGCGGTGGTCTGCAGGTCGCCCGGGGACTCGTACGTCCCGGCGAACCAGGAGCCGATCATCACGTTGGACGCGCCGGCGGCCAGCGCCATCGCGACGTCGCGCGGGTGGCGGACGCCGCCGTCGGCCCAGACGTGCTTGCCGAGCCGGCGGGCCTCGGCCGCGCACTCCAGGACGGCGGAGAACTGCGGCCGGCCGACGCCGGTCATCATCCGGGTGGTGCACATCGCGCCGGGGCCGACACCGACCTTGAGAATGTCGGCGCCCGCCTCGACCAGGTCGCGGACACCGTCGGCGGAGACCACGTTGCCGGCCACGATCGGGATCCGCGGGTCGAGCCCGCGCACCGCGCGCAGCGCGCTGATCATGGACTCCTGGTGGCCGTGCGCGGTGTCGACCACCAGCACGTCGGCGCCGGCCTCGATCAGCGCCTTGGCCTTGCCGGCCACGTCGCCGTTGATGCCGACGGTGGCGGCGACCCGCAGGTGGCCCCGCGCGTCGACGGCCGGGGTGTAGAGGGTGGCGCGCAGCGCGTTCTTGCGGGTCAGGATGCCGACCAGGCGGCCGTCGGCGTCGACCACCGGGGCGAGCTTGCGGTGCGCCTCGGTGAGCTTGTCGAAGGCGGCGCGCGGGTCGATGCCCTCCTCCAGCAGCAGCAGGTCGCGGGACATCACGTCGGCGAGGCCGGTGAAGCGGTCGACGCCCTGGCAGTCGGAGTCGGTGACCACGCCGATCGGCTTGCCGTCCTCGACCACGACCAGCGCGCCGTGGGCGCGCTTGTGCAGCAGCGAGAGGGCCTCGGCGACGGTGGCGCCCGGGGCCAGCGTGATGGCGGTGTCGTGCACCAGGTGGCGCTGCTTGACCCAGCCGATGACGTCGGCGATCACCTCGGTCGGGATGTCCTGCGGGATGGCGACCAGACCGCCGCGGCGGGCCACGGTCTCGGCCATCCGGCGGCCGGCGATGGCGGTCATGTTGGCCACCACCAGCGGGATGGTGGTGCCGGTGCCGTCGTTCGAGGAGAGGTCGACACCCTGCCGGGAGCCCACGGCGGAGCGGCTGGGGACCATGAAGACGTCGTCGTACGTGAGGTCGTACGAGGGCTTGAGGTCGTTCAGGAAGCGCATGAAGATAGGGCTCTCTGGCTGGGAGAAGGTACACCTCGGGTGCGGTTGCGGCGAGGCCGCCGGGCGCACTCGGGCGCCCGGCACCCAACGTTCGATTCTCCGGTACGGGGCGGCCAAAAGCCAGTTCGACCCCGATCGCTGGCACAGTGCACAACACATGATCAGCAGCGCGGGCCCCTTCTTGGAGCTTCCTCCAAGTGATCGCCTTTTCGCCCCGGCCAGGGCCGCTCCCGTAGCATTCACGCGGTAACGGCGAGGCAATCCAGGAAAGCGGCAGCGGGCATCATGACGGCGGGCGTGGACATCGAGCAGGGCATCGAGCAGGGCGGCGGCACGGAGGTCAGCACCGAGGAGGAGATCGACTACGGTCCCGGCCTCGACCCCGAGCGGCTGCGGCTCTGCCTGGACGTGATCGCCGAGCTGGACCAGCTGCACGTCGACCACCCGGACGCGATCACCGTCCGCCAGGCCGTCGGCGGCATATTCCGCACGCTCAAGCAGCGCCGCCGCCAGGAGACCCGGGCCCGCAAGACCGCGAACGACCGCGAGGTCACCGCCCGCACCGCCACCGGCGCGCCCAGCCGGATCGACGACGAGACGGCCGGCGCGTTCGGCCTGACCACCGTCACCACCACCGAGATCGCCGGCATCCTGGAGCGCCCGCGGTCCTGCTACACCTGCAAGCAGCGGTACGTCGAGGTGGACGCGTTCTACCACAACCTCTGCCAGACCTGCGCGGTGAAGAACCGCGCCCGCCGGGACGCCCGCGCCGACCTCACCGGCAAGCGCGCGCTGCTCACCGGCGGCCGGGCCAAGATCGGCATGTACATCGCGCTGATGCTGCTCCGCGACGGCGCGCACACCACCATCACCACCCGGTTCCCCAACGACGCCATCCGCCGCTTCACCGCGATGCCGGACAGCGCCGACTGGCTGCACCGCCTGAAGATCGTCGGCATCGACCTGCGCGACCCGGCCCAGGTCCTGGCGCTGGCCGACGAGGTCGCCGCCGACGGCCCGCTGGACATCCTGATCAACAACGCCGCGCAGACGGTGCGCCGTCCGCCGGAGTCGTACCGCGAGCTGGTCAACGCCGAGTCCGCGCCGCTGCCGGCCGGCGAGCTGCCGCAGTCCACCACCATCGGCCGCTTCGGCAGCGGCAGCGTGGACCTGCCCGCGCTGCCCGCCCAGGCGACCGGCGGCGGCGAGCGGATCTCCGCCGAGGACGTCACCTCCCTCGCCCTGGTCACCGGCTCCGCCACGCCCGCCCGGATCGAGGCCGGCACCGCGATCGACGCCGGCGGGCTGGTGCCCGACCTCGCGCCCACCAACAGCTGGGTGCAGACCGTCAACGAGGTCGGCCCGGTGGAGCTGCTGGAGGTCCAGCTCTGCAACTCCACCGCGCCGTTCATCCTGATCAGCCGGCTGCGCCCGGCGATGGCCGCCTCGGCGTCCCGCCGCAAGTACGTGGTCAACGTCTCCGCGATGGAGGGCGTCTTCGCCCGCGGCTACAAGGGCGCCGGCCACCCGCACACCAACATGGCCAAGGCCGCGCTGAACATGCTCACCCGCACCAGCGCGCAGGAGATGTTCGAGTCCGACGGCATCCTGATGACCGCCGTCGACACCGGCTGGATCACCGACGAGCGCCCGCACCCGGACAAGATGCGGCTGGCCGACGAGGGCTTCCACGCCCCGCTCGACCTGGTCGACGGCGCGGCCCGGGTGTACGACCCGATCGTCCGCGGCGAGCAGGGCGAGGACCTCTACGGCTGCTTCCTGAAGGACTTCGACCGCGCCGCCTGGTAGGCCCCACCGTCCGGTGGACCCCGCCGTCCGGTAGACCCCGCGAGGAGGACCGAGTTGACCACCGCACCGCTGATCGGCGCCGGCGTGATCGTGCCCACCGGTGACGGCCGGGTGCTGCTCGGCCACCGGATCACCGCCGGCGAGCCGCCCACCTGGAGCCTGCCGGGCGGCAAGGTGGACGACCCGGGCGAGTCCTTCGAGCAGGCCGCGGCGCGCGAACTCGCCGAGGAGACCGGCATCGTGCTGCCGGCCTCGGCGATGCGGGTGCTCGCCGTGCTGCTCGACCACGAGCTGGGCCGCCCCCGGCTGACCGCGGCGGTACTCGCCCCGCCGAGCCTGGCCACGGCCCTGGTCACCGAGCCGCACGCCTGCGCGGGTTGGGAGCGCGTCGCGATCGACGCCCTGCCCGAGCCGATGTTCTACCCGTCGGCGCTGGTCCTCGGCAGCTGGCTGCCGCACCTCCCCCCGGTGATCCGGGCCGGGACGCACGCGTACCCCGTCGCCGGGTAGGGCGACGGGGTACCGCGGCCCGGGCGGGCCTTCCGCGGGCGGGTTCGGCGGTGGGCAGTTCGGCGGTGGGCGGGTCAGGCCGTGGGCGGGCCGAGCCATGGGCGGGCCGGGCCGTGGGCGGGCCGGCTGAGGGCGGGTCAGCCGTTGCGGGCCGCCTCCGGGCCGGTCAGCCGCCTCAGCAGCGGGAGCGTCGAGGCGATGATCCCGAGCGAGGCCGCCAGCCCGAGCGCCACCAGCGCGAAGTACACCGCCCCCGGGGACACCAGGTCGTAGTGCATCTGCGACGTGAGGAACATCGCCGCCGCCCCGAACCCGGTGCCGGTCGCGATCACCGACACCACCAGCAGCGGCAGCGCGCTCTCCAGCCCGACCACCCGTCGCAGCAGGCCGAGCGGCGCCCCGGTGAGCCGTAGCATCGCGAACGGGCGCCGGCGGTCCGAGAGGCCCGCCACCACGCTGACCGCGAGGCTGCACCCGGCGATCGGCAGCGTGGTCAGCAGCACCACGTTGGCCAGTTGCCGCCAGCCGGCCAGCTGCTTCTGCTGGCTGGAGCCCCAGTCGCCGACCGTCCGCGCCCGGTACTGCGGGTACGCCTCGGTCAGCAGGGTGCGGGTCCGCTCCATGGCCGCGACGGAGCCGTCGGTGGACACGTAGACGTTGCGCACCGGGAGCGCGGCCGCCTCCTCGGCGGAGACCGGCGCGGCCGGCCACTCGTGCGCGGCATTGGACCTCAGGTCCAGGAAGGCCCACTGCGGGACACCCGCGACGCTCGCACCGGCCGGGCAGTGGCCGGCCACCGGGGTCTGCGCGAGGTCGTCGCAGAGCACCAGGCTCGGGGAGAAGCCGGGCCGCTCGCCCGGCTCCGCGCCGAGCGCCCGCGGGTTGTCGTGGCCCACCGTGAGGCCCCGGAACCCCGGCACCGCCCGGAGGTCCGCCAGCAGTCGCTCCGGCAGCGCGTCCGTCATCGGCGGCTCGTCGACCATCGCGCCGTGCTCCACCACGACCCGGGTCTGCGGATCCCCGCTGAGCGCACCGCGGTTCTCGTTGATGGTGCCGATGATGCAGACCGTGGCCGTGGTGACGAAGAGGGCGAGGACGAGCCCGGCGACCGAGCGGAACCCGGTCCTGGGGTCGTCCGCGAGCCGCCGCACCGCGATCAGTGTGGCCGGGCGGCTGGTGCGGGCGGCGACGGCCCGGGCCGCGACCATGGTGAGCCAGGGCCCGGCGACCACCAGCCCGAGCATGATCAGCAGGAAGCCGGTCAGATAGGCCGCCGTCTGCTGGTCGGTGGTGTCCGGGCGGCGGTTCACGAAGAAGCCGAGCTCGGCGAGGCCGGCCAGCAGCGGGACCAGCCGCCAGTGGGTCGGCGGCCTGGGGGTGACCCGGCGGGTGACCCCCAGCGGGGAGACGGTGACCCGGCGCAGCGCCAGCCGGGCCGCGACCGCCGCCGCCACCGGAACGCCGACGGCCACCGCCACCGCCTGGAGCGGGGTGAGCGTCAGGTCGTCGAGGAAGAACCGGTCACCGGTGAACGGGACGGTCGCCACCAGCGGCCGCAGCGCCAGGTGGAGGCCGAACCCGAGGACCGTGCCGACGGCGGCGGCCACCGTGGACTCGACCGCCGAGATCAGCGAGATCTGCCCCGGGGTGGCGCCGACCAGCCGCATCGCCGCGTAGCGCTGCTCGCGGGTGGCGGCGGAGAGCCGGGTGGCGGTGCCGATGAAGACGACCACCGGGAAGATCAGCGCCCCGGCCACGACCGAGAGGATCAGCGTCATGGCGTCGCCGCGCGTGCCCGGCCCCGGGCAGTCGTTGTCGCAGCTGGGCGGCAGGGCGGTGGCGATGGTGGTGACCTCCCGCGCCCCCGGCACGGTCGAGATCTCCGCCGCCGTCCGGCCCGCCACCACGAACAGCGAGTCCGGGGAGGGCAGCGCCGCGTCGCCGAGGATGCCGGCCAGCCGACCGGGGAGTCGGTCGCCCAGCTCGCCGGCCGGGGTCCTGCGCAGCAGTTCGGCCAGCGCGGGCGAGACGTAGTACTCCCCGGGCGCGGGCACCGCGTCGAGCCCCGGCGGGACGGGCGCCGTCGGCCCGGTGGCGGCGACGTCGACCCGCAGGATCTGCTCGCCGTCGTAGTAGTCCCCGTGGGCCCACCACCAGAGCGGGTCCACGGGGGCCGTCTCGGTCCGGCTCGCCGCGCCGGTGTTGGTCCACACGGCCCGGTCGTTGGCCTCGCCGACGGCGTTGATGCTCGCCAGCGTGGAGAGCAGCAGACCGACGCCGATCGCCACGGCGGCGGCGATGACGGCCAGCCGGGCCAGGGCCTCCCGCCCGCCGCTGACGGCGAGGCGCAGCGCGAAGGCGATCATCGGCCCACCGGGTCCGCCGAGAGCGAGGTGGCCCGGCCGTCGCGCACGATCGCCTCGCGGTCGGCGTAGGCGGCGACCCGGGGCTCGTGGGTGACCAGGATGACGGTGGTGCCCTGGTCGCGGGCCGCGCCGACCATCAGCTCCATCACCTGCTCACCGGTCAGCGAGTCCAGCGCGCCGGTCGGCTCGTCGGCGAACAGCACCCGGGGGCGCGCCACCAGGCCGCGGGCGAGCGCGACGCGCTGCGCCTGACCGCCCGACAGCTCACCGGAGCGGCGCTTCCCCAGGCCGTCCAGCCCCAGCCGGGCGAACCAGGGCCGGGCCTCGGCCAGCGCCGCCGCCCGCCGGGTGCCGCTCAGCAGCAGCGGCAGCGCGACGTTCTCCTCGGCGGTCAACTCGGGGACGAGCTGGCCGAACTGGAAGACGAAGCCGAACCGGTCGCGCCGCAGGGCGCTGCGCCCGGCCTCGTTCATGGTGTCGATCCGCTGCCCGTCGAACAGGACCTCGCCGGAGGACGGGGTGAGGATGCCGGCCAGGCAGTGCAGCAGCGTCGACTTGCCGGAGCCGCTGGGGCCCATGATCGCGAGCACCTCACCGGCGGCGACGGCCAGGCTCGCGCCGCGCAGGGCCGGGGTCTCGCCGTAGGCGAGCGTGATGTCGCGGGCCTCGATCAGCGGCGTCATGACCGCACCGCCTCGGCGAGCGCGTCCAGGCGGGCGGTGGTCAGGTCGATCCAGCGCAGATCGGCCTCCAGGTGGAACAGCCCGTGGTCGGCGAGCAGGGCGTCGACCAGCTCGCCGCCCCGGCGCAGCTCGGTGAGTTCGCGCATCCGCCGCAGGTGGGCGGCGCGCTGGGTGTCGAGGTACACCTCGGCGTCGCGGCCGAGCATCAGGGCCAGCACCACCTTGGTGAAGAGCACCGTCTGCAGGCTGGGCTCGGGCGCGACGGGCTCGGTGAGCCAGTGCTCGAACTCCGTCACACCGGCCTCGGTGATCACGTAGCGCTTGCGCTCGGGGCCGTCGCCGGGCTCGGCCTCGCCGGGCACCACCTTGCCGTCCCGGGCCAGTCGGCCGAGCGTGGCGTAGACCTGGCCGTAGGGCAGGGGCTTGCCGCGGCCGAAGAAGGTGTCGTAGTCGCGCTTGAGGTCGTAGCCATGGCTCGGCTCTCGCTCCAGCAGCCCGAGAAGGGTTAGGGGAACACTCATGAGAGGACCATACACCCGACGTATACCCCGAGTGTATAGCTGGCGAGAATACGGCTCCGAGCTGCGAAGAAGCTGATCCGTCGGAGGGAATCGGCCTCCCGGGAACCGGCGGGGCGGTGAGCGGGAGGCGGCCCCACACCGCCTCCCGCGCCACACCGGCGGCCCGACCTGCCCCCCACAGCGGGCCGGGCCGACCGCGTCCCGACACCTCTCGGACGCGGCACCCACCAGCCTGCCCCGGGCACCCCTCCGGCGCCGAGGGCCGAACGTCCCGGTCGCGCGGCGGGCCCCGGTCCTGACGGCCGGTCGGCGGGCGGGCGCCGCGGTACGAGGGCGCACGACTCTTGTGCCGCGGCCGGAGCGGAGGCAGATTGAGAGCCGGAGCCCGGCGGACGATCCCGGCCGGGCGCCCGAGCGCCGCTGCGACCTACCACCCGAGGAGCACGCATCGTGTCCAGCACCTCCGGCCCGGTCCGGCCCGCGTCGCTCCCGCGGCGGGCCGGACGGCAGCTGCGGCAGGCCCTCGGCAGCCACCGCTCCCCCCTGGTCCGACCGCTGGACCGGTCCCGCGGCCGGGCCTGGTGCACGGCCGCGCTGGCGATCCTGCTCGCCCTGACCGCCGCCGTCGTCGGCGCGCTGCTCGGCTACCGGACCGTCGGGCGGGACGCCGACGCGGACCTGGCACGGCTGCGCCGGGTCGACGCCATCGTGCTCTCCACCGACCGGCACGGAGCCGCCGTGGGAAGCCGCTCGGCGGGCGGCTACCAGGGCAGGGTGGCCGCCGAGGCCACCTGGACCGCGCCGAACGGGCAGTGGCGCACCGGCACCATCGAGGTGCACCGGACCGCCGTGGTCGGAACCACCGTCCCCGTCTGGGTGGACGAGGCCGGTCTGGTGACCGATCCCCCGACCACCCGGGCGGGCGTGGCGATCGAGGCGGTCTGCGTGGGCCTCGCGGGCTTCACCGTCGTCGGCGCGGGCGTCGTGGCCGCCCTCGCCCTGCGCCTGCGGACCCTCGACCGGCGGGCCGACCTCGCCTGGCAGCGGTCCTGGAGCAGGCTCGAACCGCTCTGGAGCGGCCGCGCGAGCCACAGCCCCGACGGGGCGCAGGGCGACTGACCCCGGCCGGGGGTCGCCGGGCCGGCCCGGCGGCCCCCGAAGTCCGCCGCCCGGACCGGCTCCGGGTCCGGGTCCGGGTGCTCCGCCCGCCCGTCGGCGCCTCAGGACCCGCCATCCCACCCGGTCCAGGCCGGGGCGGGGAGGCCGGCGGACGCCCGGTGGGTGAGCACGGCGACGGCCACCAGGAGGGCCAGCGCCAGGGCGAGGGCGATCGGCACATCGGCGTTCAGGACCAGCGCGGCGCCCAGGACGGCGCCGCCGAACATCCAGACCGCCGAGGCGAAGCGGCGGATCCCGGCCAGGTCGGCGGCCAGGCCGGTCAGGGTCATGGTGAGCACGGTGGTGGTGAGGTCGGGCACCTTGAGGGAGCGGACGACGGCGTTCTGCAGCCCCATCGCGAACCCGAGCAGACCGGTCAGCGCGTAGCGCGCGGGCTCGCCGGTGTGACCGGCCAGCGCCGCCAGGGCCGTGCCGAGGGCCAGCAGCACCGCCTGGACGGCGGCGGAGACGACCAGCAGCCGGCCCCGGTGGCCGGGCAGGCGTTCGCTGAGCCGGCCACCGGCGAGCGCGCCCGCCAGGAACGCGCCCAGCGCGGTGAGCGAGGCGGTGGCGGAGAACCCGGCCGCGCCCGCCAGGGCGAAGCCCAGGAAGACCACGTTGCCCGTCATGTTGGCGACGAAGACATGCCCGAGGGCGAGGTAACTCACCGCGTCCACCAGCCCGGTGACGACGGTGAGCAACAGCAGCATCGGCACCAGCGGGCCGTGCCGGGGGTCGCTCCACACAGCTGTACCTCCTCCGGTTCGCGCGCTCCGGTCGGCTCCGGCGCTCCGTCCGTTCTACGCCCGTCCGCCCGCCCGGGGCACGCCGGACCCCCGCCGGTGCCCGAACGGCTCCACCGCGCCCACCGGGAGAGCGCCGGACGGGCACCTCGGCCGCCGCCCGTACGATGGGCCGGTGGGCGGCCGGGCAGGGCGGCCGGGTGCGGATGGAAGGGGCGTTCGGGCGGTGCTGCGCGGGTTCGGCGATCTGGAGGCCGAGATCATGGACCGGCTCTGGTCCTGGGGCCGGGCGGCCACCGCCCGCGAGATCGTCGACGACCTGCTGCTGCGGCGGCCGCTCGCCTACACCACCGTGGCCGACATCCTGCACACCAAGGGGTGGCTGCGCCGGGAGAAGGTCGGCCGGGCGTGGGTGTACGAGCCGACCTGCACCCGCGAGGCGTACACCGCCCAACTGATGCACCAGGCACTGGAGACCACCTCCGACCGGGCCGGGGCCCTGCTGCACTTCGTCGACCGGATGAGCGGGGACGAGGCCTCGGCCCTGCTGGCGGCCCTGGAGCAGGTGAAGGAGCGGGACACCCCGTGACGCTCGCGCTGCTGGCGCTCCACCTCGTCCTGGTCGGCGCGGCGCGGGAGTGCGTCGGGCCGGGGCCGGCGACGCGGTGGTGATGACCTGCTCCGGGCGTGCCTGCCGGATCGTCGGTCGGGCGCTCCCCGCGGCATGCTCGGTCCCCAACCCCTCCCTTCTTGCGGAGCGACTGTCAATATTTTGCGCATATCCATGGACTTCATGCAGAGGCGCCCCTAGTGTTCCCCTCGCTCGGCCTCCCACCCACGCCAGTGAGGACGTCGCCCATGCCACCTCCCGCCTTCCGCCGGCTGCGCGCACCGCTCGCCGCGCTGACCGCCGCCGCCCTCTCCGCGGCCGCCCTGCTCACCGTCACCACCCAGCCCGCGCACGCGGCGGCCGTGCCGACCCTCTCGCCGCTGGACGTCCCCGGCCGGGGCGCCGCCGTGAAGTTCAAGGAGCAGGAGGCCGAGTTCGCGGCCACCAACGGCACGGTGATCGGCCCCGAGCGCCGCTACGGCACACTCCCCTCGGAGGCCTCCGGCCGCCAGGCCGTCACGCTGTCCGCGACCGGCCAGTACGTCGAGTTCACGCTGACCGCCCCGGCCGACGCGATGAGCTTCCGCTACAGCCTGCCGGACAACGCGGACGGCCGGGGCCGGGACGCCTCGATCGACCTCCTGGTCAACGGGTCGAAGCTGAAGTCCGTCCCGGTCACCTCGAAGTACGGCTGGTACTACGGGGGTTACCCCTTCAACAACAACCCCGGGGACACCGACCCGCACCACTTCTACGACGAGACCCGGACCATGTTCGGCTCCTCGCTGCCCGCCGGCACGAAGATCCGGCTGCAGGTGTCCTCGACCGCGCAGTCCCCCGCCTTCACCGTCGACCTGGCCGACTTCGAGCAGGTCGGCGCGCCGATCGGCAAGCCCGCCGGGGCGATCGACGTGGTGGCGGACTTCGGCGCCGACCCGACCGGGGCCGGCGACAACACCGCGCGGTTCCAGAGCGCGGTCGACGCCGGCCGGGCCCAGGGCCGGACGGTCTACATCCCGCCGGGCAGCTACACGCTGTACGACCACGTGGTGGTGGACGGCGTCACCCTGGCCGGGGCCGGGCCCTGGTACAGCGTGCTCGGCGGCCGCGACCCGGTCAACCGCAACCGGGCCGCCGGGATCTACGGCAAGTACGTGGCGGGCGGCGGCTACGGCGGGGCGGTCCGGCCGCAGGAGGCCAACGGACCGAGCCGGAACGTCACCCTCCGGGACTTCGCCGTCATCGGCGACATCCGCGAGCGGGTCGACGACGACCAGGTGAACGCGCTCGGCGGGGCGATGAGCGACTCCACCGTGGACAACCTGTGGATTCAGCACACCAAGGTCGGCGCCTGGATGGACGGGCCGATGGACCGGTTCACCATCCGGAACAGCCGCATCCTGGACCAGACCGCGGACGGCGTGAACTTCCACACCGGGGTGACGAACTCGACGGTGACCAACACCTTCGTCCGCAACACCGGTGACGACGGCCTCGCCTCCTGGCCGGAGCGCGTCCCCAACGTGGGCGACAGCTTCACCCACAACACCGTGGTCGTCCCCGTGCTGGCCAACAACATCGTGACGTACGGGGGCCGGGACTTCACGATCTCCGACAACGTGATGGCGGACACCGTCAGCAACGGCGGCGGCCTGCACATCGCCAACCGGTACCCGGGGGTCGGCTCGGGCTGGGGGACCGCCGTCGCGGGCACCGTCAACGCGCTCCGGAACACCCTGATCCGGACCGGGAACAGCGACTACAACTGGAACTTCGGCGTCGGGGCGGTCTGGTTCAGCGGCCTCAACGAGCCGATCAGCGGCGCCGCGATCACCATCGGCGACACCGACATCCTGGACAGCTCCTACGAGGCGATCCAGACCATCGAGGGCTCGTCCAGCGGGATCGCCTTCACCGGCGTGACCATCGACGGCGCGGGTACCTACGCCATCCAGGCGCAGGCCGAGTCGACGATGCGGTTCACCGGTGTGAAGGCCCGCAACATCGCCCAGTCCGCCACCCCGACCCACAACTGCGTCGGCGCCGGCTTCCGGATCACCGACGGCGGCGGCAACTCCGGCTGGGCGGGCTCCACCTGCGGCGGCACCTGGCCGGCCCCGCAGTTCACCTACGGCGGCCGGCCGGGCGGCGGCGGCCCGGGCACCCCGAGCCCGTCCGGCACCCCGAGCCCCTCGACCACGCCCACCCCCACGCCCACCCCGTCGACCACCCCGTCGACCACGCCCACCCCGACCACGCCGCCCGGCACGGTGGACCTGCTGCACGGCAGGGCGATCGCGGCGAGCAGCTACACCGACGTCTACCCCCCGCAGCGGGCCGACGACGGCGACCGGGCCAGCTACTGGGAGAGCGCCAACAACGCCTTCCCGCAGTGGATCACGGGTGACCTCGGCAGCCCCGTCGCGGTCGGCCGACTGGTGCTCACCCTGCCGCCCGGCTGGGAGGCGCGGACCCAGACCCTGACCGTCCAGGCCTCCACCGACGGCGGCTCCTGGAGCACGGTCAAGCCCTCGGCCGGGTACCGCTTCGACCCGGCCACCGGGAACACCGTCACCGTCCAGGTGCCCGGGACGACCGCCCGCCACCTGCGGCTCACCTTCACCGGCAACACCGGCTGGCCGGCCGGCCAGCTCTCCGAGTTCCAGGTGTACGGCCCCTGACGGACCGGCACGGACGCAGGCCCCCGGAGACCGACACGGCGGTTTCTAGGGGTCGTTGCAACACGTGGTCGGTTTGATCAGGCCGCGATGAGTTTATGCAGGCGCTCGGCTGGGGTTTCCCAGCCGAGCGTT